>CAYWJW010000099.1:0-1567 GCA_964458795.1 uncultured Candidatus Jidaibacter sp. | reverse complement strand
CGGCGGCAAACCCCTCCAAGGCCCCCCTGTCGGTGTCGGTCAAATCGGCCGCGAGCTCTTTGCCAAACGCGGGTGCGTAGCGCAGCAAGAGGAGGATACGCACGCGCTCCACCAAAAGCATGCAAAAGATTGCCATGTCTGCGTTCGCAGCCGTTGCCTCCCCTACTGCTCCCAATGCATCAGCAGCGTCGCCTTTTGAAAGTCCCGCAATCACGCGATGCACCAGCTCCGAGCGCGGGGCGCCGGTGACCATCGCCACCTCCTCCACGCTTACTTTTTTGTCCGAGGAGCTGGCAAGCACTTTTTGCAAAATGGAGAGCCCGTCGCGGAAGGAGCCGTCTGCAAGCAAAGAAATAAGTTCCGACGACGCACTCTCCAGGGTAAACCCTTCGGCTTTTGCAACGCGGGCAATCATCTCTGCCAATATTTTTTGCGTGGGCTGTTTGAAGGTAAACACCTGGCAGCGCGATTGTATGGTGTCGGGCACCTTTTCCAGCTCCGTCGTCGCCAAAATAAAGGACACGTGCGAGGGCGGCTCTTCCAAGAGTTTTAAAAATGCATTGAAAGCTCCTTTAGAGAGCATATGCACCTCGTCAACAATGTAGACCTTGCGCTCCGACTCAAACGGCATCACCGCAGCCTCCTCGCGGAGTGCGCGAATGTTATCAACGCCCGTGTTGGAGGCGGCGTCTATCTCGTGGATGTCGCTGTCATGCGCGCCAAGCTCTTTTGCCAAAATGCGCGCTACGCTGGTTTTGCCGGTTCCGCGCGAACCCACAAACAAGTACGCATGTCCGGCGTGCTTCTCCTTCAACGCGCCTTCCAACGTTTTGACGATATGCTCCTGCCCCAAGACATCTTTGAACTTGGCAGGGCGGTATTTTTGATAGAGCGAATCGGACATTTGACTAGTATAACGTTGTTACTTAAAAAATACCCAAAGTGCAACCCCAAGGGCAAGTACGAAGCTTATTCGTAAGATAATTTTCTGATTTTTACCGCTCCAGCCGGAAACATGCTTCAGCGCCCACCCCCCGAGAATGCCGCCGATAAACATCCCGATAGACCACGGGATCCATATTCGCGGGTCAAGATTCCCTGTAAAAAAGTAAACGAGAACGGCAGTAATGCTGAGAAGAAACTCTGCAAACCGCGCCTGCACTTTGACGACTGCAATGGCGGTATCCGCAGGGTCCTTAAGCCGAAAAAGCGCAACAAGAAGAATGCCCGTACCGGCGCCCATGACTGCCATGTAGAAACCAGTCAAAAAGGAGAAAAATCCGAACGTTTGCTTGGTAATCAGTTTTGAAATTGCCGGAGCAAATTCGGAAACAATAATTGCAAGGACGATGCCCGGCAAAAGCCACTTCTGGCTGAGGTCGGCAACTACGAGGGCCCCAATGATTGTCCCGAGAAACGCCGCTCCCATTGCAAAAAGCGTCTTGCGGTACGTGATGAGACGATGCGTTACAAAGGTCGTGCCGATGCCGCGGAACACCGCTCCAAAGCGTATATTCCCCACCAGTGAACCTAATGAGATGGAAGGAAAAAGTATTTGGAAGAAGGG
>CAYWJW010000098.1:0-1605 GCA_964458795.1 uncultured Candidatus Jidaibacter sp. | reverse complement strand
ACTTGACTTACCATTACCTATGGAAGCCCCTGCGCAAAAAAATAATTGAACACTTAGGGGCTTTGTACCTGGGTTTGGCTATTACCTTTTATAATTATACCATTAGATTTATTTTCTATCTTTTCCTTTAATGCGTCTAACTGTGATTCATTGTAATTACTCTGTCTGCTTTTTAGCTAAGCCATCTGCAGTTTAGAAATGATTTTCTTAATATATGCTTGTGCTTTTTTCTTTCTATTGACTTCATACTCAATATTACGAGTGGGAAATTTAGTGAGTTCTGTAAATTCTCTCAAAGCATCTGTGTATTCTCCAATATTAAGATAAGCCAAACCCAAATTATATAACTGCCATCCAGGATCAGCACCAAAGGCTTCAGCTCTCGAAAGCGTGCCATCATTGTACGATGATATAAGCTTTTCTAACGAATTGTATTGTTCTAGGTATGGGATTACATATTTATCTATAGCATGCTCTAATGCGTGAAATTCACTCTCTATATTCTCTGCATCCTTAGAAAACCACATATCAGATCCATTACACAAGAATCCTATCCTTTTCCCACCATCAAAGGTCATATTTTCTTTTTTCTCAAATCTCCAATAGACATTCACTGTAAATTTGGATGCTAACCATCCATTTCCCGATTGAAAGTTAAGACCTTGCAATAACCCATCTATATCTCTTTCAACAGTGCTGGACCCAATGGCACCAAATCCTAGTATGGCCAATTTGCTCTTAATCAGCGCTTTAATTAGTTTATGAAACTTTTTATTATCTATTTTACTTTTAATATCCATAGTAGCTATCTTTTAAATTTTATACTGTCTTCATCAATTATGCCACTTGACTTCTCAACTATGGTTCTTTTGACTTTATTTACAATCTCATCGCTCACTTTCTGTCCTCTCAAATCCACAATAATCTCTTGCTTCATTCCGTAAGGAAGATCTACAGCCCTCTGATGGCTTTGCTTTATCACATTCCTTATCATCTTATCAGCATTCTTATTGATATCATAATTCTTTACTTCAATGCTACATATATTACCTTTACAGTAATCAGGCCTTACACTTCCTTTGGTGCCATAAGGTACCACCTGTCCTTCTTTGAAACTCATCTGCGCGGCTGCTTCCCCTCCAAGATCTATCCCTACATCAATTTCTGACTGTCGATGTGTAGGCCTCGCCTCTTCATTAAACAACATGTCCCCAAACCGATTTGCCCAATCTGGGGCGGCAGCAAATCCTTCGGATTTAGTATGCATTTCTTTGCCTGGAAGTGGAGTAGAAAGTGCCGTATTGTGCTGGTCTACCTCTGGGGTGGTAAGCACTGAAGCCTTACCTTCTTCTGGTGTAAAGCCTGGTAGCTTATTCTTGATATCCGCGATATCAAGACCTTCGATTCCTTTGAGCATACCTTCTTGCATGGTCATAGCCATTGCGATGCCTATAGCTACTCCATCCCGCACTAAGCTTGCACAGGCTGGGTTTGTTGCGCACGTTCTTATTGCAGTAACAAGTGGCAAGAAGTTATTCTCCACCGCAATGGCTGCAGTATTTGCGCCGGTGACCGTATCACCAGATGCTAGGCCTGCTGCAGCGC
>CAYWJW010000097.1:0-1717 GCA_964458795.1 uncultured Candidatus Jidaibacter sp. | reverse complement strand
AGGTTCTGGTGTGGCTTTACAAGGGGGCTTGCCACATACCCTGGTAAGCTTGATGCAATATGGAAAAAGCCATACCCAAAAGATACAGCTATAAAATTAGAAATAAATATGAATAAAATCAGAAGCAAAAAATACTTGAGCGCTTTTCTACGCATTTGAGTAAGAGAGTTTGCCACAAAGACTATTATAAAAAATGGAAGTACGAATAAAATGCTGGCTTTGATAAGTAAGCTCACAGAAAGTAAGAGTCGTTTGGTATGAAGATCTAAGAGATTTCCATAAGAAAAAACCAGGCAAAGTATTGCAATTAATGCGGCAGGTAGTAAAAGCTGTTTCAGCTGTAATAATATTTTCATAAGTAATTAAATCCTATTTTCATAGATGATTTTAAAGTATTGTTGGCAACAACGGAAGAACTTAATATAAAAAACTTGTTCAACATCTGCAAGTCTGTATAATTAAAGGTCATTAGGAGGTGTGGCATAGTATGGATAATCTAGGATATTTACCTGACATTTTGATTTTGCTTTCTGTATCCGTCGTTAACGTGGTGCTTTCCCGTAGAATGAAATTAAGCCCGGTGCTTGGATACCTTATCCTTGGCGCAGCAATTGGTCAATTTGGGTTCGATTTGATCAAGCAACCACATTATGCACATAATATATCAGAATTTGGTGTAGTTTTTTTGCTATTTGCCATTGGGCTTGAGCTTACCTTTGAGCGTTTAATTCATATGCGTTGGTTTGTTTTTGGGTTTGGGGGCGCTCAGTTAGTGATAACATCGATTGCCTTTGGTTATATTTTATATGAATTTTTTGCGCTCAATGCTACAGTAGCAGTGTTTGTAGGTTGCGCCCTCTCTTTATCTTCGACAGCGATAGTTCTTCAAGTACTTTCTGAGAACAAGCTGCAATCTACCCAAGTTGGCAGGCTATCGCTTGCGGTATTATTAATGCAGGATTTTGCCGTTGTCCCATTACTTGCATTACTTCCTCTTATAAGCTTGGCGGAAGGTAGCCAAAGTTTATTAAGTACACTAGGGCTTTCAGCACTTAAGGCATTAGTTGCTATAATTTTAATCACAATTGCAGGACGGCTTTTCTTAAGGCCATTTTTGGGTCTTATAGGTTCAGCAAAATCTGAGGAAGTATATGTTGCAACTACCCTACTTATAGTGCTTGGTGCTGCCCTTCTAACAGCGGAGCTTGGCCTGTCAACTGCTATGGGCGCTTTTATTGCTGGTATATTGATAGCTGAGACTGAATATCGTACTCGTGTTGAGACTAGTATAATGCCATTTAAGAGCTTGTTACTAGGATTGTTCTTTTTATCAGTTGGTATGTCTATAGACTTTAACTTCATATTGGATAATGCAGTTAGGGTTATACTTGCAGCGCTAGTGCTATTGTCCATTAAAGGTCTCATCATATTCATATTGTGTAAGCTATTTAAAATCAGACCAGGAGCTTCTGTACACTCTGCAATGTTGATTTCACAAGGCAGTGAATTTGCTTTTATCTTGTTCAGCATCGCGGCTACTACAAAGGTTCTTTCGCCGGACTTAGTGCAATTCTTGCTTGTTGTGGTAGCGCTCAGTATGGCCGTTACACCTCTGCTCTCAATTTTAGGCAGCAAGATAGAAAACAAGCTTGATTGGAAGGAAGAGGTTGATAAGCATCAGGAGTTCATGGGCATTAGTGACCTTGACTCTCATATT
>CAYWJW010000096.1:0-1758 GCA_964458795.1 uncultured Candidatus Jidaibacter sp. | reverse complement strand
AACTGGGATTATGGCTTAGCCGATTCATATTCTCTTAGCGTAGACTTTGGTCGGATGGTATTTCTTGCCCAAAATACTAGCGGCCTAGTAAGCTTTATGATGTCAAGCGGTCAGCAACCCGTTGATATATCATCTCAAGCTATTAACGTATTGCTTGAAAATTCCAGGGAAGAAGATATTTTAAGCCCTTTCCTTGGTGGCATGTCTGATGGGTTTCTATACCAGTGGGAAAATACTATTTTCTACAGGGTATCGGCTGGACCTTATTTAGATTTTGATGAATTAGACGTTAATAACAAAGCTTCATCAATTGAGTATAACTTTGCTACCCAGCGATGGAGCAGAGTTATTGAGTTGAACGGTGAGAGAAACCGCATTCAAAAACACGTCTACTTCAATAATAAGCACCTAGTAACCGTTGCTGGCGATCCAGCAATGTATGAGATGGCTGGCAATGTCTACCGCAATGAATTAAGAACGCCCGATACAAACCCCCAGGACATTAACGCTTTCACAAAATACCCTATGCGTTATGAGCTTATCACTGAGCAAATTTTTGAGGAAGACTACGCCGACTTTATTACTGATTACATCGAGATAGATTTCGTCTTTGGTCACAAAACATTTTTTGAAAGCAATGCGCCTTTTGCTAATACAGTTTTCATTATTGCTGAGGATGCAGCCCCCGATGGAACCCCTGTATTTTTAATCGCAGAAGACCAAATTAACAACGAAGATGTATTTTTAATCATGGAAGAGGGGAATACCCCTGGATTTGATGACAATCATTATAATCAGCTTTTTAAGCCTTTTATTGGCCTTCGTTATTCAGACGATGGCGGTGTTACTTTTAAATATGAAAGAAATAAAAAGTTTTCTCCGCTGGGCCAATATAGATGGCGTATGCGATGGTACAACCTTGGCACTTCTCGTAATCGGGCTTATCAGCTTGTTGCTGTCAGTTCAGCGCCTATTGTTATTTTAGGGGCTGTTCAATCCGTTCGTAGGGCAAGCGGAGGGGCGAACTAATGCCGGTAATATTTTTTGATAGAGTAAACCCCGCACCATTGCTAGACGATGACTTTTCATACACCTATAGCGCTTGGGTGGCAAATACAGTTGATACGCTGAATGAAACCATTTCAGAAGCTCAAACACAAATAAATGGTGAAGGCTTAACGACATTCGTCACTAGAAAAACGAGCGCAGAAATAACCGCATTAATAGATATGAATGCAAAGCCCGTACTCCCTTCTGGATTGTGGCTAGATACTACTATCGGTAAGTTAAAATTTTTAGTTACTCCTGCCGTTGCGGGAGTCTCGAACGGCATAACCGAAACAGTTACGAGCGTGTAAGGAATTATTATGGGAATGTTCGACTTAGGAATTGGTGGGTTATATAAAGGCGCTAAAAGCTTTATGAATCCTGAGCGCGGATATGAGAAAGGCCAAGAAGAGCTAGATAAGTATTATGGTCATGCTCAGGAATTGCTAAGACCATACCATAATCAAGGTCAAGAGGCTTATCAGCCTCTAAGCACCGCAATGAATCGCTTGCTTAACCCTGCTCAGCTATACGGTGATTTTGCTGAGAGTTATCAGGAAAGCCCTATGGCTCGAATGGCTGCTGAAAGGGCAAAGAATAGCGGTCTTAGCTCCCTAAGTGCCATGGGTATGCTAGGTTCCACGCCAGGTTTGCAAGCTATTCAATCAGGCCACGCCAATATTTCAGAGCAAGACCAAGATAGACATATGG
>CAYWJW010000095.1:0-1992 GCA_964458795.1 uncultured Candidatus Jidaibacter sp. | reverse complement strand
CGGCTTAGTTATGGCGCATGCGCCAACACTTAAAATGATGTTTCTACTACTGGGGCTTTGCGAGCCGCAACGCTTGTCGCCACTTCACGTGGTTCATCGCTAAAATTGCCTCCTTTGGAATAGTGTCCTAAATCTAGAACAATTCGAGGTTGGCCGTTATTAAAATCCTTTATAAACCCATTTTCTTCAAAGTCTAGCTCCTCTTCAACACCCAGGGCACTCACTGAAGATAATTTGAGGTACTCGTAAACTCTAAAAAGCTTAGCGAGCAACTCTCGATCGACTGGAGTAAGGCGTTTTGTAGAGGCTGAACGATAAAGATAATCAACTGTTTTAATATTTTCAACAAGATCTATCCCAAAATGACCATCATAATCAGCTAACCAATTAGCAATTGTGCCCGGGCGCTCACCATGGGATGACAGTATATTTGCAGCAGTAAGTAGGTCTTGATTTTGGTGCAGAGCAGTAACTATGTCCTGTCTCCATTGGTTACGATCGCCCACCCAAAAATCAAGTAACACAGACTTAATACGCTGAATAATATCAGGCGTCTCATATGGCAAAGCTCCACCTAAACCGATCTTGAAAGGATTCAGTAGATCATCATGATTTGCATATAGGGGCAAGGCCAAAATTTTTAACCGAGCAGCTAGCCCCCGCATCTGTGGAGCTAAACCAAGGGATAAACTCGCTAAAGACGCATCGAGCTGCTTAGCTAAAGCCTTGGCCTCGCGCAAATCAAAACTATCTAGACATTGTTCAACTAAGGTCTCAACCTCCGAAAATCTACCAGGCTGTTGGCTCAGTGAACCCAAAATTTTATTTAAATCATCGTAAGCCATATATTGTTCACTTTCTAAAACCCGTAGCTAAATTTGCCCTTTAGAAACAGCATTTTACCAACTAGCTAGGATGCTATGATCGGATAGGGTTACCTTGGGCATCAACAAGCCCACCTTGTGGCTGAGTCCCAGTATTTTGCTGGCCCCCTCCGGCGGCTGGAGCAGGCCGCGGAGGTGTGGGGTATAAAGCCCTCCGCTTCACGTGGTATACCGGCGCATCATTATTTAATGCCATGCCCTCTACATCAACAATATTATTCTTTTCACGGTTCTCGTTAACGGCCTGAACAGTTGGATTTCGGGCTTGGGTGTACTTCGTAAGATGTTCCTCCACCTTATCGGCGCCTACCGTATCGGCTATGCTCATCACCTGTTTACCTGACACAACGGCCGATATGAACTTGTGGATATTCTCCCGTTCCTCGTTTGTCATGTCGTCAACGTTCTCCTCAAAGTACTTCACGACAAGATCAAGATTCTGACCTATGTACTTTTTAGTTTCTTCGTTCATAGCCTGGTAGTGCTGTGCCATGGCGCCACCGTTCATCCTTAAGTTAGCTATACCAACACCTGTAAGCTTTCCCGCATACCTATTGCCAAGCGTATCAGCAATTTCTGCAAAAAAATCTTGAAACCGAGCTTGGTTGGCGATACTTCTAAATGTACGTTTGGCTATAAAAGCAGCGGCATAGTTCCCCTGCTCTTCCTTGCGGATCATATTCTGCAATGCCCCATCATCAATAGCGGCAATTTGGCTGCGTGCGGTACCGTTAATGGCTGCCTGCTGAGCAGGAGTGAGGGTGGGGTCATTATAAGCCTTCCCATAGTCGCGTAAGGATATCTCGTTACGCTTCTCCTTCTCTAGTGAAGTGCGCTTGCTGGACATAACACGTGTTTCTGCCTGGTGCTCACTCAGCTCAGGATTTGAAGACCTAACACCTTTAATGCTTTCTTCGTACCAATCTGGCAGCTCATAGTGCCCATGGTGCATTCGCGCAATTCCCTTAAGCAGTCCATCGGTATTGGTAAGCCCGGCTTCTTGCATTCTAAATGCTACCCGGCCAACTGTTTCTGTTTCTTTACCCCCACCAAAAGCATCTTTAAGAAATTTAACTAGGCTGTCTGGGGTATACGTCAATCCATAATT
>CAYWJW010000094.1:0-2023 GCA_964458795.1 uncultured Candidatus Jidaibacter sp. | reverse complement strand
ATATTTTAACTTCTATATTTATTCCGGACACTAGTGGGATCAAGTTCGGAATGACGATTTTATATTGCTTTATATGAAATATATTATATAATTCGCAGCATTACTTGATTAAAACTAGATAAAAATAAAAAAAGGAGTACATTATGGAAAAGAAGAAGATAGAGATCTTAGGAGTAAAACTCCTAAATATGGGAGAGGAAGTTAAAGGAAAGGATGGATTTTATAAAGAACCAATAATATTTCAATGCAAATTGGGTGATGGATCTCAGTATTTAATATCTGCAAATATCTACTCGCATGAGAGCCTTTCTCTAAGTAGCTCTGCAATAGGTATAACAGTAATTCCACAATCAAACGGTGTTATTGTTAAATATCCATCTTGTGAAAGAGCATCAATAGAACCTTATGATGCTGAATTTAGAAAAGAAGATTTTTCACTCGATGTACAGCTAAGTGACAACAACTTTAAAATTACTACATATGAAGATAGAGATATAACTGGAGTAGTAGATGGCAATAACTTTAAAATAATGGATGAAGATGGAGATTTTATAGTTGGAACAGCTGTATTGGTCCCGACTGAACTGCATGTAGATTTTACTTTTTAATATTCACTAAATGGGAGCGTTGTAAATTACACTCCCATACATCTAAATGTCTCCGGGATTGATCCAGAGTAACAGTATCCTTCTTTTTTGCAAAATCTCCTATATTCTTTATCAAGCTTTACCTATAATAATAGCAAGATAAAAAATAAAATACTATGCAATGAGTAATCAAAAAAGTTTAGTAATAGCATTAATAGGCGAGCCGAATGCTGGTAAGTCAACCTTGCTTAATGCCTTGGTTGGCGAGAAGATCTCTATAGTCACCCATAAGGTGCAAACTACCAGGCACAAGATACGTGGGATAATAAATGAGGGCGATACACAGCTTGTGTTTATAGATACACCTGGACTGTTTAACGCAAAGCGTACGCTTGAGCGTGCAATTGTGAAGGCTGCGACTACATCCTTTGAGGAGGCTGATATTGTATGCCTTATGTTTGATGTGAACAGGCTTAAAGGTGATGCTTACAAGGAAGTGCTTAATTTCGTAAGACATATCCACAAACCGCTATTTGCTATTATCAATAAGATTGATTTATTACCTAAGGACGAGATTTTGCCTTTGATACAGAAGTTGGCAGATGAAAATATTTTCAAGGAAATAATACCGCTTTCAGCACTCAAATCGAGCGGGGTTGATCGCATCACTAAATTCTTTGTATCACAGGCCAAAGAAGGGCCATGGCACTATTTGGAAGATGAGATCACTGATCAGCCAATACGCAATATCTGTGAAGAGATTACGCGTGAGCAAGCGTTTATCCAACTTCATCAAGAGATCCCCTACTCGCTTAAGGTTGAGACCGAGTTGTGGGAAGAGACTGATACTTCTGTGACAATCCATCAGGCAATTTTTGTAGTAAAGGAAACACAAAAGACCATAGCACTTGGAAAGGGTGGTAGCAAAATAAAAGAAATTGGCAAACGTGCCCGTCTTGAAATAGGTAAATTGCTGGGTAAAAAAGTACATTTGTTTCTATACATAAAGGTTAGAGAGGATTGGATTGAAAGGGACTTTAGTAGATACGTCTAATACGGATAAGGTAGAGCTCTATATAAGCCAAGAGAAAGTAGACTATACTTATTCTGAAGGTCTTATGCAAACCATGGCCAAGGCGATATATAAAACCCAATCTGTAGGCAAACTATGGCTGCTTGAACATCCTCACCTCTACACATGTGGCATGAGTGCTGATGACTCAGAACTACTAAAACCTGATGTTGCACCAGTTTATAGAACTGCAAGAGGTGGCAAATATACATATCACGGACCTGGCCAACGCATCGCTTATACCATGCTCAACCTAAAAAGACTTCACGGTGACAACCCAGATATCAGGCTATTTATAAACCAACTAGAGGACTGGATAATCACGAGTCTTACAGAGGTTGGTGTGCATGCTTACAAGGTGCCT
>CAYWJW010000093.1:0-2278 GCA_964458795.1 uncultured Candidatus Jidaibacter sp. | reverse complement strand
CAAAATAATGGGTATATTTGTGATGATGTTAGGTACATACATTATTAAAACTTCCTAAAAGGTATAGATATAATATGGCAGAATTATTACTTGAAATTTTTTCTGGAGAAATTCCGGCGCGTATGCAAGAAGATGCGCGGTTGCGTTTTGAGGCTAGCTTGCTGTTAGCTATTAAAAGTACGTTTGCTGGAGAGGTTTCTGCAAAATCGTGGGTTACTCCCAGACGCTTAGGTGTGATGGTTGAAGGATTTGAGCTTGAGCTTAATGCTAAAAGCCAAGAGCTAAGAGGGCCGCGTGTGGAAGCTCCAGCAGCTGCGCTCGAGGGATTCTTAAAAAAGAATAATTTGCGCCATGACCAGCTTGAAAAACGGAGTGATTACTACTTTGCGATTATAGCAAGTTCTGATGAAGACCCAACAGAGATACTTAAGAGCACTATAATCGAAACCATTAAGAACTTTGTATGGCCCAAGTCTATGATCGATGGTGACCATGATTTAAGGTGGGTACGGCCCGTTAAATCAATACTATGTATACTTGATGGCAAGGTGCTCAACTTTAATTATCATCACATAGAAACTAACAATATCACCTATGGACATAGATTTATGGCACCTGATGCTATAGCTGTTAGTTCATATAATGACTATGCTGCACGGCTTGCAGATGCATACGTTATGCTCGAATCTGAAGCTCGCAAAAGCAGTATTAAAGAGCAGGTATCTGCCGTGTTAAGCGGTAAAGATATCAGTCTAATTGAAGATGAAGGGCTAATGAGCGAGATAGTAGGGCTCATTGAATATCCTAAAGTTTTTGCAGCTGAAATTGACGCTAGTTTTATGGATCTGCCACGCGAGGTTTTAATCATAGCCTTAAAAAATCACCAACGTTATTTGATGACCGAGCATGTAAATGGCAAGCTAGCTCCATATTACCTAATAGTTGCGAACATTGAGCCTTCAGATGGAGGGCTGGCACTAATTGATGGCAACCAGAAGGTGTTGTCGGCGCGTTTATCAGATGCTAAATTTTTCTATGAGCTAGATCTTAAATCGCCTTTGGAAGCGCGTACAAGCCAACTAAAGGCACTGACTTTCCATGCGGATATTGGTTCCATTTATGATAAGCAACAAAGTGTAGAACAGCTTGCCATAAAGCTTGCTGAAATGCTTAAAATTGATGCCGTCAAACTTACAAGAGCGGTGACGCTGGCTAAATGCGATCTAACTACTAATATGGTTAAGGAATTTCCAGAGTTGCAGGGTATAATGGGATATCATTATGCAACCTACGGTGGCGAAGATGAGCAAGCGGCCATTGCCATACGTGACCATTATAGGCCACAAGGTCCGCATGATAGGCTCCCAGAAGGTGCTCTGGCATCGGTTCTTGCAGTTGCTGACAAGCTCGACACGTTAAATCAAATGTTCGCAATAGGTATTAAACCTACAGGATCTAAGGATCCATTTGCACTGAGGCGCGCTGCTATTGGCGTTTTACGCATTATTGTACATAATAAATTTGCAATTAATCTTAAGACTTTAGGTATAAGGCCTGATGTGATTGAATTCATTCAGGAGCGTCTAGACGTAATGATAAAGAGCGGTGAGATTGCCAGCTCGCCTTGGTAAACTATATTATAGCTAATTTTATACTGACTTAGCTATAGTGTTTTAACGCCAGCTTTAATCGCGGCTTTATTTAGTTGTGTGTCTAAGGTTGCTAGTGGAATGTTGTAATGCATAGCCAATTCAAGGTAACATGCATCGTATGATGTTAAATTATATTCACGTGCTAAGTGAACAACATTGCCAAAAGCGCGGGTGGATGAAAGCTTATCAATCTCTATGGGCAGAGTTTCTAGAAATTGCAGTGCAGTAAATATATCAGCTTCAGAAATTCTTTTTCTGCGTTCGGCGGTCATTAGAACGTTTCCAACCTCTAATAACCAAAGACTTGGAACCTTAGCCTTTGCAGTTAGCAACTTTTTTTTCAAAGCTTCTGCTTTTGGATTTTTTTCGTCTTCAAGTATCCAAGATATTGTTGTTGAGCAATCTAAAACAAAGGCTTTATCCATTTTATTTTCTCCCCAGCTCTTTCATACTCTTGATATCTTTCAAAGTGAGGCCGGTTTTTCCTATCTTCTTTCTAAGCTTTGTGAGTCCATCTAGAGCTTTTTTAATGGAAACATTATCGCGTCGTTTATATGGGCTTAATACGGCAATAGGTTTGCCACGCTTGGTTATGGTGAATTCTTGTCCTTGCGCAACAAGGTCAA
>CAYWJW010000092.1:0-2679 GCA_964458795.1 uncultured Candidatus Jidaibacter sp. | reverse complement strand
TATATTATCTTGGGTTAAGCTGTATTTATAATCACTTATCTGGTACAGCCCCAAGTAATTTTCTATTGTAACATGGACCCCGCGACCTGCGTCGCGGGGTGACATTTGCCATATAATACCAATTCCAATAAATAACTACACAGATGCGCGTCACTCAAAGTTTTGCTATAATTGGCGAAAATTCAGCTATAATTTGACGATAAAGATCACGCTTGAATGGCACTATATTGGATACAAGGTTATTTATATCTTCCCATCGCCAGGCTTTGAATTCAGGATTATGCGTATTGATATTGATCAATTTATCACTGCCTGTAAACTGCATAAGGAACCACTTCTGTTTTTGCCCTCTATACTTACCATTCCAAACTTGGTCGATAAGTTCTGCTGGCAAGTCATAAGAGAGCCACTCACTATGCTCTGCTATGACGGAGGCTGAATCAATACCAACTTCTTCCACTAACTCTCTGCTTGCAGCAATGAGCGGAGTCTCATCTGGGTCTATCCCGCCTTGAGGCATTTGCCATGCATCAAAACCTGTTTTATCATGATCAAGCCGCAGCCCAACAAATGCTTGCCTATGTTTGTTGACAAGCATAATGCCAACGCCAAGTCGGTATTCTAAAGGAGGACTCTGCAGGATTGTCATAATTAAAATGGAATTTCGTCGTCAAGATGCTCGGCTTCAAATCCATGATCTACCTTGTCATCAACCGCTAGCGGCTCGCGATGAGAATGTTCTTCGCTCTTCATGCCACTTTGACGAGATTCAAGCATCATGATAGTTCCATTATAAGACTGTATAACTACTTCTGTAGTTTGACGCTCAACGCCTGATTGGTCCTGCCATTTACGCGTATGTAGCGAACCTTCAACATAGAGCTTGGATCCTTTATGCACATAGTCCTTTATGATTTTTATTAATGGCTGTGCAAATACTACTATCTTATGCCATTCTGTCCGTTCTCTGCGCTCTCCTGTAGCTTTATCGCGCCAAACTTCAGATGTTGCTATAGGAAAGGAAGCTATTTCCCTACCGTCCTGAGTACTTCTGATTTCAGGATCCCGACCGATGTTACCAATTAGGGTAACTCTATTTAAGCTTAGTGCCATCTTTGAAAATCTAAATAAAAGTTTAGGCTATTAGAAACTACTGCTTATTGTTGGTCAAATAGTTTTTTAAACTTATTTAATTTTTGTGTGCTTATAAAATTGACTTGAGTCCTGTATTGGTTTATCATATATTACTTCAAAATTTCCGGTTTTTAATATGCCAAAACAAACATCTATCCATCCAAAATATAAAGAAGTCACAGTAATTCGCACCGATGGGAGTGAGTTTGTTACTCGCTCAACCCTAGGTTTAGATACATACAAAACCGATATTGATCCAGCGAACCATCCAGCTTGGAACAAAGATCTTGTGAATTTTGTAAATACAAAAGTGGGGCAAGTAGAAGATTTCAACTCGAGATTTGCAGGCCTTAACTTTTTAGACGCGAAGCAATAAGCAAATTATAATCTGCACTATCTTCCTAGCTGCAACCGCATCACTCCAATATATCGTTGATTTTATTGGCATTTGTGTTACGCTATAGTTATGTTTATTGAAGATAGTACATTATGAGTGTTGAAGCCTATATAAAAGAAACTCGTGAGAGTGCTTATTCAGTGACAGTGGATGTATCAGGCCACAATTTTATAGGAGACGAGCCAATTTCCTATGGTGGCGGCGATTTAGGCCCAGCACCTTATGATTTATTTGTAGCAGCTATTGGTACGTGCAATGCGATGACTATACGCACATTGGCGATTAGACAGTCTTGGCCGCTTGAGAACGTAGAGGTTTATATAACTTATGCAAAGAAAGATGCAAGTGAAGTTATAGGCGTTGTGGGTAGGATTGGTAAGGTAGAAGTCATTGAAAAGCGTATAATACTTCATGGCGAAGCACTAACGGATCAACAGAGAGAAGCACTGCTTGATGCAGCTGACGATTGCCCCCTGCAGCGCACAATTAAATCAGATGTTATAATACGCACCATCAGAAGTTAGTGGTTGCACAAATACGCATCTGTACAGTTATTTACTGTAATTGGTATAATTTTTGTAAAGCAAAAATATTATCTATTATCTAATTATTTTCTGTGCTTAAATAATAGATATGAAAACCAATCGGTTGTCCTATGCTTGAAACAATCTTGAAGCCATTCAAATGGCTATATAATGTAATCAAAGGTATTGCAGCTTTTTTTATGAGGTTTATAGAGACCTTTTTTATATTATTTTCAATAATATTTTTCTTTGCATTTGTTATTTACGAGCTAAAAGAGAAATATACTTTTACTAAATCTCATTGGGATACAGTTTCTAAATATCTCTATATAGAGGATATAAAAGACGGTTCGCATAGAGCCGTGGAAAAGGCTAAAAAATTCATTGAGGGTTTAAAGGGATCTGATAAAGAATCGCCAAAAAAGCATTCTTCACAACAGAAGTCATAAATTAAGAAATGCAAAAATATTTTTATCAGGGACTTCCATTGGCAAAATTAGTCAACTATACTAATAAATATCAACTATGTCTTAAGCAAAAAGATGAGATTTTAATCTAGCATTGGCTATAACCAAGATTTTACGCATGAGAGCGGTTAGTGCGACCATCTTTTTCTTGCCCTTA
>CAYWJW010000091.1:0-2808 GCA_964458795.1 uncultured Candidatus Jidaibacter sp. | reverse complement strand
AGATAATTCTACTGATATGGCTGTTGCCTCGGAATTAATTCTTGACTGGTCAGTAGAGGATGTAACTAAATAGGGATTGGCTTGCATTGTATTCTGCAGATAGGCAAAAGCCGTTCTCATGGTCTGACAAGCAGTTTGAATATTTTTAAGAGCAGCATCTACTTTGCTATATAAATCAGGAGTTATAATTGTTCCCGAATTATCAACTTGAGGAAAAACACTACGAGCAGTCTGAACTTGAACTATGGCCTGATCTCTATAAGATTTAAGATTATCATCCCAGGGATATTTGCCTTCAAAATAAGTTTTCCTGATATCTTCTAGAAGAGCAAGGGAGCCGTTAACTTCAGTTATAGCTTCGACGGTGGCATTAAACGCACTATTATAATCTGTAGCCAAATCAGCATCGGCCTTTATTTGTACCTGCTTAAGATTGGATTTGGCGTTATCAAGATCTGTCTTTAGGGCTGTTGATATAGCCGGATCGCTAAGAGATTGAAAGTTCTTTATAGTCTTGTCTAAATCAGCTTGGGCCGAAAGAACTCCGGCTTCCTTTTGCAAGATCTGTGCCTGTAAATCTTGAGTGTCTAGCGAAGCGATTACAGCTCCAGTGCTGACTTTAGCGCCGGCTTTGTAATTAATTGCAGTTAACCGACCAGAATTTTGAAATTGTAGATCTACAGATTGAGCAGGCTTAACTTTACCCGTGACACTGACCTCTTGGATAAGTTCACCGCGAGAAGCGGTCATAAGCTCATACTTAGGAGTGGCTTTGCCTCCTCGTATCGCCAATATGACGACAACAAGTATGCCGACTCCTATTCCCCCGTATATCATGAGCTTTTTATTAGAAAAAGATCCCATTAATATACTATACCATTTTTTATGTTTTTTAACACTATAAAACCATGCCCCTAGGCAAAATGGTTTTATAGTAGCAGCTGATATTAGATTATTTAGAGAGATCGGCCTCGATTTGAGCTTTTAAATCAGCGTATGTTGGCACTCCAACTATAGCCTTACCATTGAGATAAAAAGTGGGGGTAGAATTTACTCCAAGGGCCACTCCGTCCTGATAGTCAGAAGATATGACAGAGGAGTACTTGCTAGACTGGACGTCAGCTTTAAACTTATTAATATCAAGTCCTATTTTCTGAGCATAACCGACGAATAAATCCAAGGGTTTACCATTTTCAGACCATTTATCCTGATTTTCATATAAAGCATCGTGCATTTCCCAATACTTACCCTGGGCACCGGAAGCTTCAGCGGCTTGGGCGGCGATCTGAGCATTTTGATGCTGAGATAACGGAAAGTTGCGGAAAACGAAGTTAAAGTTAGGATTGGTTTTATAATCGTCTGTGATTTTTTTGACTACCGGATAGGCAGCCCCACAAGCAGGACATTGGTAATCTCCGAATTCCACAAGATTTACTTTGGCTGAAGGGTTGGCTGTACTGTGACTGCTAGCCTTAATTAAGAGCGTATTATCCGCCGGAGTAGGATTCATCTGAGATTTAATCCCAAAACCAATTACGGCAATTACCGCCACAAATGCCAGACCGATACCTATCATGATTTTTGTTTCTCTAGACATATTATTAGTTAGTTAATGATTTTAAATATTTTTTATACATCAGCGTCGTAGCTATAATAATAGTAAACGCAGCAAATGACAAGAATGGAATGGTTACAAATCCGAAATATTCTATAAATTTAGTAGTGCACGATACCCCATTGATACAGGGCGTGGCACTCTCAGGAATTATATTGTAATAAAGTAGGTTATGATAAACAGAAATAAGCCATCCTATGCCGGCTAGAGGCAGCACATAATCCGGAAGATTTTTGTCTTTCTTATATATCCCAACTCCAATAATTAGAACTAACGGATACATAAAGATTCTCTGATACCAGCAAAGAATACAAGGAGGAAAATTTCTGATATTGCTAAAATATAAACTGCCCAGCATCGCAGCTATTGATATTGCCCAGGCCACAAATATAGAGTCACGTTTTAATAGGTCTTTCACTAATATTGATTGTATAAAAAATGGCTTGAGTTATCAAGCCATTAAGAATTTGAGAAACGGAACGCCGGTAGCTAACGCCCCTACAAATAATACTAAGCATGTATAAGCTATCCGAGCATGATAATTGCTGCGCAGACCATTAAACCTATAATTAAGGCCTACTAAGCTAAGTAAAAATGGGATCGCAAAACATAGATGAACTATAAAAAGCCAGTCCAAATGTGCTCCACCACTCATTCTCACTTTTAGCTCAATGAGGATAACTAAGATAAGAGTTGATATAAGAGAACATCTGGCGTAAGTTTTATGAACACCGACTAAGTGGGGTAACCTTCTATTCGCAGTTCCTACAACGGCTGTGATCAAAATAAAACAAAGTGTTATAAAAAGTACGACAAACAAAGCCATAGAATACAAAGCAGTCTCCTTCAGATTCAGTAAGAACTAGACTATATATAAAATTTAAACATCTGAAAGTCAAACTATTGATTACTAAGATACTGTTATGATACTATCCGGGCAATATCATCTAAGCTAGGAGAAGTGGCATGGGTACCTTTAAAGATCTCTACATATTAAGATGGCTTTTACAGAATACGGATGAATTAGGCAGAGCTATTCGATGGCAGCGAGAAGATTATGGCATGTATTTTGCTTATATTAATACTGATAAAAATAGAGTCCGGGTCTCTATAGGTCACGTTCAATCTCGGACTGGCGGAAGAATACTCGTTAATCTAGCCTCCGGTGATTTAGGTGAAATCCAGATCCAAGA
>CAYWJW010000090.1:0-2818 GCA_964458795.1 uncultured Candidatus Jidaibacter sp. | reverse complement strand
AAACTTCCTAGATCCCCACGTCGCCTGCGGCTCCTCAGGATGACGGAGGCTAGGTTTTTCCAGGGATTTGTCATCCTGAGGAGCGAAGCGACGTGGGGATCTCAGACGCCAAGAGGTGAAGCAATATTGATTGAAGAAGCATATTCTCTGCCTCGTATTTGGCGGGCTACAAGTATATGCACTATCCATGCAACAACGCTAATCAAGTCTTGGTGTGACATAGCCTTAAATTTTTCTAGGTTTCTTTCTACTTTCTTCTCCATAACTCAATTTAACAGAGTGTACATATGAAAATCAAGATTGGAACCAGATCGAGCAAGTTAGCACTTGTGCAAACTGATATAGTAATCTCATTATTGCACAAACATAATCCTGATGTCGATATTGAAATAGAGGTCGAACATATTCGCACAACCGGTGACATTATGTATGATGCTAACCTCGCACTCATAGGTGGCAAAGGCCTATTTCTTAAAGAGCTGGAAGAACAACTTATCTCCGGTACAATTGACATTGCCGTACATTCTCTAAAAGACGTCCCCGCATTCTTACCAGAAGGACTCATGCTTTCTTGCTACTTGGAGCGTGAAAATCCTTTTGATGTTTTCTTAAGTGATAAGTATCAAAATCTTGATAGCCTTCCACAAGGTGCAAAAGTTGGCACCTCTTCATCTAGAAGGCATATACAACTTAATGCTCTCCGTCCTGACTTAGAGATCATTCCATTCCGCGGCAATGTACCTACTCGGATAGAAAAGCTGCAGAATGGGGTGGTAGACGCATGCATACTAGCTTATGCCGGGATTAAACGCCTTGGACTAGACTCAGTTATTAAGCAGATTTTCACTGAAACCCAGATGATACCAGCGATTGGCCAAGGGGTAATCTGCGTAGAAACCCGTAAAAACGATACTAAAATCCATGAGCTCCTAGCACCGCTTACCCATAAACCAACCGAAATTTGCATACAAGCAGAAAGACGATTTATGCAAGAAATGGAAGGAAATTGCACAACTCCAATTGCAGCACATGCTACTCTTTCAGGTGACATGTTAACACTAAACACCATGTATTATGAAGAGTCTGCTGGTATCTTGCGTGCCTCAGCTACCTCTGGCACTTCATCTCCTACAGATACCGCACTTGAGTGTAGCAATCATATTAAGCAATTGCTTAATAAAGACTAATATCGTATAATTCCCAACATCTAATTAAATTCTACATGCAGGTTCACATGTTAGCTAAAATTCATAATACCCTTTCCTTCTACTGGCACCTTGGAAATTCAGACTCCATGTTATTTAGCGCTATATCTGAGGATAACTTTAGCGGAGGAGTGGAGTATGCACTCGACAGAGGTGCTGATATTAATGTCAAGTGGATTGGTAATTCAGTCTTGCATGAAGCAATCGAATGGAGCGAAACCCCAGCTATTATGGTTCCTTTCTTAATAGAAAAAGGGGCGAACGTTAATGCTATATCTACCAAAGGGGTTACAGTATTATCTTTTGCTTGTACTCCACATGAATATTATGCTGACAACCCCAATGCAGAAGCTCTCAAAGTAGTTAAACTACTTCTCGAGAAAGGTGCAAACATAACTGCAAGGAACTCAGATGGCAGCACTGCACTTGAGTACGCTATCAAAAGTGGTAGCCTTGCGATAGTGAAACTACTTCTTGGAAAAGGCGCTGAAGTTGAAACCAAGTTATTGGATTGTGTTATTGGGCCTGATAAAGTTGAGATAAGCAACATTTTAACTCAGAAACTGACAGAAAAAACAAGGAGTGATACATCACTGGAACTAGCTGATGGTTACACACCAAATAAGCTAACCTCAGAAGAATATCCAGTAATTGAAGAGTTTGTAAACCCGAGTGGTGGATTACCGCCTATTGTTTTAGTAAGTAATGATGCTGAAGATAGGAAGATTTTGTGCGCACCAAGTTATATTACAGGACCTGACAGAGCTGAGCTGGATGCAATGCTCCATAAGGAATTGGATACCTCTAATGAAACAGGCAGCTATTAACCTTTTCTAGACAGCGTAGTATTCTTTGATATTATCCTAAAGTAGCAGGTAATTTGAGGAGCACAAATGTTTAGCACTGACCAGGCAAAGCTTTTGGAATTTAAACAGTCTTTTTTTAGCTTATTAAACAAAGAAGAAAATTCCAGCACCAAACAAGAATTACAAAACCTATTATCGAGCAATAGTGACTATTCTGCAAATGCTGTTATAACTACAGAAATATCAACTTCTCGCAATGAGACTATATCTTTACAACTTAGTATAGCATCATTCGCAATATTGAATCACAAGCATGAATTCTTCAACACAATCATAGATAAGATCCCCAATTTGTTATTCGTCAATCCTTTCTTGGCCGTGCAATCCCAAACACATACTGGAGAAAAAGTTGTTGAATATTTTTTTAAAGCGCATGAAACTCCCCTTAAGCTTGCAGTGCGCATGTGCAACCCTGTACTTGTGAGCACAGTACTTTCAAACCCTCATTTTACTAATAGTAAGGTTGTTGATCCCACTATACATATAGCATATGTTAAATCATGCAAAGAATTCGCCGAGAGCACATACCCCGCATTCCATACATCACGCCGCACTTTAGAGCAAACTCAGGTACTGGATATGCTTGATACTGCAATTTCCAGGTAAAGACCTAAGTTCGGGATTAAAAAGCGGACAACCTTTTTAAAGATAAAAATTATATGGATTATATGGCAAATGTCACCCCGTGACTACGATCGCGGGGTCCATGTTCCAATAGAAAATTACTTTTCTTTTTTAATTATTAAA
>CAYWJW010000089.1:0-2932 GCA_964458795.1 uncultured Candidatus Jidaibacter sp. | reverse complement strand
AATTACTTTTCTTTTTTAATTATTAAAGTCCAAAACTCTCTTTCTATAAAACATTCTGAGCGTTAGTGAAGCTTTAATATGGATCCCGCGATCGGAGTCGCGGGATGACAGGAATTGGACTATATTTGCTGTTTAAAGCATTTATTTAAAACTTACCCTCTTTCAAAAATATTTGGGTATAACTTATCAGTGAAAGTTTCTATTTTCTCCAGAATTTTATCAACTTTATAATTGTAAGTCTTATAATTCTTAGCGCAAAATACTATACTGGATGCCACAGTGGTTGCGAGGATTATACAGGCATTTTGTCGCTCTGTTAGGAAATTCATACTGGCAGATAGTCGGGCTATCTCTTCTTTTGGATACTGAGTAAATCCTAATTGCACAAAGAAACTTTTAGCTGGTGAAGGACTATTAGTTATAAGCACTATAGGAGCTAGCAGTAGGGGCAATGCACAGAAAGATAGTTGAAATCTAAATTGTTTATCTTCCCAGCGAATGGTAGGAGGGTTAACCGCCCAGGTATAAGCAACCATAGCCAAGCATTTTTTCCACAAACTATCCATGCCTGCTTGATTGGCTAGCAGTAATACTGCAGAGCTTCCGGTAAAATTACATAAAAAGTTAAATCCTAGGTTAATACGGCTTTGTATATAAAAGTAGCTATTACTATAAGAGCAAGAGAGATCGAGTTTGATATGATGGTATGGTGCTTTTGGCATAGGGCCATTGTGGTTATTAGGTGGCATATACCCGGTTCTCCCAGACCTATATTTACCTCCTTCATCTCTATCCACAGGCTTAGGGATGATTTTATAGCGTACAAAGTCTGCCCCCATAGCATCCACAAAGTCATTAAACACATTGGTTGAGTACTCGTAATCTTTTAAGCTATAGAAGTTATCAGCCTCTTTGTTAGCATTCGCGACTATTTGATTTCGCCTAAATAGCTTCACAAATTCTTCAAACTTGGCTTTCTTCTCTGCAGCTTCCTGCTCATCAATTACAGGGTTTTGTTCTTGGCTTACAACTAATCCACAAAGTTTTGCTATCCAACCTTTCTCACTAACTTCGGCTTTTTTGGCAGTTTTTAATTTGTATCTCAACCCATCTTTTTCAAAGAGCTCATCTCTTAAGGCCACAAATTCATCATGATATTTTTTAGCTACGAGATATCTATTATCTTCACCTAAAGCTCTGCTTAGGCCTTCAAACACATCCTCATCCGAACAAGTATCTATAGTTGCAGCCAAAAGTCTTTCGTCATATTGTTTAAAATCAAATCCGAGATAAAATAAAATGAGATATCGCTTGGATGTTTCATTCAGATTATAAAACAATACTTCAGCAAAACCTGCGTTTGAAGCTTCTGCTCCAGCTTTTAACTCCAGTTCTTTTTGCTTTTCTTCTTCTGACTTCTGCAAGAACATTTGAAAAATAACTGGTAAAATCATACTTTCGAAAACATCTTTACCAACAGGTTGCCCCTCATCGATGTTTTTACTATTTCTACATGCATCAATCGCTGCATTGAATATTATATTTGCGTCTACATGCGCAGGCGCATAAAGCATTATATGCCTAGCTAAGTTAATAACTTTATTCATACTAAAGTTAGCTTTATTAAAAAAAGCTTTTAGAAATACAGGGCTGTTGCAGCCTATATAACTTTTCTTTAACTCATCCTTAAAAAATTTATATAGACATTCGATATTCGGGTTATCTAGCGCTTCAAGTTTCTCTAGTAGCCTTGTTACTTCTTCCATTTCTCTATTGTTAATCCACGGATCAACATCATTAAAGCATGGATATTTAGACTTGATTTGCAGCAATATACAGGATTCTACTTCGCTAAGGTCACTTTGGTTAACTGCTAGCCATTTGTTTATTGCAGCAATATCTTTATCCAACAAACTTTTAATCAGAGAAGCCTTTCTCTCGCCTAACTCGTTGCCTAGGTTCAACTTATCGTTTATCAAAGCTTTATCTAAGGTATAACCATAAGACTGATTAAGGCAGACAAAAAGCAAAGCCTCAAAACTTAAGTATTGTGTACATTCATTTATAAAAGTTTGCAGCTCTTCTGGGTTATCATAATAAAATATGAAGATGGATTTCAATATTTCCTTAATGTCGATATTAGAATATAGGGCTCCATATTTCTGCTCAAAGGCACATACGGTTATAAAGTCCACCGTACTCATGCGGTTTTTGCGTGCAAGACCTTTCCATATACCCATATCTTCATATAAGTTTAAAATTCTCCGTAGAACCCTGTGTTCCTCAAGAATTTGAGGGCGTTCATCAGCTTCTGCCATAATTGGATAGGCAAAACCATGCTCAAGTAGCATCATAATATCATCAATAGATGCCCTACCTGCTATGGCTTCCCAGATCAAAGTTTCTGTAGTAGCTTCGCTTCCGAATCCATCATGTGAGGCAACTTTAAAATCTGGCAACTCACCATATTCTATATAGCACAGATTATCTCGCAGCTTTTTCCACTCCCCTTCCCTTATCCATCTTTGCAATTGGGTCACACCACTTGCATCTACTTCGAGTAAGGTTTTTATCGCTAGATCTTTATCTGTAATTTCACTACAACTATCTCTGTTAAGCATATTTGAAATTCATTAATTTAGATGTAATTGTATCAAAAAACAGGCTTATATACAAGTAAATTACAACATAACTGAAAAATTTGTCATATAACTTTTATCAAAAGGTGATGCGGTTGTATGGCGCATTAAACTTGAACTAAACAAAGAAGTGTCATGTACATTAACAGGTAATTAACCATTACAAGACAAGTTGGAGATTTGGCCGTCTACAAGGTGATATAGCCAAATGCACCATCCAATCTCCTCCATAAAAATATTTGGGGCTGTACCAGATAACATAAAAATGTTATGTGGAAGAGATGAGAAGAAAA
>CAYWJW010000088.1:0-2956 GCA_964458795.1 uncultured Candidatus Jidaibacter sp. | reverse complement strand
CATATTATCTTGGGTTAAGCTGTATTTGTAATCACTTATCTGGTACAGCCCCAAAATATTTTCATAAGGGACTTCCATTAGGTCTAATTAGTCAAGTATACTAATAAATATAAGATAAAAGAAGTGCGGTCAGAAGTCAGTTTATACCACCACGCTTGAGTTCGCAAGCATGGTGGATCAAAAAGTTTAAGTATATTATTACTTCTGCCTCGGATGCAATAGATGGCTATGCTTACTACTGTATAAAAAGTATATAGTTAAGGTAAACAGCAGCCATACACCTGCATATACGTAAATTTCCGTCGGTAGACTGCATATGATACTAATCAGGAGCGCTGCACCAAGGAGCGGTATAAACAGTATCAATGGGCATTTAAATTCACGTTTTATATAAGGCTTTTTATAGCGTAGATATACCGTACCAATACAGACTATAGTAAATGTTACAAGAGCTCCAAAGTTGGCAAGCTTTACTAGCTTATCAACGGTAAGTATCGAGCTTAATGTTGCAATAAGTGCCCCAACAGCAAAGGTGAGTATATGTGGTGTATGTGTTTTTTGATGAGTTTTGGCCAAACACTTCGGTAATAAACCGTCATGCGTTACTGAGTAAAGAATCCTAACCGCACCATATACCAGAACTAGCACTACAGTTGTTAACCCTGATATTGCGCCGATTTTTATAATTACTGAAAACCAGGGCATGTTCATTTTGTTAAGTGCTATTGCCATTGGTTCTGCAACATTAAGCTCTTTGTAAGGAACTATGCCAGTTAGTACTCCAGAAACTAGGATATAAACAAATATGCATATAACCAAGGAGCCAATTATACCAATTGGTAAATCGCGTTTAGGGTTCTTGGTTTCTTGGGCTGCAGTCGCAACTGCGTCAAATCCTGTGTAAGCAAGGAATATGACGGATGCGCCCGCTACAACACCAGACCAGCCAAACTCACCAAATACTCCGGAATTCTCTGGGATAAATGGTTGCCAGTTTGCGGGATCCACCTTGGTCGCACCAAGCACGATAAATGCAAATAGAACCGACATTTTGATGAATACAATAATAGTGTTAACCCATGCCGATGCTTCTGAGCCCCTAAAAACAACGTATGTTACCATTGAGACAATAAACAATGCTGGTAAATCTAGTATGGTTGTTACAGTTGTGCCATCTTCTAATTTAACTGAAGTTCCAAATGAATCTGTGAGACGTGCTGGAAGGTATAAGCCGTAATCAGCCATAAAGCTTTGTGCATAGCCGGACCATCCACTAGATACTGAGGCTGCACCGAGACAGTAGGTGAGCATAATCATGCTGGCGATAATCCAGGCAGGCAGCTCTCCTAGAGATGAATAGGCATAGGTATATGAACTACCGGATACTGGTATCATGGATGCTAGCTCAGCATAGCATAGAGCTACACAGGCGCATGCAAGGCCGGCAAGCATAAATGACAAAGTTATTGCAGGGCCAGCATGTTGGCCCGCAGCGGATCCTGTAAATACAAATATACCAGCGCCGATGATCGCACCTATTCCAAGCATTACCAGTTGGAATGCATTTAAAGATCTGTTCAGTTCTTTAGATGTTTGGGCCTCTTCTATTAGGCCTTCAACAGATCTGCATCGGAAATATTTTTTAAAGCTCATAATTATTTCTCATTTTTTTGGAGTTAATAAAAGGTATTACTGCTTGCTAGCCCGTAGGTTAGTGTACAATAAAATTGGGGCTGCTACATATATGGAAGAGTAAGTTCCAAATGCGATCCCAAAAAGGAGCGCCATACTAAAGCCACGCAGTACTTCTCCGCCAACTAAGACCAAAGCAAGGCATACTAGTAATGTGGTTGCAACAGTCATGATGGTGCGAGATAGGGTTTCATTGATGCTCAAATTTATTATATAGACCATAGATTGTCCTTTATATTTACGTAAGTTTTCGCGAATACGGTCGTAAATTACTACAGTATCATTAATTGAATAGCCTACTATGGTCAATATGGCGGCAATTGAAGTTAGGTCAAAGTCATATTGGCTGATAGAGAAAAAACCGAGTGTTACTATAGCATCATGTACAAGTGATACGACGGCGCCGATGCCAAATTGCCAATCAAAGCGGAACCAAATATATGCGAGCATTCCTATTATGGCAACAAGCATAGCTTGTACTCCATTTAGGACAAATTCGCTGCCGACTTTTGGGCCAACGTAATCGACTTTGCGGAACTCGATTTTTTCGCTAAGCGAGCTTTTCAGGATCTCTTGGATCTGGTTGACCTCTTCTATTTGGTTAGGTGAATCATCACGTGGCTGAATGCGTATCATTATGTCGCCAGATTTGCCAAAGTTTTGAATGAGCGCACCACCGTAGCCATGTTTGGTAAGTGTTGTGCGAAATTCATCTATAGTTATATCCTCATTGGGTCTAACTTCCATTACGATGCCACCGCTAAAGTCTATGCCAAAGTTTAGACCTTTGTAGAACACAAGGCCAATGGCTCCTATGGTAATAAGTAAGCTGAACACAAGCGCTATGGCTTTGTATTTTACAAAGTCAAAATTGGTTTTTACTGGAATTAACCTAATTGGTAGACCCATGATACTGACTGATTATATGAATTTATTAATCTTGGGAGTTTAGCCATAATAAATTTATTCGCAACAGAAAAACTTGTTTCTATGGTTTTTAAAGACACTTATGCGAAATCACATATTTAATAAGACATAGCTGGTGGGACCTGCAGGACTTGAACCTGCGACAACACCGTTATGAGCGGTGCGTTCTAACCAACTGAACTAAGGTCCCTTTGCTCAAAGCCTTTATATCAATAATTGCGTAAGTTGTCTAGGTTCTCTTTTAAATCATTGCAATAATTTTTAAGATAGTTGAGGGATAACAAAAAAGCGACGGATTGCTCCGCCGCTTTTTAAAGGATAGTTCCTGTTTGGTTTA
>CAYWJW010000087.1:0-3065 GCA_964458795.1 uncultured Candidatus Jidaibacter sp. | reverse complement strand
TTTCTTTTACTCCTTTTTTAAAGTTGTTATTCTGAACTGAATTGCTGGTAATTCCCGATGCGGTGCTGGTAACAGCTGCGGTAACTCCACTTTGTATGCCTACTGCTGTTGCTCCCTGAGCTCCTAATGCTACGGATACAAATATCGATAAGATAATGTTAATAAAAGTACTAATTGTCTGATTTAAATATTTTTTATTAACCACAGAAATCCTTATTATCTCTTCACTGACTTTTCTTCTCTAGATTCTTAAGCCATCCTTCTGGTAGCAGCATTTTCATATGTTATTACTATAATAATATCAATTTATTAGTTGATTTATTAATATTATCTTAATGCAATGTTTGTGCACTAGTAATGTATCTTCGAATTATGCATACATAACTTACTTAAAATCTGATTCAAAAGTATCTACTTCATCCTTTACACACTCCTCTCATCTTACATTTATCAGTATACTTGATTTCCTCTTGCCTATGGAAGCCCCCCTATGCAAAAAATAATGAACTTTTGGGAGGGCTTTATACCCGGCTTTTACTACTCCCCAAATTCAAGAGAACTATTTCTTACTTGCATCCCAATCCACTACAGATTCTCTTATCCAATATGGTTCTCCTTCTAGATTATCGTATATCTCATTAGGGCGCATTTCATCAATTGTATGTTGCACTATATCTTGTTTTGTAATACGCACTCTCCTATAAGAAAATTCTCCTTTTTTCTTATAATATTCGTGATCGAAAATTGCAGAATCTATAGTTTTTAAAATAATATAGAAGTACTCTTCAAAAAACTCTTTAAGATTTTTTGCCTTAAAATTAACAGAGCTGCTTTCCATGTTAGTATTTAGAAAACGTATATACTCAGCATCACATGGGATTTTGAAAAAAATATTCTGTATCCTATTTAAAAGCCTCTTCGTTTCTTCTAGCTCCTCTAACTTTAGATAACGCTTATATAATCTATCAAGTATTAAATTATAATCAGTATTAGAATCATATTCCTTAGTATATCTATCAATTAAATGAAAAAATTCTTGCATCTCCTCTTTGTTGCCAAGATATCTTATCATCCCTCCTCCGGTGATACCAACGCCATTTTTTTTCATTTTTTACTTTTATCGCTTGTTATAAATTCTATATTATTCCTGTTAACCAAACCATTTGTTCTTTCTTGTATTTTATCACTCACTACTCGCAATTGATTCTCATTATAATTTTGCCCTCTTACATCTATCACAACCTTCTGCACCATGCCAGGTGCAAGCTCCACTTTTCTTTGTAGAGCTTGCTTTACTACATTATCAACAAGCTTAGTTGAATTTTTATTTATGTCATAATTTTTTACTTCAATGCTGCAAATATTTCCAATACAATGATCCGGTCGCACACTACCCTTCGTGCCGTATTTTACTACCTCTCCACCTTTATAACTCTTCTGATAATCAGAAGCTCCTCCTAAGTTTTTTCCTACATCAAGCTCGGATTGCTTGGCTGTAGGCCTTATCAACACTGTGCTTGCTTCTTCATTAAACAACATATCCCCAAACCGATTTGCCCAATCTGGAGCTGCAGCCAATCCTTCGGATTTGGTTTGTGCTTCCGGGCCAGGAAGTGGGGTGGCGAGAGCAGTATCGTGTTGATCTGCTTCAGGTGTGGTAAGCACCGAAGGTTTGCTTTCCTCCGGGTTAAAGCCTGGTAGCTTGTTCTTGATATCAGTGATATCAAAGCCTTCCATTCCCTTGATCATACCATCTTGCATAGTAATGGCCATTGCTAAGCCCACAGCCATGCCATCCCTAACTAAACTTGCGCAAGCTGGATTCGCAGCACACGTTCTAGCAGCTGCAGCTGCGAATTGTACAAAATTGTTCTCCACCGCAGTAGTTGAAGTGTTGTATCCTGTTACGACATCTCCTGAGGCAAGACCCGCAGCAGAGCCGGCTACTTTGGCGAGGTTAGATGAATCAGTTGGATTTATCCCTGCATTAAATGCAGCTTCTCCCGTCACTTCAGCAGTCAATGCACCTGTCGCACCGGCTAAGGGTTTGCCACCTGCTGCGGCGCCGGTTATGCCTCCAAGTGCGGCGTGGGCTAGTTTGTGTTCTGTGTAATTTATATCTCCACTTGCGTAAGCAGCTCCAAGATGGGTGGCACCTATGGCTTGGGCTTGAGTGGTTACGTTTGCTTGGAGATTGTCTACTAATGAACTTCCAAGCTTTTGGTCTAGGAGAGCCACACCTACTGCAGTTTGGCTTGCGGTGTTTATTCCTGCATAGGTGGCTCGGTGGGTTATGTCTGTGGTGCTTACGGGGTGGATTGTTAGGTCATTGATCTTAATCCCTAAGTTGGTTGACGCAACGCCGGTTGCACCAGCTGAGAGGGTTGATGCTGCTATTGCTTTTAATCCATCTGATTCAAAGGTAGCTTTTGCTCCTTTTTTAAGGTTTTTCTTGAGTAATGCATTGCTGGCAATTCCCGATGCCGTGCTGGTTACAGCTACTGCTGTTGCATTTTGTAAGCCTACCCCTAGCGCGGTTCCTTGGAGGCCTGCGGCTGAGGTTGCTAGCATTCCTATGCATGATGCACTACCCATAGTCGCGATACTGGCTACAATCCCCCCAAAAGCTGCCGCCTCAGTCGTAAATCCGCTTTGCTTTTGATAATAGCTGAAGTTGTTTGCTTGTATGCTTTCGGTGATTGGATCCTTTAAGCCTTGATGGGTTATTCCTTCCTTAACATCCACTACTCCTTCAACTACTTTTTCTGTATGCTCACCCATTGCCGTATTCTTAAACCGCACTAGGTTCTTGCTGTTCTTGCTATAAGAACTATCTCGAGATTCTATACCGGCTTTGTAAATGGTTCGTCCATTTGGGTTTATAAAGGTTCCAGCAACATTTACATATGTTTCTTCATTACTCTGACCGTAGCCAAAAGCTACAGCATCTTGCAGCATATATGTGGATACAGATATCAATAAGATAATGTTAATAAAACTATTAATTATTTGATTTAAATATTTTTTATTAACCACAGAAATCCTTATTATCTCCTCATTGACTT
>CAYWJW010000086.1:0-3156 GCA_964458795.1 uncultured Candidatus Jidaibacter sp. | reverse complement strand
AACCTTTGTTGATAATCTGGAACCGACTTAGCGAACCTTTACAATCCTGAGGAGCGCAAGCGACGTGAGGATCTAGTGAGGCAAGAGTTCAGCATAGCCATATGTAAGACCTACCCTAACTCCATGCCTGCTGTGCCAATAGTTCTTTCAATGACAGCATCTAGAATTTTTTCAAATATTGGTCTAACTTGTTCTGGGGCAATCACAAATACGGCAGCACCTAGCAAGCCGACTGCAGCAAGGCCGCATAAACAAGTGACTCCAAGTTCTTTCCATGTCATTGACTCAATTTGCTCCATCTTTTCTTCTGCAGTTTTCATCATTCCAGCACCAAATACTAGAGCTCCTCTTTCAGGGCCAAGTAGGCTATATGCTGCAAATCCTAGCAATGCAATTCCTGCCACTCCGAGTAGGCTACCGCCTACTAGCCTTGCATAGTTGTATTCTTGCTCGGTATCGATCTCTTCTTTTAGCTCCTCCTCAGTCTCGGCCTCATATTCGTCTCTACCTGGCTTCGCATGCTTTGGGGCTTCTTCTTTATAAGATTGTTTTGTTACACTTTTTGCTGGTTGCTTTTTAAGCGACTCAAGGTCTTTATCAAAGTCTCTCAAAATATCTTCCTTATCATTTATGTCCTGACTATTAATTAAATATTTGATGACTGTAGCACGCTTGGATATATCTCTAATATCATGTTTTGATAGAACATCACTATTTTGCCTAGCTGCTATCCATTTGCTCTTAAGCTCTTCAACCCTCTCATTTCTATTAGCAAGCCTTTTCGTTATCCCTCGAGATTGATTAGGATATGTTGCATTCAAGATATTCTTATTATCTTCCACAGCCTTGTCCAAAAGCATAGCACCATTCTTAGTAATATTCTTCCCATCTAGCTGAAATCTATGAACTGACTTGTTGACTAGAAGCGCCGAAGCTATTTCAGATGCATATGTATCATTGAGAAACTCCGAGTTTTGTATAGTTAAGGAAGTAAGGTTCTTACTACTTTTCAATAAATCTACTATAGTTTCAACATCTTCTTTAGACTTAACTTCGGTAAAGCTGGCATTTATCGCATGCTTCTTAAAGTTATCCATATCACCTTTAAGCGCTACAATACTATTAATTTCATAATAATTATTTTCCTTCATGCTAGGCTCTAGATCAATTCCTCATCTATACACATAATACGCCGCAGATGATTAACAAATCGTTAATAGCTTGATAAATTCTATTTTAGGAATTACTGTGTAAACAATCATATTTTTTAAGGCTCAAGGTGATCAATACTTTCAAGCATAAACTCGCGCATTTTGACTATCAGGATTTTTTCCGCTCTCTGCTGTGGGCTATTGTTATTGCTGTTATATTTAGAAGCTTCTTGTTTGAGCCATTTCGCATTCCCTCAGGCTCGATGATTCCTACTCTACAAATTGGAGATTACTTATTCACTTCAAAATATAGCTATGGATTTAGCAGATACTCCTTCCCTTTTGGCATCCCATTATTTGAAGGTAGGATTTTTGCTAAGATGCCTAAGCGTGGAGATATAATAGTTTTCAAGGGTGTGCGTGATACGGAAAATTTCTATATAAAACGGCTAATTGGCCTTCCTGGTGATGAAGTTCAACTTAAGCGTGGTATAGTATATATAAACAATGTGCCGCTTAAGCGTGAGCTTAAAGGAGAATTTATTAAACCTGCGAAATTTGGGGACGAACATACCTTTACAGAATACCTGGAGTCTATGGAAGGTGGGCCTACATACACTATTTTGCAGTCCAACAGCAGCAATCGCGATGCCTTTCCTGATGAAACACAGGTTTATAAAGTACCTGAAAATGAATTCTTCTTCATGGGCGATAATCGAAATAACTCAATTGATAGCCGATTCCTAAATGAAATGGGATATATACCATTTGATCGGTTAGTTGGCAGGGCTGATTATTTGCTGTGGACAACTGATTTCTCTATCGTCAAATTCTTTAAAGATTTTGATACATCAAGAGCGTTTAGTTTTATACAATGAAGCTTGCTTATAACTTTACTAATGCGGAATTACTTAAAACCGCCCTCACCCACCCTAGTCTATCTAAGGATAAGCAATATACCAGCTATGAGAAGCTAGAGTTTTTAGGCGATAACGTCCTCAATTTAATATTGGCTGAAGCGCTTTATAAGGAATTCCCGGAGTTTGATGAAGGACGACTTTCGCAGATACATTCAAACCTTGCGCGCACACAGACGCTTGCAGAAATTGCCATTCAAATCGGTTTAGATGCTGCAATACTACTTGATCGCGGTGAGGAAGCCAATGATGGGCGTGCAAACAAAAAGAACTTGGAAGACTGCTTGGAAGCATTGGTAGCTGCAGTATACCTTGATTCAGACTATTATACGACCCGCGAATTATTCCTACCTTTTTGGCAGCCTTATATAGAAAATAGGGAATACGCGTTTAAGCGCGATGCCAAATCCTTGCTGCAAGAATGGTCGCAAAAACTGAAGCTAGGCTTGCCTAAGTATGTAATAAATAAGGAAGAAGGCCTCGCCCATAGCAAAAACTTTACCGTACACTTAAGCATAGCAGGTTATAAGGATGCACTTGGCAGCGGGAGCTCTATTAAAAAGGCGGAAGTTGAGGCGGCGGAAAATTTTATAAGGTTAAATGATATTGAGTGAAATATTTTAGATAGGGACTTCCATCAGTACTTTTTTGCGTGGTATACTGATAAATATAAGATAAGAGAAATGTACTTAAACCTTACAAAAGGTCACTCCTGGCTTGATCCGGAGTCCATGTTTTAACAAAGAATAACTCTAAATTTTTTGTATATAGATTCCGGATCAAGTTCCACTAGTGTCCGGAATAAATATAGAATTTAAAATATTTTAAAATACAATTGTTTAGCCCTATTTTTGTCATCTCGCTGCTTGACAGCGAGATCCATATTAAGGCTTCATTAACGCTTATAATCGTTATAGGAAGTTAGTTTATGATACTTTTAGCAACAAAAATCTCTTAGTTTTCTGTTTAAACATGGACACCGCGATCAAGTCGCGGTGTGACAATTACTGGTGTTGTGCCAGCTTTCTTATATATATTTTAACTTCTATATTTATTCCGGACACTAGTGGGATCAAGTTCGGAATGAC
>CAYWJW010000085.1:0-3219 GCA_964458795.1 uncultured Candidatus Jidaibacter sp. | reverse complement strand
AGGCTCAGCTATTTATATGCTCCGTTCTCAACCATCTTAACTATATATTTGGCAAACCAATCCATCATGACATTCTTAGTATTCATAATGCGGCTGGATATGAACTATTAAGACTTGATAAATTCCCGATCCAACACGATCTTAAAACCATAGCTTTCTCTCTAAATTTTGTTGAGCAAAATGTTGTCAACCCAGAAGGACTATCACTACTTTCTAAACTATACCCCCAACCTAATATCACCGCAGCAATATTGATATTTTTATTGTATATCACAGACAACTTTATAAATTTTATTGAAACAGAAATTGATCTGCTTAAATACATCCCACAAAATTATATAGGGGTTTTTGCTAGAGTTAAAGAGATCTCAAAAAAGCTTCAATTCCCATTGCCACAATTTTTTGAAAATACACTAGCTTTATTGAAGGACAATGAAAAACTTATCGAAACTCTTACAAACCCTGATAGCATTTTTTATGATGCGGAGTTTGCAGAATATGTTCAACAGCAGCTTATTTTAAAACCTGAACCTGAACCTGAACCTGAACCTGAGCCTAAAGCTAAATCTTACTTTTATTCCAGGTGTTGTGGCATATTTTCTACAATAGCTCCTATATATGCCATCTATAGGTTACCAACAGTATCAGTTCAATTGGGCTTTTTAGCTACCTATGCAGCAACCACTTTCATATTTTCGAACAATAAAGCATTAGAAGTAATCGCAAATACCTTATTATACGCTGTAAGTATTGTAGAAAAAGACTATGTGGGAGCAGCAATTATAGGGTTAGGCACTGTTGCTACGTTGTACAGTGCCTATCACCCTCCTATCGCTTCGACGCGTTCATGTTAATAAACAAGATCCTTCCCCAGAATCATGCCAGATGAAGCGGGATGAAGGGTTCGCCGCGGAAATTTATGGCGTTGTTAAACTTTGCGCTGCAAGTAGCTATATCTTTATCACACCCTGGATAAAGCACAAACCTGTCATGGGGCCTAATGGGTGTGGGAGGTGCTTCTGAAACAATCAGCTTGGATGCAATCTGTTCTAGCACACAAACCTCACTCCCCTTATTTGCACCACTGCTAAATTTTAGTTTGCCATATTTATAGTAACCTGTGGGCCTTGCAATTGAATCATCAATAAACTCATCCCCACTTATTACCCTACATACCTTGCCTTCATAACGGCTTGCTTCTATAGCAAACTTGCACCGCTTATCTCCTAGCTCTGCACGGCATTGCGGAGAGTATAACTCACCAATTGTTTGTGAGAAGGCTTGCAATAGTCCTCTGATTTCTGCGACGAAGTTATCACCTTGCATAGTTATTTCACCTAAAGTTCCAGTACGCAGACCTATCTTGCCTGCATTTGGATTGAGATAATCGCATAAGAAAATTGAGACTTCTGCATGGTCAAATCGACCTATCTGCAAATCCTCATGTTTTATTAGAGCATGATCTATAATCCCTTCAACTTCTAAATTATCTGTTGTAAGTGATGCAGTGGATTCAACTGCCGAGCGAGTAAAGCCGCTGCTTGCATGATAAATTAAATCGTCTATTACCAAATCCTTATCCCCTTCTGTAAATCCCATTATCGTGCCGTCCGTAAGTCGGATTTGCCAGCAGGTAATCAGTGTTAGCACTTCATTAGATATCTTCATATCTCCCCCTTATTTCAATTAATACAATTTCGATTATCCCATCTTGAGTATCCATTGATGAAATCCTTAGTTCGTCGGTATCGAAACGCACTGGTACATCAAATTCAAAATCTGCTCTAATCTCTAAGTTTTCGGGCAGCACTTGGTTAAATTCTAGACATCCACTCTCATGGTTAACTCTATAGTCATAATGCTTTCCCCCGACAAGCACGTGCACTGTACTCGCTACTGGTTTGTGGATTGCTCGCACATCTGAAAGCTCACCTAGAGAGTAGCGTTTAATCAGTTGATATTTGCATTTAAGAGGACTACTCATTGCGATGAGCTGGTTGCTCGCGCTATAGTCTGTCCAATCTTTAAACCTAAAGCCGATAGCTCTGCCATTATGCAGGCGGAAGAAGGTTAGAATATCTTCAAAGTCTTGGCAGCATGTTACACTTGCCATTATGCTATATCTATTGCGAGCATCTTGCCAAGATACATTGCGCTGCTCGTGGCCGCTTCTAGTTACTGCAATATCAGTTGAAAAAGTTGGCCCTCCTACTGCACCTAGTGAAAGATGTTCCGGAAAACGCAAGCCTGAAAAGTTAGTCTTCATAAATCCTCATCTTTTTTGGTTTCGTACATATCTATTACTTTTTCGATATCATCATCACACCCATCGCGCAGCAAGCCCCAGCCACGTGCTAGGCTTATGACTATTTCGCAATCCTGACGAGTGATTCTGCGGTTATTCGGTGAGCGCTTTGCAATTTCAATTTGGCGCTCAAGCAAGTTGTGCTCAAGCGGTATTATATTTGTAAGAATTGAGCTCAGTCGCTGCAGCGTGAGCGATGCTCGATCTGATTGCTGAATGAGCTTAGAGAATTTAGACTCGTCGTTTGTATTCTCTGCCAACTTCTCAATTAAGAAGTTTGCGATTGCTCTTGTACGATTGGCAACATCTTGATGCGCGAAGAGCAACCCTTCGCGGCTTGGTTTAGTTTCTTTCATGTTTTACCTGATTAAAAGTTTAAGATCTGATCCATATCTCAACAAAAACCTACCTTCTAAACTTTAGAGATGCCTTAAGATGGATACCGGGTCAAGCCCGGTATGACAATATTTATAGAGTTTTCTCCACACTTTTCTGATCTTATATTTATTAGTATACTTGACTCTTTAAGGTCTATGGAAGCCCCTATGCAAAATATTTTTCATACCTGGAATGCATCATTCAAATTTTATATAAAAAAAGCGGGCCATATGACCCGCTTTTTAATTTAGTGAAAATGATGATGGTATTACTTACGATCACCAAATAGTTGCAACAATTGGATGAACAAGTTGATGAAATCCATATATAAGCTAAGTGCGCCGAAGATAGCAACTTTGCTAGCAAGTTCACCAGATCCTGCCACTTGGTAATAGATGTTCTTTATTCTTTGAGTATCATAAGCGGTAAGCCCCACAATCAGCCCGTAGGGTTTGTTCTGGCGCTTCACTTCATCGATCAGCATTTTGCGCAGGTCGGCATCGCTCACCTGTTTGGTGGATTCGACGATCAGATTG
>CAYWJW010000084.1:0-3238 GCA_964458795.1 uncultured Candidatus Jidaibacter sp. | reverse complement strand
TTTCACGTGCCTCGCCTTACTCGAGTCTCATAATGCTTTCTACCCATACAGGACTATCACCTATTATTGTTGACCTTTCCAAATCATTCTGGTTCTTACACTATGAGCACTGGGCTAGTCCGCGTTCGCTCGTCACTACTAGCGGAGTCTCGGTTGATTTCCTTTCCTCCGGGTACTTAGATATTTCAGTTCTCCGGGTTTGCTTCTGCAAGCTATGTATTCACTTGCAGATACCTCAATGAGGTGGGTTTTCCCATTCGGACATCTGCGGGTCAAAGGTTATTGGCACCTCGCCGCAGCTTTTCGCAGCCTGTCACGTCCTTCATCGCCTCCTATCGCCTAGGCATCCACCAAATGCTCTTCTCATTCTTAATGCTGGTTATACGAAATGATGTCGTTTACAGAACTAAATCTATTAACTCTTCGTTTTTTAAAACCTGGACGTCGTTTCCTAGCCAGCTTTTAAAATACTTAAGAATAAATTGATTATCTTAAACATCATCTAATTCTGCGCCTTGCAAGGCACAGAACTTCTTTCAGCTACGTTTAATTTTTAATTTAATTAACCGCTTACAATTTCAAAAGAACAAGCTCGGAAGCTTATACGGGATTTCAGTTCAAATTCACAAGACATCCCGTTATCTCGTGGAGTCATTTTATAGCGACAAAACAGCCTCCCGTCAACCATAAATTTCAAATATTTTAAATATTTTCGGCAACTCTGTCTTTAGTTGCGAATTAGAATGCTTGTATATCATGCGCTTACATGATGATGCGAGACCATAACTAAGTCTACTCGCGTCCAGCACCTTGCTTTATTCTTCCTGCCATTATTTGATCTTTAAGGCTTTTAGCTTCTTGCACCATATCTTTAGGCATATCTGGTGAAAGAGCTCTTTTTAGCCCCACCATATAAGCCGCAACATTCATGAGCTCCTGTCGCTCCGGCATAATGTTAAATGCTGCCAGCATAGAGTTAAAGCATTCTCTCAACTTATCGGCAAAGGTTGCTCCCTTATCAAAATTGTTACTTGCGGCTATCCTTTCAACTATATCTTTGGTTTTACCCACTACCTGCAAATTTGGTGCAAATAGAAGCATCTCTGCAGCTTTCCCTTTATCCTCAGGCGATACTTTCCCTTGAGCTTCAACTGCTATCTTAATCTCCGCATATAATCTATCTTTATCATATTTCTCTAATATACTAGCAAGTCCGTATTCCCCGCCTTCTAATGCTATTTTGGCTTTATATACATTATTAAGTTCAGCTTGCTTCTTCAACTTCGCTTCTTCAGGCATGGTACTACGCTCAATTGCTCTATAAGCATCGCTTAATATACCAGCCATATTCACTTTTTCATTTACCAAACTTTGATCTTGATTTGGGATTCCTGCAAGGATCTGGGAGAAATTTGGACTATTTGCAAGCAGTTCCCCTGCACTTTTTGATGCAACTTTTTTATCTTCGAAGGCATCATGATAGGATTTCAGGGTTTCATAGCTATGTACCTTAGTATTGGCAAGTGTATGGAATAGTTTTAAATTATCGTTTCCTGCCAGAATTTCGTATGCAGGCCCAAACTTTCCACCGCCTATTATAAGCTTTGAGGCCAAATCATTTTGCTTTGTTTTGTCTATGTTAAGCTTATCAAGCCTACCTTTAAGACCTCCCAATGTACCGCTATCAATTAAGTCTTGTATAAAAATTAGTTTCGCAGCATCGCTTACCCCTGCAACCACTGCAGTCATTTCATCTAAAATTTTAACATTATCTTTCAAGGCGTTAAACAACAAACCTCTCAGGTATGGATCGCCTTTTCCGGCGCCATTATATAAGTAGTTCACAACCTCATTCATCTTGCCATTTCCTGCTAAGTACACAAGTGATTTCACAGGGTTTTGATGCACATCCCCAACTCCCTTTAATAGACTGGATGAGATTTGTGCTATCTCATCATTTTTTTTCTCCATAAATTCAGCTTGCTGTTTTGCTATATGCTGCTGATTATAACCGAACTCAGTTATCCTAGGCTCATAAGTTGCGTTAATTGCAGCTACCGCCTTCTTAGACTGTTCTTTAGCCCCGCCTATCAGCGATTGTATTTTGTTCTCAAGTGCTTTTAATTTCTTATCTTTTTCAGCAAATTCAGCATTTATTTCCGCAACTCTTGCTTCAGTTTTTTTTCTCTGTTCAGCAACTTTTCCTTCTAGAACTTTTGCGTCTTTGGCTTTTGATGCCTCAAGCTGCTTAGTGTCTTTCGCGATACTATCATCATAACCTCTAAGTTGTTTTACTACATTTGTTATGCCCCGCTTCTTCCAGCCTGCAGTTAGGGTATTTAGTATAACTCTTTGCTCTCGGATCTCTTCTTCTTTTTCCGCTCTCTGGGTAGCACTAAGCTTTCCCTTAAACACTCGTTCTTGTTCAGGGACTTCTGCACCAAAGAAACTACGAATCCCTTTTTCTGCTGTTGCTACTCCCTCTCTTACTATTCCTATTTCTGCATCCCTTTTCAGTTCATCATCTAAAGCCTTTATTTTGCTTTCAAGTTCAGCATGGAACTCCATTTCCACTTCCAAGGATTCTGTAATATTACTTTGTTTATCTTTTTTTGTATTCTCAATGCGTTCTTCTATTCTCAGAGTATCTTTGCTTTTATATCCTACCTTTTCAATTTGGTTTATCTCATATTCTTCTTGTTCTCTTGCTACCTTTATCTCGCTTAGCTGTTGCTCTTTATTATCAGCTCGCTCTTTTTCTTTATCACGCAGTCTTTTCTCTAGTGGCCTAATTTCCTTATCTAGCTTGGCATTTAATTCACCCACCTTTTCCGCTTGTTCATTTACAACAGCTTCTAGAACTTTTGTTGAATCTTTTGCTTGTCTCTCAAGACTCTCTACAGCACGCTCATATTGTTGAGAAGCAATTGTTCTAGCTTCTTGTTCCAGATAAGAATCGAAATTAACTGGTAACAATACCGCCACATTTGCAATCTTTTCTTTAAATTTACCATCTGGCTCAAGGAATAAATAGGCTAACACGCCCCATTCTTTTGCACTAACCAAGTCATTCACAAACCCCTGTTGCTTTACTGCTGAATTCAAAGTACTGGCCTTTGATTCTAGCTCTGTCCTTCTTGTTGTTTGCTCTTCATTTATAGCTTTTAGCGCGGCCTTATGGCGATTTTCTGCTATTGCATACGGAGCAATGTCAATATCTCCTCTCATCGCGAGAATA
>CAYWJW010000083.1:0-3503 GCA_964458795.1 uncultured Candidatus Jidaibacter sp. | reverse complement strand
CACTTTTCTTTAAGTCATCTACATAAAACCCTATATGTCCTATCATTTCAACATGTTCCGCATGGCCCAAACTGTTTTTCCCAGTACCACCCTGATAGAATTTATATAGAAATTTACCAATTGTTAACCTTTAGGTGGCACAATCAAAATAAGGTGATTTGTGGATGCTTATATGAAAGAAGATTTAGCAAGCATTAAGCTTAGATTCAAAGAGAATACTATAAAAGCTATAGATGAGCGCGCGAAAGAGCGTATTAAAGAAGAAGGTTTAAAGCTACCTGCTTCTAACATTAGCCACTTTACCTATTTAACTGGCTATTCAGAAGAAGACCTGGAGAAAAAAGTTGAAGCGGTGATTGCGGCTTTGCCTGATGAATTCTTTAAACAGACATTTCGTAAGACCCAGGTAGAAATAGCGTCTCTTGTGGCAGATGAGCTACTAAACTCGCAGTATAACTTGCGGAATAGCAATGAGTTATTAGACTTGGTAGAGAAGCTTTTTAAGAGCTCAGTTGTTGAACAACTTACCGGGAAACCTATAGAAGGTTTTGTAAAGAAAGATAATAGCTCTCTAAGGGCTCAATTTAGAATGGAAAGCCTGGCGCTCTTAAATAACAAGGCTAAGCAATGTATTGATATAGCAACTCTCGGAAAATTACCTGAGAGCACCAACTACTTCCAATATATAACAGGCCATAAGGAATGGCTTATAAATAAAAGACTAGATCAGCTTATTGCTACCTTGCCAGATGGATTTTTCAATATGGATTTGGAGTATCAAACCCAAGCTAAGGAACTATTGGTAAATGAACTGTTCTATACCCGAATCGACATAAATGATGACGAAAAGTTCTTGAACTTTGTGTTTGAATTTTTTGATAAAGTCCTAAATGCATTTAAAGAAATAGCCATTGCTGGACAGAAAACGCCTAATAAACCTGTGCTTGAAGCGCCAGAACACCTTGATGCAAATAGTTTAAGAGAGCAATTTAGGACAATTAAAGATTTCTCTGATAGCAGCCCTGAGTATAATGCTTTTGCAACTAATTGTAAACGTTACATTTCTTATTTGCAAAAAGAGGGAAGCTTGCTTGAGCTAGATGATCTTGGCAAGGGTGACTTGAGTAAAAGGTTAGAGTATTTAGATAAGTATATAAAACTTTTACAGTTCTTGTCTTCCAGAATAGTTACTATGAAGATGTCTCAAAGCTCAAGAGAAATACAAAATGAGCTTATACTAAGCCATAATGTGGATTCTGTAGATAATCTTAAGGACATATTGGGCAAAAAGAAAGATGAAATAGAGCAAGTTCTGAAGGTTGCGAAAGAAAATGAGGAGAGTTCTATAATCGATATGCTAAAAGGACCAGGGGGAGATAAACTAGAAAGTAACGGTTTAACTAAACGCCAGGCCTTTGGTCTCAAGTTATTCAACGAAACATACAATAGTAGGAGAAAGCTACCGGCTGCTCAAAAACAATTCGTACAGGAATTTTTAGTGGATTCATTAGGTAATATGAAGCTTAATAAAGCTTTGCATAAAGCGGATAAGGATTTTAAGAAGCTGATTTATAAAACTAGAGATCCAGAGATTTTCCTAAGGGCTGCGAGTAAGTTGATTGCTGCACATGGTAAGGTTAACAATAATGAAGAGTTGAGTGAGGAAGATAAACTAAGTTTGAGGGAATATGGTATTTTGATGAGCTATGCAGATACTTTTAATAATCTTATATATATGGAAGTAATGGGTTTGTTCCAAGATAATGAGTGGCTAACTAATTTATACGGCAAACTCAAAGAATGCGTGCCTATATTGAAAGAAGTCAACAAAGCAATCGAGAAAGAGGCTCCCCAAGAAGTTGAATCTGGCGATATACTTTTGAATGATATAGTTAAAGAGCATGCTTTTAAAAACAAAAAGTTAGATACATGGCATAAAGCCACCTTATTGATTAGTGAACATGCGCATACTACAAAATTAGTTAGAGAGAAAGGAGAAGCTTTCGTTTCTCATATACATTATGCAGGTACAAGTACTAATCCTATTGATATTGAGAGTTACCTGTACTCTAACTTGTATAAAATAAATATAGCTCCGCTAATAAACAGCGATGTAATTGATAGGCTAAAAGCCAATCCTAACTATGGTGAAGATTATGCAAAGGTAATAAATGTTATGTATAGAGCAATTGAAACGGAGATTCATGAGGACACTGAAAAAAACTTTAAGGGTTTAGAATTGCGGGAATCAATAGAATATACAAAGGTTGGAATAGCGGAATTTATAGGGCCTCTTGGCCATAGCAAATTGGTGCCAGAAAGCTTGGATAGGATTCATGCGGACATCATGGCGGGAGCAAAAGAGAAAAACAGAATGCTATGCTCAGAATTCGCAGCAAGGACTACGGTTGCAGCTTTTATAGAATTGAACAATAGGTTAAAGGAAGAGCTTAGTATAAAAGAAGATGTCATCAAAATACCATTCACTGAAAGAGAGCGTTTCAGGACAATGCACCCAGATAGACTGCTCAAGATACTTGGAGATGCTGGATGTATAGAAAGCCTTGCACGTACTCCAACAGAGAGAAAATATCTTAAATTTTCTGACAAAGTTGTGGTTGATCGAGCAAAGAGTGCCCAAAGTATTAGAGAATAATGAAACGCATCTGTGCAGTTCTTTACTGGAATTGGTATTGTTGTCAGATTGGCGAATTTGGAGCAGTTTTTAGTAATCTTTAGATTAAAGATATAATATAGGTATTTTATAGGATTTATTATCCCCATAGTGCGCTTATTGGCACTGCCCACATATTTGTACCAAAAGAAAGAACGTTCTCTCCTGTGTAAAGAACAATGCCCACAAATGTATGTTTGCCAGCCATATTATCACGAAACCATTTCAAATGCTTGAAGCTATCTTGCGATACAGCAGATCCTGCCTTAACTTCAATACCTAAGAGATTGCCTTCCTCATTCTCAATTACGAAATCTACTTCTCGCTTTTCTCGGTCTCTGTAATGATATATTTGATATTCTTGTTGTTGTGCATCTATTAGTGCTGCTAGTTGGGTAAATACAAACGTTTCAAGTAGCTTGCCGGTTTTATCGCCATCCAATCGGATTTTTTCAAACCGCCAACCTAAGATAGTGCTCATTATACCAGTATCAGTCATAAACAATTTATCATGTTTGTTAACGCGATCATAATCTGTTTTTGACCAAGGTCTTACTCTCTCAACCAGATATAATGCTTCTAGAGCATTCATGTAACTTATCAAAGTTAGCCTTGCTATACCAAGGCTAGAGCAAATTGCCGATATATATATAAACTTACTAGACCATGCCGCAAGCACGTATAGAAGTTCTTTCATACTATTTTGGCGTTTTATGTTTATTATATCATGAAGATCACGCTGAGTAATAGCGGCAATATAATCTCCATACCACATGCTTTGTTCTTGCTTTTGCTTCAAACTCAGGGCTTCCGGGAAGCCTCCTTTAAG
>CAYWJW010000082.1:0-3683 GCA_964458795.1 uncultured Candidatus Jidaibacter sp. | reverse complement strand
TTCTAGTTTAGCTAACTATTGGATGCAGTTAACGGTGCAATAAATAAATAAATAAATAAATAGAATAAATTGATTTAATCATCCGGATTGATTTTCTCACGCTTTTTATCTTTTTTCTTTTTCTTCTTTTTCTCTCCTGTATCCTCTTCATCTTCAATAACAAAATTTAAATTACTACTACTAGTTTCATTGGCTGTAGTTTTTTCTTTTTCTTTAAGTGATGCTTCAAGCTCTCCCATTAAGGTGCTGAGCTCAATCTGTGGGTCTACTTTAAATTTGTCATATGCATCTAACACATCAATCCTTCTATAAACCTTAAAAATCTTACATGATGGTACACTAAAAGTGTAAGTATTTCAACTAGGATCACCATAATGATAGAGCTCTACTATATAGTTTCATTCGCATGCCCATGCATTTTCAATAATATTTGCAATTCTATTATTTATTACCACAACTAAATCAAAGCGTTGAGCTAATTTCATCCACTCTGCGCCATCATTTGACAAAAAGTATAGTGCAGTGTTGCAGCACCGCTTAATTTGTCGTGAGGTAATAAATTCTTCATGCTGTGGATTTGTGCGTGCCTTTACTTCAATAAAAACCAAAGACTCATCATTCTTCATTATTAAATCAATCTCGCCATATGGTGTTTTAAAGCGATGTTTGAGCAACTCAAAACCCAAAGCTTGATAGTGCAGAATCACCATTTTTTCAGCATCTACTCCATAGGCATAGTTCTTGCATATCATGCCTTATACCGCTCCACACTGTGAACGCAATCAAGTGCTCGCAAAGAAATTATTAGGTTAGTTAATTGATTCACTCCTTTAACTTCTACATCTAGTAGCAGCTCAAAAAAGTCCAAAGATCGCCCAACCACTTTTATATTGGTGATATTGGCCTGTTCTAATGCAATAGAGCGTGCTGCTTCTGCAAGGCTACCCGACTCATTAGATAAAGTAATCTTAATGCGACCAACATACATATCTTCACCACTACCTTCCCAAGTAACATCAATCCACTTCTCCGGAGTATTAGTAAAATTTTCTAGCATTTCACAATCAGATGTGTGGATAGTTATACCTTTTCCAGTATTTACTATCCCTACTATCCTATCACCAGGAAGAGGATGACAACATCCGGCAAAATGAATCGCCATTCCAGGAATCAATCCCTTTATAGGAATCGATTGATTGCGCGCTGCCTCTTGCTTCTTCGATTTGAATTTAAGTAATGACAGTGGATTCATTGAGCGTTTGTCGGATATTTTATTCTCCGGATGGATAGCATTAAATACGTCTATCCTATTGATTAATCCTTCTCCTACACCTACAATAATCTCATCAGTGGACTCCCTCCTAAATTGATCTACTACAGGAGTTAGAGTTCTTTCAGTAAACTCTTTATTAGCTTGTTGGAAAGTTTTGCTAAGCATTGCTTTGCCTAAATTATAGTATTCTTCGCGCTGTTTAGATCTAATAAACTTGCGAATTTCCGCACGTGCTTTGCCGGTTATCACAAACTTCTCCCATGCTGGCGAAGGCATTGGAGTTTTTGAGCGCAGAATTTCGACTTGGTCTCCATTCTCCAGTTGCATTTTCAGCGGAACAATCCTCCCATTAACCCTTGCCCCTATACAACTTAGGCCTATGTTCGAATGCAGGGCAAATGCAAAATCAACAGGAGTTGCTCCTTTTGGCAGAGCTATCAAATCACCCTTAGGAGTGAAGCAAAAAACCTGGTCATAATACATCTCGAGCTTTGTGTTTTCTAAAAACTCCTGCGCGCTCGAAGCATTATCAAGAATTTCTAATAACTCGCGTATCCATCTGAATTGAGTACCTTCAGTTTTAGAATCAACTTTCTGCTTATATGTCCAATGCGCAGCCACCCCAAGTTCGGCAACTTTGTGCATCTCATGAGTGCGGATCTGAATCTCTATACAGCGTTGCTCAGGCCCCATTACTAAAGTATGTAATGATTGATATCCATTAGCTTTAGGGGTGCTTATAAAGTCTTTAAAGCCACCAGGTATCATATGATATTTTGTATGGATAACACCTAGAGCTTTATAGCAATCCTCCACTTTATCTACCATTATTCTAAATGCTATAATATCAGCAAGCTGCTCAAATGCTACGTTCTTATGTTCCATTTTACGCCATATAGAACATGAGGTCTTCTCGCGCCCAGTAACAAGTGCATCAATGCCTGCAAGTTTTAAGGTATTTGATATTTCACTCACAATAGTCTCAACCAGCAAATGTCCCTCTTTACGTAAAAACTCCAACCGGTTGAGAATGGATTTTCTAATCTCAGGATGCAATTCTGCAAATGCAAGATCTTGTAATTCATTTTTGAATTTATGAATGCCAATACGCTCAGCAAGCGGAGAATAAATCTCCATGGTCTCATAAGCTATTCTAATACGCTTTTGAGCATTCTTAATATATTTAATTGTACGCATATTATGTAGACGATCTGCAAGCTTTACTAATAGTACGCGTATATCCTCCGAGATAGCCAAAAGCAGTTTACGAAAATTTTCCGCTTGTTTTACGTGCTCGGGCTGATATTCAATTTTAGCAAGCTTAGTAACTCCGTCTACGAGCTTACTCACATCTCTACCGAAAACCTGTTCTACAAATTCAGGGGTAAGCTTGGTATCTTCAATGGTATCATGCAACAAGGCTGTTATGATAGTGCTAGTATCAATCTTAAGTTCTGTAAGAATTTCAGCGACTGCAATTGGATGCAATACATATGGCTCACCGGAAGCACGGTATTGTCCACGATGGGCTTCTGCAGATATATCCACCGCATTTGATATCTCTTTTAAATTTGCCTTACTTGTAGAATCTTTGGCTTTAAGTAATAAGTCTTCCTTTGCTGCTGCAATCAATGCAATATCTTTTTTTGTGTAGGGCGCAGCGTGATTGGCTATTTGTTCTACTAATTGCTTCAACATACCTTGTGCTCCGAAATTACTTTGTATGTAAAAGGATCCTGCAGCAAGTTCAGGGTGATTAAATAGTTGCTCAATTTTCTTTCGTCTAAAATCATTTTTCAACTCTCTTTAATATATTTATAGTATAGCTCATCAATGACTCAATATGGAAGTACTACCCATAAAAATATTTGCAGCGCTACAACCCTTATATAATGGGGCATATAACTTATTTTCATAAAAACATTAGAAAAATCTTGTTACTGGAGCCCCAAGCTTTTTGGATGATTTTACTTGATATGTTACTAAAGCTCTGATAAAAACCCAACCATTCCTCTAAAGGATGGGTGGCCGAGCGGTTTAAGGCACCGGTCTTGAAAACCGACGAGGGCGCAAGTCCTCCGTGAGTTCGAATCTCACCCCATCCGCCAGTTTAATGAAATTGGTATTAGTAGCGCAACCTTAAAAATATCATGTCTATTTATAAATCTAATCTTCTGACTTAACTTTTCATAAAAAAAGTGATATACTGTGAAAGTACCAGAGTATAGGAGTGGTTGATGTCAAAAGCTAAAGTCGTAAAGCAAGCTGCAAATAGAGAGTTCAGAGTTAATGATGCTGTTGTCTATCCATCGCATGGAGGTGGGATGATCATTACTGATGAAGCACAAGTTGTCGCCGGGATTGAAATAAAATGTCTGGTTATTACTTTTGAAAAAGATAAAATGACGTT
>CAYWJW010000081.1:0-4036 GCA_964458795.1 uncultured Candidatus Jidaibacter sp. | reverse complement strand
GATAGCAGATAGCGTATCGAATAAGTGCGGCTTATTACTTACTATTAAACAAGGAATCATTATGCTTACTTCTTCTTATTGTATTTGCCGATATTAGTAAGAATTTGCTGCATAGCGGTTACGCTATTGCCTTTAATTTCTGTACGGTTTTCTGAGAAGATAACTTTTCTGGCATCATCAAGTGTTAGTTCATGGATGTCCTGCACGATTCCAGCATTGTCAAAACCAATGCTCAGGACTCTTTGTTCAATTATAGTCGGATCAAGGAATGCTATTCTTTCAACTTTGTTAGAGATATAGTAATACTTTTTTTCGCCAAAATCAGATGTAGATGTAGGGCTGCCAAGCTCAGATAATACTTGATGTCTCGAAGTCTCGCCAACTTTTATGGATTTAAAGTTGGAGTGCTCGAAGTTGAAGCCGTGGGCGTTTATTTCTTTAGCGCAGCCAGTGGTGAGAGATAGCGCAGTGAGGATAGCAAGAGTAGTTAAACTAAAGTTTGTTATTTTCATTATTATTCTCTGGAATAGTTTTGGTTTTTTGTTTGCGACGTAGTAAGTTCAAACGCAGCTTTTGCGCTAATTTGCCGCTATTACGCTTTGTTTTTGGTAGTGGTTGTTTTGCTTTAGTGTTTGACATTCATCATCCTTTGCATCCTATCCATATCAGATGGAGACATCTTTCCAAATTGCTTCATCATTTTTAGCATATTTTGGTATTGCTTCAAGAGGCGGTTAACATCCTCTACCTTATTACCACTACCGGCTGCTATGCGTTTTTTGGAAGATGCATTAATTAGTAAAGGTCGCTTGCGTTCGAGTTTGGTCATGGATTCGATTATGGACATTTGTTGCTTGATTTTTTTCTCACCAAAACCGCTATCAGCCAATTTGTTTTGTAATTTGCCGATTCCTGGTATCATACCCATTAACTTGCCTACCCCGCCCATGCGACCAATGTTTTTAAGTTGTGAGTATAGGTCGTTAAGGTCAAAAACACCTTTCTGCATTTTTGCAGTAAGTTTCATAGCTTCATCTTCGCTCATAACTTCTTGAGCTTTCTCTACTAAGCTTACTACGTCACCCATGCCTAGAATGCGGGAAGCGATTCGGTCTGCATGGAATTCTTCCAAGTCGGATGGTTTTTCGCCAATTCCTAAGAATTTTATTGGTTGGCCGCAAGTCATGCGCATGGATAGTGCTGCGCCACCCCTTGCATCTCCATCAACTCTAGTTAGTATGATACCAGTGATGCCGATTTTATCATTGAATTCTTTGGCGATATTAACTGCATCTTGGCCAGTCAATGAGTCAGCAACCAGCATGATCTCAGTTGGGTTTGCAAGCTTCTTTATGCTTGCTAGCTCTTCCATTAGTTCAGAATCAGTATGCAAACGTCCTGCAGTATCTAGAATCAGGACATCAAAACCGCCAACTTGAGCTGCACGCATAGCACGCTTTGTGATCTCAAGTGGCTTTTGCCCTTCTATGATCTCAACTGCGTCAATATCAATTTGTTTGGCAAGTGTTTCAAGTTGATGTTGTGCTGCAGGTCGGTATGTATCGAGAGATGCTAGCAGAACTTTCTTTTTGTTTTGGGTCTTGAGTTTTAAAGCCAGCTTGCCGGAGGTGGTAGTTTTACCAGAGCCTTGCAAGCCAGTCATCATTATAACAACTGGTGGCTGAGCTTTCAAATTTAATTCTTTATTATCAGAGCTTAGAAGATTAATAAGTTCATCACTGACAATTTTGATAACAAGTTGACCAGGAGTGATAGATTTTATCAACTCTGCGCCGATAGCTTTTTCCTTAATGGTATTGACGAAATCTTTGACAACTGGAAGAGCCACATCTGCTTCGAGTAAAGCTATACGGATCTCGCGAAGTGCCAAAGCTACGTCATCATCAGAGAGGACGCCACGACCGCGAAGCTTATCAAAGACTTTGCCTAAAGATTGACTTAAATTAGTAAACATTGCGACACTCGATAAATATGCTAAAATTCGTGAAATAAATATAGGTAGATTATATAGCTATTTTAACAAAAGATAAAGTCTCGATATACATACATTGGCCTTTTTGTAAGTCAAAATGCCCATATTGTGACTTTAACAGCCATGTTCGAGAGTCTGTTGACCATAAATTATGGTTAAAAAGCCTTATTCGAGAGCTGGAGTATTATAAAGAATACTTAAATGATAAAGAAATAATAAGTATTTTCTTTGGTGGTGGTACTCCGAGCCTTGCTCATGAATCGGTTATAGCTGGTATTATTGAGTATATAACCACTCATTATACCGTTAATCAAGCAATTGAAATAACTATGGAGGCTAATCCAACATCGGTTGAAGCCGAGAAGTTTAAAAACTTGTCCTTAGCAGGTGTAAATAGAGTTTCGCTAGGTATACAAAGTTTGCGAAATGAAAATCTTAAATTCCTAGGACGTGAGCATGATGTGTATGAAGCAAAAGGCGCTATAGACCTTGCTAGAAAGAATTTTTCTAGATACTCATTTGATCTGATATATGCATTGCCAAATCAAACGATAGCTCAGTGGGAGGTAGAGCTTGAGGAGGCTATAGAGATGGCTTATGGGCATCTATCGCTGTATCAGCTTACCATAGAGAAAGGCACAAAGTTCTTTGGCGCGCACCGCGCTGGTGAATTTGCGATGCCAGATAATGAGGTAGCAGCTGATATGTACATACGTACTGAGGATGTATTGGAGGCGAATGGATACAAAGCTTACGAGGTTTCTAATTATGCAATGCCAGGTCACGAATGCCTGCATAACATGCAATATTGGTGCTATGGAGATTACTTAGGTATTGGTCCTGGTGCACATGGAAGAATAAAGCAAGGAGGGAGGCGCCTTGCAGTCCAAAATATTTCAAGCCCCGAAAGTTGGCTTAAGCTAGTTGCAAGTTATGGTGTTGGTGTTCAACGCAAGGACATACTAACAGATGCAGAAATAGCGACAGAAAGAATTCTTATGGGTCTTAGAACAGCAGAAGGAATAGCAGTTGAACATGTTATATATAAAGAGCGCCTTAAAGAATTGATGGATAACGGATTGCTTAAATTAAATGATAATAGAGTGATAGCAACTAAACATGGTAGGCTTCTACTAAACTCAGTTATAAAGCATTTGCTTAATTAAAAAAATATTTTGCCCAGGTACTTCCATCGGCAAAAATGGGAATGTATACTATATAATACCGATTCCAGTAAATAACTGTACATATGCGTGATAAATTTTGATTTTTTGGGAAGTCGCTGAAAGCCCATAATATTCTACATATTTTGGGTTTTCAGTGGCGACTAAAAAAATCAAAAGATGAAGCGCATATGTACAGTTATTTACTGGAATTGGTATAAGATAGAAGAAGTATGTCTCAAATCTGTTACTCATCTCTCCGGTCTATAGCTAAGTCAGTATAAAATTAGTTATAAAGAGCCCAGCGTTTTCTAAGGAGAGATCTTATATGCTATTGTAAACTATAACAATAAGTTGTAGAGTTTGGCGAATTAATAGAGTGAGATATAAATGAAGAAGAGTAAGGTATTAAAATTTGTTATTATAACATTATTCTTAAACCCATTCCTAGCTTTAGCTACTGATATTGGTGCCTCTAAGAAACAATACCCACCATATCCTGATATTTGGGGGTATGATTTGTCTGGGTATCAAGCAGTAAAGGAGAATAAAAATCTAATACTTTCGTATAAATCAGATAATGGAGATTATCTGTTTAAGTTTAGAAGCTTTATTAAGATGGAAAATCCCAATGATGAACACAACAAGAAGTTAATAATTGAAAGAAATCTAAGTTTATTGCAGTTTTTTGAAGAAACTACTGATAGAAAGTTAATTTTACTTAAATTCTTTGAAGGAACTATTATTGAACTTACTGATCAAGAAGAAAAAAATTTAATGAATACAATTTCAGATAAAAATTATATTGGGCGATATGCAGATGATAAAATAACCTTTTCAAATGGAAATACTATAGAGATACAATACAAGCATAGAGCAA
>CAYWJW010000080.1:0-4410 GCA_964458795.1 uncultured Candidatus Jidaibacter sp. | reverse complement strand
GAACCTTCGAACACCGAAGAGGGCAGATTTACAGTCTGCTGCCTTTGACCGCTCGGCCATCCCTCCTAAACACTTCAATCAAAGTCAAAAATGCCTATCAAAGTGGGTGTGATTCAACCACAAAACCTAGAGAATGGCAAGCACTTCTTCGCAAGTTTTTAAAACTATCGCCTCTCAAGCAGTCTCGCCCACCATCATAAATCCTGCTATCTCTTCGGCAAGGCCTTCGATCTGCTCGTGATTCTTACCTTCTACTAGAATCCTGATGAGCTTTTCTGTACCAGACCTTCTAACCAATACTCTACAATCCTGGGTGCGTTTATCAATATCTTCAAGGTAGTCTTTCATTTTTGGATGATCGAGCGGATTGGTTTTAGAGAATTTTACGTTTTTGATAACTTGAGGGTGAAGATCAAACAGTCTAGACATTGCACTTAACTTCTTCTTACTATCCACCATTATAGAAAGCACCTGCAAGGCAGCTATCATACCATCTCCTGTGGTGGAGTAATGCGAAAGAATAATGTGGCCTGACTGCTCACCACCAAGATTACAATCGGTTTCACGCATCTTTTCAGAAACATACCTATCTCCGATTGCAGTGCGATGAACCTTAAGCCCCATGCTATCCATATAGCTATCAAGTGCGCTATTAGACATTTGCGTAACAACTATACCGTCACCCGTCAAATGGTTCTCTTGCTTCATTTTGGTGGCGATCATAGCCATAATATGGTCACCATGGATGATCTTACCCTTTTCATCACATATCACAACTCTGTCGGCATCGCCATCAAGCGCAATGCCTATATCAGCCCTTGTCTCAATCACTCTAGCAACCAAAGCATCTGGATTTGTGGAACCACACACATGGTTAATATTCATACCATCTGGCTCAATACCTAGCTTAATTACTTCGGCTCCTAATTCCCAAAATATGGTTGGGGCCATATGGTACGCGGCACCGTTTGCGCAATCAACCACTATCCTGAGCCCAGACAGGTCGATCCCTTTGGGGAACGAGCGCTTCACATGCTCTATATAACGTCCTGGAGCATCATCAAGGCGTTTGGCACGTCCTAATTGGTCCGGAGGAACCATATACTCATTTATATCACCTGATAAAATTATATCTTCAATATTATCTTCAATCTCATTGCTAAGCTTATAGCCATCTGGGCCAAATAGTTTTAGACCATTATCTTGGTAAGGATTATGTGATGCTGAAATCATCACTCCCAGATCCGCCCTCAAAGACTTGATCAAAAAAGATACTGACGGCGTGGGCATTGGCCCTACAAGAATAACATCCATCCCAACTGATACAAATCCGGAAGTCAGCGCGGGCTCTAACATATAACCAGAAAGGCGAGTGTCTTTGGCGATAACAACACGATTACGATGCCCCCCACGCTTAAAGTAATGCCCAGCTACAATACCGAATTTTTGGACTAGGTCGCATGTCATCGGATAAATATTAGCTGTCCCCCTAATACCATCCGTTCCAAATAATCTTGAGCTCATAATATCCACAATTAATTCTCTTAAACTGCATTTTATCACATAAACTCATTGCTGTACAGACCGCTATGTAATATTACTAAATATGAATGGTTTATTATACTGATTTTGCATGGATAGCGAAAATTTTGAAATAGCTGGAATAAAGATAAAACCTGGTGAGCGCACAAGACTTGAGATACCAATTGCAAGCCTTTTTGACTACACAAAGATCACAATACCAGTTGAGGTCATACGCGGTGTGAAACCAGGCCCCACTATGTTTGTCTCTGCCGCAATCCATGGCGATGAAATTATTGGAGTTGAGATCCTCAAACGCCTTCTTGCTCGCAAGGAACTTAAAAGAGTTCGTGGCACGCTTATTGTAGTTCCCATTGTAAATCCATTTGGATATAACAATAACCTCCGATATCTACCAGATCGCAGAGACCTTAACCGATGCTTTCCCGGCTCAACAGGCGGATCTTTGGCCTCTAGAATTGCTCATACATTTATGCATGAAGTAATTGAAAAATGTGATTATGGAATAGATATTCACTCCGGTGCCATTCATCGCTTTAACTTTCCGCAAGTGCGACTTGAGATCAGTGATTCTGCCGAGATGGAGATGGCCAAAGCTTTTGGAGCTCCGGTAATTATAAATTCTCCTCTGAGAGATGGTACGCTAAGGCAAGCTGCTGCTGCACTGGGCATCAAGACAATCTTATACGAAGCTGGCGAAGCATTGAGATTTGATGACCACTCTATAAACCTTGGAGTACATGGCATTGTAAACGTACTGCGTGAAATAAAGATGCTAAAACAAGATGAAATGTTAGACCATCCATCAAATGTTATGGTTGCAAAATCCAGTTATTGGCTAAGAGCGCCTGAGAGTGGAAGTTTGCGGATGGTGAAAAAACTTGGGTCTTTTGTGCAACCAGGAGAATTAGTTGGAGTTATATCCGATCCATATGGAGACAAGCAAGTATCCATTTCTACAAATTCACCGGGCATAATAATTTGCATAACCACCATGCCGCTTGTAAATCGTGGCAATGCGGTCGTACATCTAGCAACACTTGATGAAATGGAAATGGCAGCAGAAGTATCCGCCGATTCTTCTGTGGTGTTTGATAAGGATATTGATATCGAGAATGAGGATTGGTTTATCAATAAGCATTCTTAGGTAAAATATTTTACTCAGGGACTTCCATACCCCTTTTTTAATGTGATATGTTAATAAATATAAGATAGAAGAAGTGTGCTAAAACCCCGGAACTTTCCGTCATGCTGAACTTGTGAAAGAAGTAGTAATGCATTGATATAAAAAGAATGTCATACCGCTGCTTGACGGCGGTATCCATATATAGTGTAGGTCAACGCTTGTGGTAAATATAGGTGGTTAGTAAATTTCGATTTTTCTATAAAATACTATGTGATATCTATGTTGCTCTATGGATACTGCTGTCAAGCAGCAGTATGACAGTGATGCGGTTGTATGGCGCATTAAACTTGAACTAAACAAAGAAGTGTATGTACATTAACCATTTCTTAATCTTTATCTGCTACAGTTCACATATGATATGAGATACGAGGTATGCTATGTTTAGATCAAAAGCAGATGAAGAAAGGAAACAAAAAAGCTTTAAGGAAAACCTAACGAAAGCTATGCGTACTCCTGATGAAACTGAACGAAAGAAGGCAGTATTTGAGGGAATTAGTGGCTATCTTGCTGAGCAAGGATTAAAGATAGATGTTGCTCAGTTAGAAAAATTTGCCGCTACTGCTCCACAATTATCTGAAATGCAAGCAGAGTTCATTAAGTCTTTTAGAGAGTCAACTCCTGAACAAATACTTGAAATGATTGGGCGCAAATATGGAAAGCTTGAAGAGTATAATCCACTTAAAGCTGATTATGATGCTGCTGTTGATGAAGCTAATAAACATCTAGTAGATGCATATCAAAAATTGGCAGAAAAGAAAAACAGATTAATAGAAGACTTTGGCGAGGATGCCGATATCAGTGACTTGGAAGACAAGCAGGCTATGATCGCAAAAGAAGGTATGGAGTTAGATGCTCATGGCCTACCAGATCACGCGTATAATAAGGTCAAAGAAGAGCATGAGCAACTGTTACAAGCTTTTGAGCAAGATATTAGTGACTACAACGCTTTAATAGGCGTTGGTATGACATATATAATGCGTGGGGTTTCCGATATAGAAGCTAAAGAACAAGAACGTGTTTCCCATGTAACTGCGGGAACTACTGAACTTGTTATTGGAGCTTCCCTGATGCTAGGATCCGTGCTTATTATACCAACAGCACTGTTTATACCTAGTGTGGCATCTGTAATATTTGGCGCAGCAGCTATTAGCACACCAATACTAATTGCTACTGGTTTCGTAGGCATTGCTTTACAAGAGATTGGGGGGAAGAATCTTGACCAAAGCCATAGGGAAGAATATTCTATCGATCATACTATTGAATCCGCAAGACGAAATGCAGAAGATGCCGTTGGAAAATCTAAAAAGATTGTGGATTCTCTTGAAAGCATGCGCACCGCAGAGCGAGGGATGTAGTAAAAATATTGTTTTGACAAATAGGAATTTGTGGTATATATTAATAATATATATTATGAGAAAGATTTATGGAACATATTACTACTGCAAAACTTTTCAAAAATGGTAATTCACAGGCTGTACGTCTTCCAATAGAATTCCGGTTTGATGGCGAAGAAGTTTTAATATACCGCGAAGGTGGGCGCGTAGTTTTGCAAGCTTTAGATAGTAATTGGGATGCTTTCTTTTCCGATGAAAAACGTGTCTCAGATGACTTCATGGTAACTCGCAAGGATACTCCACCACAAAAAAGGAAGTTGTTCTAATGTATATGTTAGATACAGACAT
>CAYWJW010000079.1:0-4644 GCA_964458795.1 uncultured Candidatus Jidaibacter sp. | reverse complement strand
ATATAGCTAAGACAGTATAAAATTAGCATGTTAACTCTGCGCCTTTTTAATAAATTTTAGATGAGGTAAACTTAGTTCTATAATAAAAATATTTCATCCAGGGACTTCCATCGGCTTTCTGAATCAAGTATACTGATAATATAAGATGAGAGAAGTGCGCTTAAAATACCTAAAAAACGGTATGCTGCGGGGGTCTATATTTTTCCCATATTACGCCAATGTTCGGCAAGTTCTGCAAATCCCTTGATTATAGGTTCTAGAGCCGCACCATCGTTGCTCAGGCTATAGCTTACTTCAGGTGGTATTGTACTTTTATATTCTCTAAGTACTAAGCCATGCAGCTCTAATTCACGCAGTTTTTCTGTTAGAACTTTTTGAGAGATAGTAGGCATATGACGCTTGAGTTCGCCAAAACGTAATTTGCGATGTTTTATCAGTATCCAAATTATATAGGAGCTCCATTTCTGAGCGACTATTTTAAATAATTTTTCTACCGGACATACTGTTTTCATAATAGTTACAAAAAGGTACCTACTTTACTTAAGTAAGTATAGTTATTATGATTGCAAGAGTCAAAACAAAATAGAGGATTTTATGACAATTGTGTTCAGTGGTAATAATACCAAATTTTCACCAGAGGCTTTTCCTGGAGTTAAGTTACAAAGCTATATGCATCCTGACCCTAAATTTCATGATGGGTATGATACTAGTAGCGCAGATGCTCCAAATATTGGATTCAGCTTTGGAATGTTTACTATGATGCCAAATTCTAAGTGGCCATTTACTAGATTTACGATAGAGGAAGTTAATTATGTGATATCCGGTACGGCCACCCTTGTATGCGAGGATGGTAATTTGCATATTCTTAAAGAAGGAGATATCTTTTATATCCCAGCTATGGAGGCTAGAGCTATTGAAAATTTAAGCGATTATGAATTCAAATTCCTATCAATAGTTGATCCAGCCTGGCAACCGGAATTTGAAGAGATAATTTGAAGTAGGGAGATGCTCATGGTCTTCAAAGTATTTATTCTCATAGGGTTGGTATAGCTATATACACAAAAATATTTTGCATAGGGACTTCCATCAGTCAAAATAATCAAGTATATTAATAAATATAAGATGAGAGAAGTGCGCTTAAAAGCCTGAAAAACTTGTCATGCTGAACTTGCTTCAGCATCTCCTAACCTAAAGGCAGTTCGGGGTCGATGGTCTTTTTGCCTTTGCGGATGGAGAAGTGTAATTGTGGCTGGGTAACATTGCCTACTTGCCCTACTGAACCTATGCTCTCACCACGTTTAATTGTAGCGCCGCGCTCCACTACAATATCCTTTAAATGGGCGTATGCGCTCATTATATCGCCATCATGACGAATTATTAACAAATTGCCATAACCTTCAACATTATTGCCGATATATACGACCTTACCATCAGATGCTGCTGCAACGGGGGATCCAAGTGGAGCGGATATATTGATTCCTTCGTTGAACTTATTGCCAAGTTTGCCATAGTGGCTTAATACTTTGCCTTCTACTGGCCAGTCAAATTTAGAGGAGCCAAAAGGAGATTTTAATTTATATGCGCTCCCGTTTGCTTGGGGCTGGGCGCTCTGGGTATTGCTTGCGGTTTGCGCTACTCTATTATCGATCTGTTTTTCAAGGTCGATATCAGTGAGTTTTCGAGCATCATAAGATGGAGCTCGGTCACTGCCATCTTCCTCTTTTTTAAGGGAGATATCTTTGTTGAAGGAGTCTTTATGGGCTTTTGCATTAGGGGGTGTGTGCTTTTCTTCAGCTATGGTTAGGTGTTTATGTTCAGTTTCTTCTATTGGCTGTAGAGTAGTTTCGGAGATCTCATTATACTGATCAGGAGCGGAATCAAAGGCAGTGTTCTCAGCAGGCTTGTGTGCAACCTTGGCATGGGTATCTTTATGTTTTTGGCCGCTTCTCGAGAATACCATATCGCCCTTATCAACATAGGGTGCCGGGGTTTTGCTAGTGCAAGAGCAGATAAGCGCTAGAGTTGCAAAGGCGTATAATAATTTATAGTAATGGGGCTTCATAAAAAATTTTATTTCTTTTTAGATGGGTTTAAAACAACAGCATTTTTAGGTGAATTTAAAGCAAAAGCATTAACTTTTTTATCATCAAGCTCTGCTACCATTTGATCCATTTTGCGAATGTTGTCCTTAAACTTTGCTAGTTCTGTTCCCTTGAGCGGAAAAAAGTTCGGGATTTGTAGTTTTGCGGGGTTAACTTTCTTGCCATCTTTTATGACTTCATAGTGTAAATGTGGGCCTGATGCAAGTCCTGTAGCGCCAACATAACCTATAACTTGGCCCTGCTTAACCTTACTACCATTAGTAATATTACTGCCAAACCTACTTAGGTGTGCATAAAGAGTTGCATAAGAATTTGTATGTTTGATTTGGATATGTTTGCCATAACCACGACTTAAGTTCTTTACATATTGTACAACGCCATCTCCAGCTGCAAGTATTGGTGTTCCTTTTGGCGCACCATAATCAAGGCCTTGGTGCATCCTGGAGAATCCAAGTACCGGATGCTCGCGAACTCCGAAAGTAGAAGTTATTCTAGCGCCATGGATTGGGGTTTTGAGCAATGAACGTTTTATTGTATTACCTTTTCTGTCGTAATATTCTATCGAACTTGAGGCTGTTGAGTGCCTATAAAGCTCTTTCTGATTACCGCTTAGGTTTATATTGGCATAAAGAATTTTAGGATTCTTAACCATCTTACCACGGTAATCGGTTTCATATTCATACATGATCCTAAAAGTGTCGCCTGTATGAATCTCACGCTGAAAATCGACTTCATAACTGAAAAGATTTATTAATTGCGAAATTATGGTTGGCTCGGCGCCAGCCTTACGAGCTGAGGAAAACAAGCTGCCATTTATTGTGCCAGATACTAACTTAACCTTCCACTCCATAGGTAGCATTGTGCGCTTGGTTTCATATGCATTAAGCGCGGTATTGAAGGTGGTTTCTAGTTTGTGTGCATCAAGATAGATGATGACTTTTTTAGGGTCTATCTCTTCTCCGCAAGTGAAAGTATCACCAGTTTGGATTTGGATTCGGGTTCCTGCGGCAATATTAGTTAGATTAGCTACCTTTTTTATAGAATCTAAAATATTTGTGGTAGTGGTCTCATTTATTTTAGCTGAAGCAAGGAGAGTGGCTAGCGTACCAGACTTATTTACATCTATAGATATGAGACCATCAGATCCCTGTACCCACTGTATTGGTTCTGCTTCCTTAGTCGGTTGGTTATCAACTACCTCAAGTGGACTATATTCCAGCTCGGAAAATTGAGCGTCTTGGTCAGAATATGATGCGACCTTGGAGGTGATGAGATAGGCATTAAGGCATATTGAAATTACAGTGATAATCCATAAGAATACCTGGAACTTTGCTTCAAAAAATCTATTGTTCAACATATTCAAACATCAATTATAGCTAAACAGTTTATACAGTGAAAATATCTAAATTGCAAGCCTAAGAGACTAATTTTCAGAATATAATTACATTATATAGTGTAATATGGCTTTTAAAGGGAGGTTGAGCCACAATATATAGTGTTTCATATATATTACAGAGCACTATATCATTTTTGACGTTCTTCTTTAAGCATAGATAAAGTTTTGTATAGTATAGTATCTACATTATTCTTAGTCGCGGCAGAACAATATAAAACCTCGGTTTTACTAGCTTTTTTAAGTTTTGAGATCTTTGCTTTTAGCTCAGTTTCATCCAAAAGGTCAATTTTATTCAATACCAGCAGCTCTCTCTTCTGGGAAAGCGGGATGGAATAATTTTTAAGTTCGCTCCTTACTATTTTATATGCAGCGACTACATCTTCTTGAGATGCATCTATCAGATGCAGCAAAGTTCCGCAGCGTTCAATATGGCGAAGAAATTTATCGCCAAGGCCATGACCTTCGCTAGCCCCTTCTATAAGGCCTGGAATATCCGCTATTACGAATTCATCAAATTCAATTCTGGCAACTCCAAGTTGAGGCTTCAGTGTTGTAAAAGGATAGTCTGCGATCTTGGGTTTTGCTGAAGTTACCACCGATAGAAAAGTTGATTTTCCAGCGTTTGGTAGGCCTATGATTCCAACGTCTGAGATTAATTTGAGCTTAAGCCATACCCACATTTCAATCCCTGGATATCCTGGAGTTGATCTCTGCGGGGCCTGGTTTACAGAGCTTTTGAAGCGAGCATTTCCTTGTCCTCCATCACCACCCTTGGCTAGGATAAATACCTCACCATCTTTTGACATATCGTGAATTAGAGTCTTTCCATCTTCGGCAAAAATTTGCGTGCCAAGCGGCACTGTAATCACCATATTTTCACCACCTTTACCCGAGCGGTTCTGACCTTTGCCTCCTTCTCCGCTTTGCGCACGGAAGTGCTGCTTGTATCTAAAGTCAATTAGAGTGTTGAGATCCTTGCTAGCTATGAATATTATGTCGCCACCTTTGCCACCATCTCCGCCATCTGGACCGCCGTATTCGATGAATTTCTCGCGCCTAAAGCCAACGCAGCCTCCGCCACCATCGCCAGACTTGAGATATATCTTTGCTTCGTCAATAAAATGCATTTTTAAATGTCGCCAATAA
>CAYWJW010000078.1:0-4851 GCA_964458795.1 uncultured Candidatus Jidaibacter sp. | reverse complement strand
TTTTAATTCACTTAGTATGGTTTTTATCCTGGCTATAGCTCTTCTAACTAATCTTGACCTTGAACCATTAACAGCTTCTTTTGCTGCTTTTTGAAAACGAAGATTCATCCTTTCTCTTTGAAAATTCTTCAAATCGTCTTTCAACTCTACTACTGTTTTAGCTCTAAAATGAGATGCCTTCATGTCTTTATCCTAATCTAATCTTTTAACAAATTTTGTTTTTATTGGAAGCTTAGCAGCTGCTTTGCCAAACGCATCACGAGCAACTTCTTCATCAACCCCATCCAGTTCAAACATAACACGTCCCGGCTTTACTCTAACCGCCCAGAATTCAGGATTGCCTTTACCACTTCCCATCCTTACATCTGCAGGTTTTTTAGACACTGGTAGATCAGGGAAAATTCTTATCCAAAGCTTACCACTTCTTTTCATGGCTCTTGAAATTGCCCTACGGGCTGCTTCAATCTGACGTGCAGTTATACGTTCAGGTTCAAGTGCCTTAAGGCCAAAAACTCCGAAATTTAACTCAAAGCCGCCTTTTGCCTTTCCGTGAATTCGGCCTTTGAAAGCTTTTCTATATTTTGTTTTAGCAGGAAGTAACATTTTAAATCACCTTAGTTAACAGCTTTCACTTCTATATTTAATGGAGATTCTATCCCCACATCGCCCTTGTAAATCCATACTTTAACCCCGATAAGGCCATAAGTAGTTTTTGCCTCTGCGGTCGCATAGTCTATATCAGCTCGAAGTGTATGTAAAGGAACTCTTCCTTCACGATACCACTCTGTACGTGCAATCTCTGCTCCGCCCAATCTACCTGACACATTAACACGAATACCTTTGGCACCCATCCTCATCGCAGTTTGAACAGCCCTTTTGGAAGCTTTTCTAAATGCAATTCGCTTCTCTAATTGCTGAGCAATATTTTCAGCAACTAATTTAGCTTCAATCTCAGGCTTTCTAATTTCCTGAATATTGATGGAGGTTTCACAATTTGTAATTTTCTCAACTTGATTCTTCAATTTTTCAATGTCCGAACCTTTTTTACCAATCACCATACCAGGGCGAGCAGCAAAAATTTCAATGTTTATCTTCTTATTAGCAGATCTTCTAATGACTATCTTGCTAATCCCAGCATTATTAAGAGATTTTTTAACCAATGACTTTATTTGCAAATCTTGGTGTAATTTATCGGCATAATCCTTGCTTGCATACCAAACTGAATCCCAGCTTTTTATGATTCCAAGTCTCATACCTGTTGGATTTACCTTCTGGCCCATAAATTACTCTCTCTCACTTACATAAATAGTTACTCTTGAAAACGGCTTCGTAATCTTGGATGCTCTTCCTCTTCCTCTTGCATGAAACCTACGCAGTGCGAAAGCTTTCCCTACCATGATTTTAGATATATATAAATTATCTACATCCATCCCAAAATTGTTTTCAGCATTTGAGATTGCAGAATTTAACACATCGACTATATCTTTGGCAACTCTTTTTCTTAAAAATTGAAGTTGCAACACAGCTTGATCAGCTTTCATTCGGTTTACAAGCTTACAAACCAAATTCACTTTCTGAACACTACCTTTAACTGCCTTAGCGCTTGCCGTTGCAGTTTTAGCTTCATTTAACTTAATAACTTCTTTTGCCATCTTATGCCCTTACCGCCTTTCTGTTAGCTCCGTGACCATAGAAGGTCCTGGTTGGAGAGAATTCACCTAATTTATGACCTACCATATTTTCATTAACGCTTACCGGAATAAACTTTTTACCATTGTAGACATTGAATGTAAGACCAACAAATTCGGGAAGTATAGTTGAACGTCTTGACCAAGTCTTAATAACTGTCCCCTTCTTTCCAGATGCATAGACATCTTTCACTTTTTTAAGAAGATGCATATCAACAAATGGGCCTTTCCAAACTGATCTTTTACGCCTTGCTGCCATTTCGACACTCCCTAGTTTTTAAAAATTACTTCTTTTTTCTTATAATAAATTTATTAGAAGGCTTACTCTTCTTCCGAGTCTTCTTCCCTTTTGTAGATTTACCCCAAGGTGTAACAGGATGCCTACCACCAGAAGTTTTACCCTCACCACCACCATGTGGGTGATCTACAGGATTCATAGCAACACCGCGAACTGATGGCTTTATACCTAGCCATCTTGATCTACCAGCTTTACCAATTACAGTATTTTGTTGATCAGGATTTGAGACTGCTCCAATAGTCGCACGGCAGTCTGACGAAATCATTCTAACTTCACCAGAGCGAAGCTTTACCAACACCATATTAACATCTTTACCAACCAACTGTGCATATGCGCCAGCAGATCTTGCTATTTGCGCACCTTTACGAGGTTTCATTTCGATATTGTGAATTATTGTTCCTACCGGAATACTCCGCAAAGGAAGAGTATTACCTACCTTGATATCAACAGATTCACCGGAGATGATTTTATTCCCAGCTTCTAATTTCTGCGGAGCAATAATATACGCTTTCTCCCCATCTTCATATTGAACAAGCGCAATAAATGCTGTGCGGTTAGGATCATATTCAATGCGCTCAACTGTCGCAAACATATCATCCTTATTACGATTAAAATCTATAATACGGTATCTTCTTTTATGCCCACCGCTCTTACGGAAAGATGTAGTCCTTCCAGTATTATTGCGACCACCAGATTTTTTAAGACCTACAGTTAAAGATCTCTCAGGACCACCTTTCCAGAGACTAGACTTATCAACTAGTACTAGCTGCCTTTGGCCAGGGGTTACTGGAGAAAATTTCTTCAATGCCATGAACTACACTCCCTTGCTAAATTCTATAACTTTGCCCTTCTCAATTGTAACAACAGCTTTCTTAAAGCCCTGTCTACTACCTTGAACACCACGAAAGACTTTTTTCTTTGGCTTATTGTTTAAAATATTTACAGAAAGCACTTTAACTGAGAATAACTGCTCAATTGCCTGCTTTACTGTTAACTTTGTTGCATTCTTAGCTACTTTGAATGTATGCTTTGAGAGCTCAGACTGATTGGTGGCTTTTTCCGAATATATCGGAGCCAACAAGACATCAAAAATATTTTTACTTAACATGCTAACCTCTTTTCTATAGCATCAATTGCATCCTTAGAAATCACTAAGGTTTGATGCCTTAAAATATCATATACATTCAAACCAACCAGTGGCAGAACATCAACACCTGGAATATTCGCAGAAGAATTTACCAAGTTTTGATCAAGCTCACTATCAACGATCAACACTGATTTAAGACCAAATTTATTAAGCTTTTCTTTTAAGCTTGCTGTTTTATAGGAATCAAACTTCGCTGAGTCAAGCACTATAATAGACTTCTCACGAAACTTCAAGGACAATGCTACCTTTAATGCCAAAGTACGCACTTTTTTATTTAGACTATATCCATGGGAACGAACAACTGGTCCAAATGTGATACCACCGCCTATAAATATAGGCGCTTTAATAGAGCCATGGCGAGCTTGCCCCGTACCTTTCTGGCGATATATTTTTCTGGTAGAACCAGAAACTTCATTTCTCTCTTTTGTTTTATGACAACCAGAGCGTGCTTTGCTCATCTGCCAAGTTACAACGCGATGTAGAATATCTTCTCTAGCTGCTTGACCGAAAACTTCTTCGCTCAACTTAAGCTTACCGACTTCTTTATCTTCCCAATTCTTAATTACTGCTTCAACCATTGTCTCTAATCACTTTAATTTTGTTGCTGATTTGTGTCATCAGTAGTCTCAACAAGTACTGCTGGGAATTTAGCATTCGCAGGAAGCGATACTTTAACCGCATCAGTAATTGTTAAATACGAACCACGTCTACCTGGAACTGAACCATGTATGGCTATAATTCCTAATTCTTTATCGATAAGCGCAATTTGAATATTTTGAATAGTCACGGTTTCAACACCCATATGACCAGGCATTTTTTTGCCTCTGAAAGTTTTTCCTGGATCCTGACGTTGCCCAGTTGACCCAATAGATCTATGACTCACTGACACACCGTGTGTAGCTTCCAAGCCCCTAAAGTTGTGACGCTTCATACCGCCTGCAAAACCCTTACCAATATTTACACCTTGTATGTCAATAAATTGATTCTCAACAAAATGCTCAATAGAGAGTTTAGCTCCTGGCTTTAGTTGCGCATCTTCAGATACTCTAAATTCTTTCATAATTTGTACGGGTTTAACCCCAGCTTTTGCGCAAATTCCTTTTATAGGTTTGCTAACTCTGTGCGCTTTTGCCTCACCAAAACCCATTAAAACGGATGTATATCCATCTTTTTCTTTGGTTTTATTAGCGACAACAAAATTTTCATCTGCCTTAAGTAATGTGACCGCCAGTGCCTTACCTTCTTCGTCAAAGATCTGGGTCATCCCAACTTTCTTTGCAATAAGCCCTGTCCGCCTTGCTTGATTCTGTGACATTAGTCGTTACCCATTAATTTAATTTCTACTTCTACTCCTGCAGGAAGATCTAACTTCATTAGCGCATCGATAGTCTGTGGAGATGGATCTATATAAAGTAATCTGCCATGATTACGAATTTCAAAAGCTTCGCTTGATTCTTTATCAATGTGTGGAGAACGGTTAACTGAGAATCTCTCAATTTTCCTTGGCATTGGAATTGGGCCCTGGATTTCAGCTCCAGTTCTTTTCACAGTGTGCACGATATCTTTTACAGAAAGATCAAGAACCCTATGATCAAATGCCTTTAGTTTTAGTTTAATTTTTTGACGAGCGCTCATTATTTTCGTTCTCCTATAGCTAATTTCTTACTCAACAATCTCAGCAACAACGCCAGCGCCTACTGTTCTGCCACCTTCTCGGA
>CAYWJW010000077.1:0-5012 GCA_964458795.1 uncultured Candidatus Jidaibacter sp. | reverse complement strand
TTAGATGTTTTTCTTACAATTACTGTAATGGCTTCATCGTGGAGTGAAAAAATATGCCTTAGCTTCTCATACCTACCTTTGGATGCAAATGCTCCGGTACCATTATAAGCGTGCTCCTCCCAATCAGACTGTATTGTGGCTAAGTCTATCTCAGCCTGCCTTAGTGCATCTATATTATAGATGGATCCAGGAGTTGCCTCAACGGCACATCTAATACCTAGTGTCCTACGCTCCTTGTTAACAAGCCTACAAATTGCACCGCCTGCCGGGTAGTAAGCCCCCATAATTGCACCAGTCCCAATAACAATGAGCTTATCATCTAAAGAGGGTCTGACAGGTTTCTCTTCATTTTCAGATGTCTTAGGTGCTTCTTGAAGCTTTGTGTCGGTTTTAGGTGCTATACTCTGAGCTTGCGCCACCGCTAGTTGTGCAGGTGTTAAAGTAGTTAGTATAACAAGTAATATCAGTGTTACTATAGCTTGCATATCAAAGTAATATAAATCTCATACAAATTGATGATAATGAGCATCGCATTATGGTGCAAGCATTCTTTCTTTATATATCTGTAATATTTTCAAAGGGATCGGTCAGTTGCTAATCTATTTTAGAATTAGAGGGTTAAGGGTATTTAATGTGATGTGGTATGGGTCTCATTTATTCTTCAATTATGTCTTTGGTTATAAATTTACTGCTCTAACTCTGCTAATGCCTTGGATAAGCGTAGTGCATTTTTAGTGCTTTTTAGAAGATAGAGCGTCTCTTCTATAGAACTACAGTCTTCAAGCGTCGTATAAGTAATTGTTTCCATATAACTATCTTTTTAATTTAAGCACATCATACCATATAAGTGGTACGCACAAGACACTTCTAGCAAGCCCCGTCTACCTCTAATCCGAGCGCACTACTCCTATCTTATATTATTAATATATCACATTGAAATATGTAAATGGAAGTACCCACATAAAAATTTATATATCTCATGAACCTAGATGCAATCAAGCAACATCTCCATATACAAAAATTGTATGTGCATTAACCAGTTATTAACCTTTTTGCAAGATACTTAGGTATGAGTATAAAAATTAGGGTATCAGTATGAAAGGCACAGAAGTTTTTAAGCAGACGGCATTAGGTGATGCTATTTCTCAAAAGGATAGTGTTAAGGTCTTAGATTTGATCAGCAAGGGCGGCTTGAAAGAGGATGAAAGCTTGTTTGCAAGGCTGGTAGAGGAGATGGATAGGGATGTTTATATGAAAGCTTTACCATACCTGGGTGAATTAAGCAGAGATGCTGTGGGACTCGGTGTCATTACTGCCTTACAAAAAGGTGATACAGGCTTTGTAGATATGATTTTAGTTCTAAATAAAAATGTAAATTTAGATGTTGTAGATAGAAATGATAAAACTGCCCTAATGACTGCTATTGAAAACAACGAACTTGCTACCTGCAGCTCTTTGATAGAACTAGGTGCGAGCTTAGAGTCTCAAAACCAGTATGGTTATACTGCCTTGATGTACGCTACATTAGATGCAAATCCAGAAGCTGTGGAACTTTTGATAAATAGTGGCGCTAATGTGAATGCAGTAGACAAAAGCGGTGCGACAGCTTTAACGCATGCGACTAAAGGAGCAAACCTAGAGATTATGAGCACATTAATCGAAAATGATGCAGATCCTGTGCTCGCTGGGGTTATTGAGGAAAAAGATAATAGAGCCTACGTAAGTGAAAGTGTACAGGGTGCAGCAAGAGATTTATTGCTTGAATACATAGTAGAACCTGAGATGTATGAAATGACTCCGGATGAGTTGGGTCTTGAGGTTATTAGTGCTTTAAAAGAAAATGACCTTGCTTCAGCTATGCTACTGATAAATAAAAGGCCAGATGCAAACTTGAATCTCTTAGATAGCGAAGGTAAGACCGTCTTAATGAATGCACTTGACCAAAAGAATTTTAACGTGGCTGATTTTCTTATAAAAGCTGGATCTGCGTTAGATACCAAGGATATCGACGGCAAAACTGCCTTGGTGCGTGCAGTAGAGGACTGGGATATAGAAGCTTTAGGATTTTTGATAGAAAAAGGTGCGGATGTTAAAGAGATAGATAATGATAGTATTAAAGATTTCATTGCTAATAGTCCCAATATTGTTAACGGTAATCCGGAATCACTCTATTTCATGTTAAGCAAAGCTATAGAATTTGGAATGGAGAATAATGAGAATCTAAAGCTTGATGAAGAAAAAAGTAACAATACTCTGGCAATTGCAGTTGTAAAAGGAGATATAAAGGCAGTTAGGTCTTTAATTAGTATGGGTGCGAATGTTAATTATAAAGATGCTGACGGTATGTCACCACTAATGATTGCCTCTGCTTATGAGCACAATGATGTAGTAAAATTTTTGCTGGAAGAAGGTGCACATATTGAAGATCGTGATAAGGAAGGTGATAGCGCCTTAATGTATGCAGCATTGGGTGGTAGCGCAGCCGTAGTGAGCAATCTTATAAAAGCAGGAGCAGATTTTAAAGCAGTGGATGGGCAAGGTAAAACTTGCTTGATGCTTGCTGCAGTTCCTGGGCATTTTGATATAGTACGCGTATTAATTGAAGCTGGAGTTGATGTAAATGCTAAAGATAGCAAAGGCAGCACAGCACTAGCACAAGCCGCAAGAAATGGCCGTTCTGAAGTTATGAAGGAATTGATCGCGCACAAAGCTGATCCATATATCGATATGCTTGTTCAAAATGCTAAAGGCGAATATGAAGTTAAAGCAGAAATTACAGGTGAAGCCAGAGATGTGTTGCTTGGATACCTTGCCGCTGAAAAAGAATTTAAAGAAAAATTTGCAGATCGTATGATAGCGGGAATTAAGGAAGGAGAGATAACTCTAGATAATATAAGTGATAAAGTTTCAAGAAGTATTGAACGGGTAGCAAAAGAAGATAAATCATTAGGTTTTGCTGGGGCTATAGAGCAAAAGAGACTAGCTGCTCTTACACCTAGTGTTGAACTTGATTTGGTGATGAAATTTATTATCGCGGTTGGGGAAGCTCTAGGTATTGTTAGTGCGGATAAAAGAGCTAAAATGATATTAGATAGTGTTGGAGCTAAGTTAAATGAGGCTATGAAGGTTTCAAGTGTATTTAAACCTTTGAGCCAAAGTCTCGAACGAGAAGTATCTACTCATGCTGAGAAAGTGAGGAGTAGTAAACCAGCTCAAATAGGTATTGAATAAATTAAACATTCTCAACTACAGTTTTGAGTATTTGTATTGCCAAATCTACAGTTTTGCCATCAATATCACGAGATGGGTTGAGTTCTACAATCTCAAAAGCTTTTAAGTCTTTGCTGCATAAAGTTGGCAATATTTTTAAGAAGTCAATTGGGGAGAAGCCGCCAGTCTCGGGGCTGCCAACTCCAGGGGCATAAGTTGGGTCAAAGAAATCTAGATCTAAACTCACTCCAAAGCCCTCCTTGGCAAGTGCAGCAATATCTGCAGCATCAGTAAGTACGGCTTTAAGTCCGCGAGAATGAAGCTCATCGGCATAAAATACACGTATACCAAGCTTTTCTAGTAGAACCCTTTCCGCTGATTCATAGCTTCTGATCCCCACTACTGCTACATGTTTCGGATTAAGTTTGCGGGAAATGCCATTAATTCCTACAAACTCTGCATCCCCATAACCCAAAAGCGCAGCAAGTGGCATGCCATGATATGCTTTGGATGGGCTGCTTTCATAGGTATGTGCATCCATATGCGCATCTATCCAGATTAGACCAAACTCTTCTCTAGCGTCTAAAGCCTTTATAACACCTGCCCAAGAACCAGCAGCAATTGAGTGATCTCCTCCAATGATTATTGGAAATTCATGTGCTTTTAGTGCGGCTTCTGTAGCTTGTGCTAAATGTGAACAAAACTCCACAACCGCCGCAAGAGACTTGCCAACGGCAGGAAAACTATGTTTGCTATTATATTCAAGATTGGTATACCTGAGCTTTAAATCAGCGGGTAGCTTATCATAAATCGACTTTGGCCCCTCTTGCGTCTCTCTTATTTGAGCTCCTAAACCGAACTTGGCACCTATAATTTTTATCTGCTGAATCAATTTATTGCTTACCATGACTATTAGTAATTTGGCTATTATAATGCCCCACTAACCCAATGAAAGCGCCAACTACGGTTGCCAGCAAGTGTATCTTTGGTGACATATCTTTAAGAGTGGTGCTAATATTGCTGTTTGCGAGAGCTTTATGCGTAAAGTAAACCAGTGACTTGCAAAGCACAAATGATGTGCATAGACCATAAAGAGCGAAAGTACCTGCGGTTTTTAAAAAGTTTTCTTTTGGTTTAAAGGATTCCTGCTTTGGTTTAGAAGATTCTTGTACTATTGGATTCCTAATAACTTCTCGTACTATTAGGGTTTCTTTATCTAAAAATTTTGTTTCTGTTAATGAATTTACCTTTTGGCCTTTATGGTATACTTCTATATCATTAATGTTTTTTTGGAGCCTAATTGCAATTCTTGCTTCTAATTTATTAGGGCTCTCACCTCTGGTAAATCTTATATAATGATTTGTTCCTTTCTCGTCTCTTACAGTAAGCGCACATGAGAACCTACATATAGTAAGAGACATCGCTGTATCATTATGCATAATACCAATACTATGTAAGGTCTTATCATCATCATGTATTTCATCTTTGTACATGGCATTCTTATACTTTAAATAACTTAGCTCTTCCATTTCTAGATCTGATAACCCACTTTGTTCTTTCAGCCTATCTAGGACCATCCTCCTCAAACCTCCAGTAGTGGTAATGAATGGATAATCAATTTTAAAGGTAGTATTTAGTAGGAGTTCAAAAGATTTAACCACGCCAGTCTCATCTCTCTCTTCTATATAGCAATCTACTTTAACTTGTACAGCCATTGTGCGTTACTTAATCAACTATTTATACAGATAATAGAGTATAATTTCTCTGGATGAAAATCAATCTGCATGTTAATATGCAAAAGT
>CAYWJW010000076.1:0-5541 GCA_964458795.1 uncultured Candidatus Jidaibacter sp. | reverse complement strand
TAAGCGGCGTTCCTTCTGGCAGCTGGAATTTGAAGAATATAAGAATGACTTCAATCTCACGCTTTTCAGTTATGAGGGTGGCAAAAAGGCCGGCAGGTTGCTGGCCAAAGCCCATGCGCATGGCACCTGGCTCGATTGGGCCTGATGCCTTGACATAGGGCGCTTTGCCGCCCTAACTCGTGCCTTCCAACGCGCGGGCGTAGCTCAGTTGGTTAGAGTGCCGGCCTGTCACGCCGGAGGTCGCGGGTTCGAGTCCCGTCGTCCCCGCCACTTAGGTAGAGTAAATGAAACCTAGTTTGTTGAGTTTAGTCAGGTTAACCGGGAAGCTTACAGCTTTTATGCTGCTATTGTGGTTGTGCGGTATCTTTATATTCATCTCTCAAATACCAGACGATTATAGTATCCCAATGGAGGATACAGATGCAGTGGTTATATTAACAGGCGGGTCATTGCGATTGGAAGAGGGGTTGAGTATCTTTTCGGTGCTTAACAATAAAAAACTACTTATCTCAGGTATTGGTGAAGGCGTTGCTATAAAAGATTTGCTTGATATTGCAAATAGCCAACATCTGCTCGATAGGGTTGATGAAGTGGTTTTAGGAAATTTGGCTACATCTACCATTACCAATGCTCGCGAAGCTAAAATATTCATGGAGCTAAACAACTTTAATTCTTTGCGATTGGTAACCTCGAATTACCATATGCCGCGTAGCAAGCTGATCTTTGGACACGTAATGCCGGACAAGCTAATAATTTATCATCCGGTGTATTCAATAAACTTCCGAAAAGTTGGGCATTATATCTCACCACGAAGCTTTATGATGGTTGCAAGCGAATATAATAAATACCTGATGACTATTGTGTTGATAGCTGATGAGAAATTTGGTGAGTGCTGGGATAGAGGTGTTGCGAATATATCATCCTTTTTTAGATGATGTATAAAATTATGTCGCAGTACTAAAAGGTAGTAAAGTCATCTTGATTATGCTATAATGCGACCTGATATAATAAACAAATTTTAGAAAATGAAGAATATTGCATTACGTCATGATATAGGGCAAAGAGTTAAGCAAGAAGATACTTTTTTAAACTATCAAGCTGAAGGTATTACCAATGAAGAGCAAGCTAAAAGTTTTTTAGATGAATTTCACCAAGGTGCACTCAATGCCACTAAAAACTATGAAAACGTGGGTTCATGTGGTGTCAGTACTGTATATCTGCCTAAAACTAAGCAAGTTGTTTGGGCTAATCTTGGTGATAGCCAGGCAACTTTATTCATTTGGAAAGCAGTAAGCCAAAGTATTGAGAGTAGAGTATTAAATACACTAGATAAAGCTTACCCTCGTATATTAAATGAGAAACGAAGCCAAACTCTTTCGGTAGGCAAAGCTTATGGAGATGCAAGTTTTGAAGTTAATGGTCTTACTCATGATCATAGCAAAGGAACTCTAAATTTAGACGAACTCGGGTTGCAAGGAGGAGATAGAGTATTTCTGATGACTTCCTGTGACGGTTATTTCGAATGGGATGATGCGCTTGAGGACTATGAAACTCAAATTACCGCTCTCTTAAGGAGAAACTCGAACGCAACTATAGAAGAAGTAATGAATAGCTGTTTTGCCCAAGCTAAGCAATACTCAGAGGATAACTTAACTGGCTTTCTTATTGAACTTACCGATGCAGCACATAAAGCTCATAACGCCATAGTATTTCAAGTTTTTGATGGGCATGGAGGTTGGAGTGTTTCAAAAGCTATTGTAAAAAAAGCCCTTAAAAATATATTAAATGATGGAAGTAAATTTTTTGATGTTCATTCAAGTGAAGATATTACCTTGGGTTACTTGAGATATGAGGTTGCAAAATTTGCGGCTTTGTCACTTTCATCATTTATGGCAAGCATGCTTTTAAATAAAACTCAAAGTAATATTATTAATTTTATTGGTTCTATGGTTACCCCTATTTTATGCGTATACCACCTAGGTAATAATGTTGATAAACACATACCATCTTTTAATAATATAAGAGGTTTTTTTACTAATCTTGACCCTACAGGCCATGTTTTGGGAAAAGTACCAGGATTGCCGCAAATAACAATGTGGATTGATCAGAGTGAATATTTCAATCTAAAAGTATTTCCTAGAAAATACCCTGCCTTAGCAATGGCAGGTTTTTATTTATGTAACCGCTATGCAACAACTTACTTATCCACAAGCAGTGGACTTTTAGGTGAAGCTATAATTTCAACGGCGATGTTTAGCTTAGCTAGCATTATATCCATGGCCACGGATAAAGCTGATTTGGATTTATCTAGGTAGAGCTTTCTAGTTTTTCATAATAAACTTAGAATCAAAAGCTCTGAAATTCTATTAAATAGAAGGCTTAAAGGGTGTAAGGGCATATAATAAGTAATAGGCTTAGCGTTCCCGCTTGCTTCATTCAGTTCGCTGCTTATGGGTATTTCTCCTAAAATTTTAGTGCCAAATTTTTTGGCAAGTGAGATGTTGGCTTTAGATTTTCCAAATATGTATTGCTTCTTCCCACTCGCATCTTCCATGTAGCTGTAATTTTCAATGATGCCTAAGACTGGGATGTTTAGCTTTTTGAACATTGTAAGCGCGCGCGCGACGTCTGCAATAGCTAACTCTTGCGGTGTAGATACTACAATAGCGCCATCGACCTTGTAATTCTCTGCAAGGCTTAAGTGTACGTCTCCAGTGCCGGGTGGTGTATCTATTATAAGGTAATCAAGTGATTCGCCACCGGCGCTCCAGTTGGTTTGACGGATAAGCTGATATAGCATCTTAGTTGTCATCGGACCTCGCCAAATTAGAGCTTGAGCGCTGTCTACCAAAAATCCTATGGACATTAACTTAAGGCCAAACTTCTTATGTGGAATCATTAGGTTATCTTCAAGTAAAGGCTTTTTATTAATGCCAGATAGTGAGGGTAGGGATGGGCCATAGATGTCAACATCCACCAGGCCAACTTTCTTGCCGCTTTGAGCAAGAGATATAGCAAGGTTAAACGCTATCGTTGATTTGCCTACCCCACCTTTGCCAGACGCTACCACAATAACTTTGTTCACTCCATTAATGCCTTGGCGCGCATCTTTAGTAGCGGCAGTTGCATTGGTCAAGGTTATTTGAGATTGAAGCCCAGCAGCTTCAAGTTTAGCTTGTGCCGTCATTGCTAACTCTTGGAATTCACCTAACTTATCTTTAGGACAAGTTATTATTATATGGGTTTTTCCATCATGGTTATGTAAAGACTCAACGCACTGAGATAAAGTTAAGTTTGAATCTTTGATGTGGAAAGAAGATAAAATTTCTTGAATTTGCTTGGTATTAGGGTTAGACATTTTGTACAATCAGTGTCATTTTAGCTGAGTGCTATATTAAACCCAAAGTTCGAGTTTTGCTAACATAAAAGATGAAAAAATATTTAATGCATTTGTCAGATAAGTTCCGGAATCCATGGGATGATGGTGATAAAAATGATTCTCAAAACGGAGATGATTTTGAAGACTTGCTAAGAAAAGGGCAAGAAAAGCTTACAAGGATGTTCCGTAAGCGCCAGTTTAATGGAGGTGCGAGTGGAGACGGTCTTCCAGGCTTTAATAAAAAAATAGTGATAATAGTTATCGCATCAGCTTTTGCCATTTGGCTTTCTAGCGGATTTTATACTATTCAGCCGGATGAGGAGGGGGTAGTAACTACTCTTGGCAAATATAGCCGTACTAGTGTGCCTGGCCTAAACTATAAGCTTCCAGAGCCTATAGAATCGGTAACAAAGGTAAGCGTCACGCGCGTTAATAAAGAAGAAATAGGTTTCAGGTCCGCAGGGAAAAGGATTACCACCCGTGAGCAATTATTGCAAAGCACAGTTTCTACTGAAAGTCAGATGCTTACAACTGATGAAAACATAGTTGACATCAACTTTGAAGTTCAATGGTTGATTAGTAGCGCAAAAGATTATCTATTCAACGTACGAGACTTACCAACAGAAAATACTGTGAAAGAAGTAGCTGAAAGCGCAATGCGTGAAGTAATAGGCCTCACTAAGGTTACTGATGTCTTAGCCGAAGAGCGTAGTAAAATTGAGCAAGAAGCTAAAAGATTGATGCAGGGTATGCTCGATAATTATCATATGGGAGTAAAGATACTGCGCGTACAATTGTTACGAGTTGACCCTCCACAAGATGTGGTAGATGCATATCGTGACGTGCAAAATGCAAAGCAAGATAAACAACGTGAGATAAACAAGGCTCAAGCCTACCGCAATGATGTTGTACCGCGTACACGTGGTGAGGCAAAAAAGATTACTCAGGATGCTGAAGGGTATCGTCAACGAGTGGTTGCTGAAGCAGTGGGTGATGCTCAAAGATTCTTGAGTGTTTATGAGCAATATAAGAATGCCAAAGAAGTAACGCGTAAACGTATGTACTTGGAAACTATGGAAGATGTGTTGACTGGTGTGGATAAGATCATATTAGATAAAAGCGCATCAAGCAATTTATTGCCGTATCTCCCACTCGGTGAAGCCAGTAAAAAAGTAACAGATAAGGAGGCAAAACAATGAATAGGTTAATAATTGGTATTGCTGCATTACTAGTAATCTTTGGAATTATATCTGACTCGTTTTATGTTCTAGATCAAAGACGTACCGCGCTAGTTACTCAATTTGGGGAAACCGTTAGATATGTTACTGAACCTGGTCTTAAGTTTAAGATACCCTTGATTCAGGATGTACGGTTTTTTGATAAACGTATTCAGAATTTAGTTGCGGATACTACGGAGGTGATTGCTTCCGACCAAAAGACCATGCGTGTCGATGCATTTACGAAATATCGTATTGTGGATGGACTAAAATTCTATCAGACAGCAAAAGACGATAGGGGATTTAAACTCCGTTTATCACCAATTTTGGATTCAAGTCTAAGACAGGTTTTAGGTAGCAGACCTTTCATTACACTGCTCACACCAGAGCGTGCCGGCATTATGCTGAAAATAAGAGAGATTGTTGCAAGCCAGGCTAAGGACTTTGGGGTAGAAGTAATTGACGTACGCATTATGCGGGTAGACCTTCCGGATAAAAGCCGAGAAGCTGTTTATGACCGTATGAAGTCAGAACGTGAAAAAGAAGCTAAGGAAATTAGGGCTGAAGGCGGTGAGCAAGCTCAAATAGTGACTGCTAACGCGGATCTAGAGAAACAACTTATCCTAGCTGCGGCCAATAAGGAAGCTCAAATTCTAAAGGGTAGTGGTGATGCTGAAGCTATTAGAGAATTCTCAATGGCATTCAGCAAAGATCCAGAATTCTTTGATTTCTACAGGAGCCTTCAAGCTTATAAAAAAGCTATAAATAAAGATAATACTAGGATGGTGCTTTCTGCTGACAGTGATTTCTTGAAGTATCTAAAGCAAAAAAATTAATCTAAAAAATATTTTGTTTAGGGACTTCCATGAGCATTTTTGATTAGGTATACTATAAATATCAACTATGTCTTAAGCAAAAAGATGAGATTTTAATCTTGCATTGGCT
>CAYWJW010000075.1:0-5726 GCA_964458795.1 uncultured Candidatus Jidaibacter sp. | reverse complement strand
CCGAATGCATAATGATGTGAGTTATAGAAGTTATTGCTATAACTCATAATTGCGTGATATATGAGCTATAGAAATCATATATCACTTAAACAAATCGCTTTTTTCTTGAGCTTTACTGAAAGATATTGTATAATTTTCAAAGATTTAAGTTAAAGTATTGAAAACATGAAAGCAAAAGCAGAAATAAATAAATTATTCTTAGATACGATTAAAAGCGCAAGTAACGCAGCAGTACAAGCTTGCTATGCTGCATATTGCCGCAATGACTCTGGTAAGTATTATGATAAGTTTTATATTAAATTCCTAGACAGATACAAGGAAGTTTATAAGGAACATGTAAAACAGCCGGGTAAATGTGAATATACTGATCACGGGCCTACGTGCACTCCAGAGAAAGGAACGACATGCCCAATTTTTGCTCTTCTAGGTAATTTTGATAGGATGTCTGTTCGCATTTTCCCGCCTATAGTATCCGACGACATATCTCAAGATTATACTAATGATGCTAGAATGACTGATGGTAGGCTGATTAATGGATATTGTAAGTCAAGATACGTCTTTATGCGGTCTGTCATGGTATTTGGCCTTTTAGCAACTGTTTACCATGGCGATTTTCTAATTCCCACTATGCTTAATCTTACAATGTTAGGAGTTACCATGGCCACAGGAATTGCTACTATTGCATCTGGAACTACATATGCCTGTAACGCTTACCAGATTCATAGCAGAATAAACGGTGTCTGCGCTGACCTGAAGGAAGTATATATGTAGTTTTGGACTTAGATAATTAAAAATAAAAGTAATTTTCTATTGATACATGGACCCCGCGGCCTGCACCGCGGGGTGACGTAGTTTTTTGTGGCACTATAGAAGATTTTAAATTATTGTCATACCGCGGCGCAGGCCGCGGTATCCATCTTAAGTAAAAAATGAAAGCTTACTACGTATATATTTTAGCGAGTAAATACAATGGCACACTATATATTGGAGTAACTTCTGATATAATAAAACGTGTATGGGAGCATAAAAACAAGATTATAAAAGGTTTCACTGCAAAATATTTTGTGGATAAATTGGTATATTTTGAGCAATACACTGAGGCTCTTGAGGCAATCAAGCGTGAAAAACGCCTAAAAGAATGGCCTAGAAAGTGTAAGTTGGATTTAATAAATAAATGTAATGCCGAATGGGTAGATTTATATAACGGAATCATATAACGAATCATATAAATCTTTTTCACTATTTTTTTAAAAACCCATTTCCCCACCACACCTATATCCAAGGATTTACGCTACCTCCAAAGGGTATAAAAATATTTCGTCGAGGGACTTCCATCCGTCTATATATGTCAAGTATACTAATAAATATAAGATCAGAAAGTTGTGCCCAAAACTCACTAAGCTGATTTTTACCAAGTCATCCTGAACTCGTTTCCACTAGTGTCCGGGATAGATATAGAATTTAAAATATATATAAGAAAACTGGTGCAACACCAGTAATTGTCACACCGCGACTTGATCGCGGTGTCCATAAATAAATTCAGCATGACTATATAATTAATGGAGTGAAACATGTTTAAAAAATTAAACCTCAAGAGGTTCTTGAGAGATGAAAAAAATCATTTTAATAGTTCATATATATATGAACTGGGAAAAGCAATATGGATGAGCCGCGATTACAAGCAATTTGCCGAAGAAGCATATGGTAGAAACGTTGTAGCTCACCGCGCTATTCATATGATAGCAAATTCTGCTGCAAGCGTTCCACTAAAACTATATTCTGGGAAAAATGTACTGGATAATCATCCATTGCTTAAGCTACTCTTACGTCCCAACCCGACCCAAAGTGGCAAGGAGTTCTTCGAGGCTCTTTATGCATATCGTCAAATAGCCGGGAATGCATTTGCTTTGGCTATATGCGGTAGCGATGGAAAGCCAGTGGAACTCTATGCACTAAGGCCGGATAGAGTTGCAATTATTGCTGGAGAAAACTTACTGCCAAAAACCTATTGTTATAAGGTAGGTAAGCAAACTGCCCAGTATCCAGTTGACCCAATTAATGGACGCTCACAGATATTGCATATAAAGAATTTCCATCCGCTCTCCGATTGGTATGGACTTTCCTCAATCGAAGCTGCCTCCTATAGCATAGATCAACACAATCAGGCAGGCGAATGGAACCAGGCGTTATTGCAAAATGGTGCTAGACCATCAGGTGCAATTGTAGTTGGTGGTTCTGGTTACTTAACCGAACAACAATATAAGGAGCTCAAGAATATGGTCGATAGTGTGTTTTCCGGCCCTAAAAATGCTGGTCGTCCCATGTTATTAGAAGGAGGACTAGATTGGAAAGAGATGAGCTTATCTCCAAAGGATATGGACTTTATAGAAAGCAAGCACAGTTCTGCTCGAGATATCTCTCTAGCGCTAGGCATGCCGCCGCAACTACTTGGTATTCCAGGTGATAATACTTACTCAAATCTACAGGAAGCAAGATTAGCGCTTTGGGAGGAGACCATCCTGCCGATGGTTGAAAATGTGGTAGAAAACATAAGCAATTGGTTAACTCCCTTTTATCGGACGGATCTTAAGCTAGAGTATGATATCGAAAACATCAGTGCTCTATCCGCGCGGCGTGATGAAGTATGGAATCGTGTGCAAAACAGCTCATTCCTAACCATAAATGAAAAGCGTGCCGCTGTTGGATTAGGCCCTATACTGATTACGGATAAATATTGATTTGCAACATAATCTCTTCCCACTGTGCTACATTAACCGGCATTACTGAAAGACGGCCTTGTTTTACCAAAGCTAAGTCGGCAAGCTTAGGATTTGCTTTTATGTCTTTTAGAGCATAAGGCGCTCTGAACTTAAGCTCAAACTTAAGGTCAACCGCTGAAAACCTAGCACTTTCATCAGTAGGGTCGATGTAATGGGTTTTAACAACACTGGCAAGTCCAACAATTTTAGGATCTCCTACGGAGTGGTACACAAGCACCAAGTCTCCGATTTGCATCTTCATTAAATTGTTTCGTGCCTGATAATTTCTAACCCCGTCCCAAACAGTTCTGCCATCACGCTCTAGATCGTCAATGGAATAATTGCCGGGTTCGGATTTTACTAACCAATAATTCATAATTCTTAAGGAGATAAGTTTATGCCAAACGTACTATATAATAAGCTACAAATCAAATCAGAATCTGGTGATTGCGGATATTTTTCTGGATATGCGAGTGTCTATCACGTTATAGATTCTTATCAAGATATAATTCTACCCGGTGCTTTCGGGCCGGATATCGATCCTCTCTCGGTCAAATTACTTTGGCAACATGAGATGAGCACTCCTATTGGAGTATTTAGCAAAATAGAAGAGACCGTAAATGGACTTTACGTTGAAGGCAAAATATTAACTTCAATCGAACGTGGCCGAGAGGTATATGAACTTCTAAAAGCAGGAGCCATAGATGGCTTAAGCATCGGCTTTGAGATCGAAGAGCAGTTCTTCGACGGCGAATACCGTTATATCAATAAGCTAAAGCTATGGGAGATCAGCATAGTAACCTTTCCAGCCAATGATATGGCAAGAGTCTGCAATGTTAAAAGCTTTAACTTGGATACAATTGCAAGTCTAAATAGAGCGATTGAGGTATTGGAGTGTAAATCACTTATTTTATAGACTTAGAGAATTTTAAATTATTGTCATACCGCGGGCTTCACCGCGGTATCCATATTAAGAAAAAATGAAAGTATATTATGTATATATTTTGGCAAGTAAATGCAATGGTACTTTGTATATTGGCATAACCTCAGATCTAATAAAACGAGTATGGGAACACAAGAGTAAAACTATCAAAGGGTTTACTGCAAAATATTCTGTAGATAGACTAGTATATTTTGAACAATACAATGAAGTTCTTCACGCAATTAAGCGTGAGAAGCGTTTAAAAGAATGGCCTAGAAAATGGAAATTAGACTTAATCAATAAGCAAAATACTGAATGGATAGATTTATATAATGAGATCGCATCTTAAGTTTATCTTCATCCTTGTCACCCTGCAACTCCGATCGCGGGGTCCATGTGCCAATGGAAGACTATTTTTATTTTAAATTATTTAAGTCAAAAACTCTCTTTCTGTAAAACGTTCTGAGCGTTTGTGAAGTCTTACTATGGACCCTGCGATCGGATTCGCGGGGTGACAATTATGTTCATTATAAAATGTAAGTGGTGGGCGGTATTAGACTCGAACTAACGACCTCTACGATGTCAACGTAGCGCTCTAACCACCTGAGCTAACCGCCCCTATCTGATCTAGTCATGCTGAACTTGTTTCAGGCACTTCATAAACTTAAGGGCCCAAATATATTGAACTTAGCATCTAATGCAACAAAAGAATTTGAGCACTCGCTCAAATATGACCATTAAAAGGTCATCAATAACAACTAAACATAGGTAAAATATGTCACTAATCGAAATTACCAAAAAGGTAAATGAACTCGCTTCTTCATGGGAGAAGTTCAAGGTCATCAATAACCGCAGGCTTACGGAAGTGGAAAAGCAGAAATCTGCAGATCCACTAACCATAAACCATCTTGAAAAACTGAATGCAGCGGTTGATGCAAATGAAGATGCTATAAGTCGCCTAGAAGCATCTATGCAGCGCCCAAGTGGGGAAATTAAAGCTGCGAGCGACCATCTTGATTTTGAACACAAAAGAGCATTCAACACATACTTGCGCTCGGGGGATGAGATAGGACTACGTGCATTAGAAACACGGTCACTCTCAACCATTGCAGATTCAGACGGAGGATTTTTCATAACCAGAGGCGGCATAGATATGGTTGTTGATGGCATAAAACAATATTCTCCTATGAGAAGCTTGGCATCTATTACCACCGTTTCAGGTGATGCTTTGGAAGTTATTGAGGACTTTGATGATGCCTATGCCGGTTGGACTCAGGAAACAGAAGCACGTGTAGAGACCAAAACTCCATTACTTAATAAAAAAATCATCTCTGTTCACGAACTTTACGCGCAACCAAAAGCAACTCAAAAACTCATAGATGACTCAAGCATAGATGTGGAAAATTGGCTCGCAGATAAACTTACCAATGCTTTTGCTATTCTGGAAAATGCAAGCTTCATTACAGGTGATGGTATTGCAAAACCTAAAGGTTTGCTTTCCTATGCAAATGGCACCTCTATGAATACGATTGAGCAATTCACCGGCGGTGAAAAAGGTGCAATCACCACAGGCAGTCTGATAAAGCTATACTATAGCCTCAAGGAAAATTTTGCCGTTAAAGGTAAATTTCTAATGAATCGTGCCGCGGTGCAATCTTGCCGTATCCTTAAAGATCCAACTTCAGGACACTATTTGTGGCAGCCTTCGCTCGAAGCAGCATCACCTTCAACAATTTTAGGCTGCGCAGTTGTGCAATGTGCAGATATGCCATTAGTTGCGTCCGGCAACATAGTGGTTGCATTTGCTGACTTTGCATCTGGTTACCAGATAGTTGATCGTCAAGGGATCAGCATATTGCGCGATCCATTCACCGATAAGCCATTCGTTAAGTTCTATGCAACCAAACGCGTAGGTGGCGGAGTGCTCAACGGCCAAGCAATCAAGCTCCTGAAGCTTGCCTAGATATATAGCTAAGTCGGTATAAAATTGGCATGGAAACCAAGCATTTTTAAAGAAATTTTTACTCATTTTGCACGCGGAATAT
>CAYWJW010000074.1:0-5862 GCA_964458795.1 uncultured Candidatus Jidaibacter sp. | reverse complement strand
CAGACTAAGGCAACTTTACTTGGCGAGAGTGAAACAAGGCCATTTTTAAGGGGTGAGGTGATAATGTTGAAGGAACATGTACGAGAAATGGAATCAGCCTTTAAAACATTTATGAGAGAAGCAAAGAAAGATACAACTAAGCTTCCAGAGGGAGCAATGGAAAAAGTTGCTAAAGAAAAGGGTATTGAAGCGAAGCTTAAGGAGAGTAAAAGAAAGCATAAGAGTATAGTAGAGAGATTGAATAAAAGTGAAGGCCACGAACGTGCTTAGGTAAGGAAGGGAGGAGGCATAAATTAACAACCCCCTCAAAAGTAACTTGAAAATATTTTCAAGTGGGACTTCCATAACCATTCTCTGTCAAATATACTATAAATATAAGATAGGAAAATTGTGCTGTAATAATGGATGACACGAAAGAAAACACCACATCTAACCGAAGCTGATGCTGAGGTCTGGCACGAGGTAACAAAGACAATTAATAAGATTGCTCCTGTTAAGCTAAAAACTAAACTTGCTGCACCCAAAATCAGGCCAAAAAAGCCGGCCCCTATTATAAATGTTTTAGAACCCATGCTTGCAAAAACGAAAACTAAGTACCTAAGTATTGGTGATAGTGGGAATTTGGATACAAAAACTTTAAGAAATATGGCTAAAGGCCAAGTTTATATTGATGCCAAGCTTGATCTGCATGGTTTTACAGAGGCACAAGCGTTTAATAAGCTGGTAGCTTTTGTGCAAAGTTCTTATGCATGCTCGCATCGGTTGCTTTTAGTGGTTACAGGAAAAGGTACAGAGAATAAGCCATCTGTCTTAAGAAGTCGAATGCAGACCTGGGTCAATACTGAAAGTATAGCGCCTTTTATTCTTAGGGTCTCATATGCTGCAAGAAAACATGGCGGTGAAGGTGCTTTTTATCTATATTTGCGCCGTCATAATCATAAGTAATTATTTATGGGGTTCGGTATAAAAACATGGTGCCGGATGTCGGATTTGAACCAACGGCCTACCGCTTACAAGGCGGTTGCTCTACCCCTGAGCTAATCCGGCGATTGTGCAAAAATATAGCATAAAGATATCACTTATGCTAGCCTTAATTCTAGCCCAAGGTTTGGTATTATTATGCTAGAGCTAGTGTTTAGTTACTTTGAAGAGAAACTAGGTAACTCAATTTTTGAGGGTATGAAATATGATGAATTAAGCCATCGTGAGAAACTCAATCTGGTTGGTCGAATGGTCTTTGCACTGCGCAACGGCATACTACACGTAGAGAAGCCTTTATTTAAAAACCTTATCTACAAAATAGCTATTGATAATGATAAAAAGGTTTCAAAGTTTTTAGCAAAGCAGATCTTATATATAAATATTGATTCTGAGTTTCTTTGTAGCCTTGCGCTTAACAATTTGGATATTGCAGAGGAATTCTTAGAGAGATCAACTTCTCTGAGCGATGCAGAAATTATAAGCATTTCTAAAAACAGACCTGATGAACTAAGTTTGGTAAGAAGCATAGCTAGAAGAAAGGTGCCTACTGAATTTCTAACTGACTATGTAGTTTCTAAAAAGGAGTTGGGAACTATAAAGCAAATATTGCTCAACCAAAACTCTTTGATATCTATAAGTACTTATGTAGAGATCATGCAAAATTACGGAGATGATCATGCGACTTATGATCTGCTCTGCCGCAGGATATTCGAAGATACACGACTCTTAAATAAAATTTTAGTGGAATTAGATGAGAAGTGGCGCGAGAAAGTGCATGGAACATGGGTCGAAATTAATCATGATAAAATCCTATATAACTCTACGCGTAAGGGCATGTTCAGCTTCGATTTTGTTATGCATCCTGAGTTGACTAAAAGGCTATCCAACATGGTGGACAGTTATTATTTCAAGCATAGCTTAGGCGAACTTGTTATTATGAAATATCTTGCTGCTGGTGATGTGTATTCATTCATTTATGCCATTTCTAAAAATTCTGAAGTTTCATATGGTGTTATAAAAGAAGTGGTAACTTCTGAATTTCCCTCACCCTACTTTGAAGAGACACTAGCTCAAGCTGGGATATCACACGATATGGTGGTGGCAGCCAGAGATATACTTAGGATACTATATGAATCATGTTTGGAAGAATATGTGGATAGCAGTAATTTTTCAGAACTGCTCAAAAAGCGTTTTTCAGCAAAAGACAAAAATTTTGAGATCAGCAAGGCAATCGCCTTTCTTATCAGCTTAACAGAATAAAGGTTGGTATTAACTTTTTGTTAATAATTATTTAATAACATAAAGGGGTAAGTAATCTTGATAAGAATTATGAAGCAAGCCTTAAAAGCTACATTAGACAAAGATATAACAAGACTTAAGGAGCTTGTAGGCAATAATATGTCTATATTGCATCAAGTGATTGCTGAAGCAAGTGATAAGGATAGTGAGTATGAGAGTGCTGATTTATATAGCGCTACCTTCAACCTGCTTGAATTGATTAAGGATGACAGAGTTTTGCTAGAAAAAGTACTTAATGCTCCTGATAACTTAGGAGTAACGCTCATTTCTAAGGCTCTAGAGCTTGGACAAGTTGGGATGGTGAAGACTTTGCTTAAATATCCATCAATCAATGTGACTAAAGAGAATTGGGCAGCTATATCAAACCTTCCTAGTCCAAAGGAAGTGGAAATATATAGGTATTTGGCTAAACATAAGGCAGCTCTAATTGCTGAACTTATTGAATCAGAGAGAAAGGTGTCGGTAGAGGATTTAGAAGAGCTCCTTGTTGGTGATGCTACTCCGTTTAAGTACTGCTCTCGAGAAACGTTAGAAAACCTGGGGAAAGCCATCGGAACAGAATATCCTCTACTCAAAGATTTTATTAGGGATAATGAGGAGCAGTTAGACAAATTGTTTAGAACTCTTGACAGCATTGTTATAAGAGACACGAAGAACAAGGCTCTTGCTCTTCAAAATAAAAATAAGATTACTGTTGCTATGGAGATACTTCAGGAAGGATTATGGTTAAATGATGATACTGAGTTGATAACCACCATAATGAGCTTTCGTAACGAGTCACTAATAAACGCTATAAAAGCAAGATATGATGAGGTAACTCCGAAGTATCTGGGACTTGCTGTATTACAGGCATTAGAATTTGGGTTAGTAGATCAGGTTAAGCCTCTAATAGATGCAGGTGCAGATGTTAACGTAAGAGATACAGTTGGTTATACGCCACTTATGTGGGCGGTTTATATGAAGAATACGGAAGCTGTTAGGCAGTTGGTTGAAAGTGGCGCTGTAATTGATGAGTTCATGCTAACTGGAGATACTGCGTTGATGTTTGCAGCACAAGGTGGATATTATGATATTGTGGATATTTTGCTAAAAGCTGGAGCAGATATAAATGCTAGAAATACATCAGCAGAGTCTCCATTAACTCTCGCAATCAAAAATGGTCACATTAAGATTGTTAAAGAGCTTGTAGCAAGGGGTGCTGGTTTTGATGAAATAACTTTAAATCTTGCAGTGAAACAAAATAACGCTGAAGTGGTGAGAATATTATTGCTGAATGGCGCAGACCCTCATAAAGCAAGTGTTGCGGGTCATGTTAAATTAGAGGGTAAAGAAGGAAAGGAAAGCTGGGTGTATGTAGCAACAAGGGGTAATGATGAGGTAAAAGCAGTCATAAACCAGTACTTAGATATGGAGAAGAAATTTAAAGAGAACTTTGAAAGTAAGATAATAGCAGGCATTGAAAGCCATGATATAACTATAGATAATATTGAGGCTAAAGTAGAGTCTATCATTGACCAGTCACAACCAGCCGAGATGCAAGAGTTTGCAAAGCGAAGCGCTGAGGACAAAGTCAAGGCAGTGCCCGAAGAGCATAAAGGACCGGAGGGACTAAGTTTTGTTAGGCTCTTAATTATGCTAATAATGAAATATTTCTCCGGTAGGAACAGGTTGTCTGAAAAGCAGGAAAATACCATAAATAGTGCTGTGGGGAAACTTAATGAGGCAGTAAGAAGTCAGCCTGAATTTGAAGAGTTATCTGGAAAAAATAAAGAAAGCTTTGTAGGTAAAATAGAAGCAAAAGCTTCTCAAGCCAAAGCACACAGCAGAGCTCAATAATAAATATATGTTATGCCAAAATATTTTGCATAGGGGCTTCCATTGTTCCCCACAAGTCAAGTATACTAATAAATATAAGATAAGAGAATTGTGCGCAAAAGCCTAGAAAACCCCGTATACTAACCTTATGTCTCCATAATATGGAGATGCTGATCGGCCTTAAACCCGTGTTTCCACCTGTTATTTAAGACAAAAAATGAGGAAAGACACGGCCTTCACCTGTTAAAACAGGTGAAAAATAACTAGCCTGGCACATCTTCGCACTAATCCGAAGATGTGGTGGAGACAAACGGATTCGAACCGATGACCCTCTGCTTGCAAAGCAGATGCTCTACCAACTGAGCTATGTCCCCAACAACTGGAGCGGGCGAAGGGAGTCGAACCCTCGACCCCAACCTTGGCAAGGTTGTGCTCTACCACTGAGCTACGCCCGCTTTTGCGCAGATCAATATATAACATATCCGTGCAAATGCAACTAACATTAGAAAGTTTTTGCACAAAACAGATCAGAAGATTGATTTGACGGCCTTTATTATCCTGCTTATTTCCGAATCAGTGAGCTTCGTGTAAATAGGTAAGCTTATTGCGTGCTCAAATGCATGTTCGGCGACTGGGAAATCTCCTTGTTTGTAACCAAATTGTTTCTGGTAGTATGGTTGCAAATGAAGAGGGATGAAGTGTACGCTGCATCCAATCCCTGCTTCAGTCATCCGAGCTATGAACTCTTCGCGGGTAATTTTGGTATCTTTAAGCCGTACGACAAAAAGGTGCCAGGCGTGGATGTCTCCGTTTGGCGCAAGTTCAGGGAGCTTCAGTGGAAGATCTTTAAAGGCCTCCAAGTAAATTTGGGCTATGTGCTTGCGGCGTTCGTGGAATCTATTGACCTTTTTAAGCTGCTCAATCCCTATTGCTGCAGCCATATCAGTAAGATTGCATTTAGAACCCGGGGCAACTATCTCGTAATACCATTTAGAACCGGGAGCGGTATAGCGATCAAAAACATCGCGTGAGATCCCATGTAAGCGCATAGTGCGTGCGCGCTTAGCTAATTCAGGGTCGCGACTTACTATCATACCACCTTCGCCAGAGGTTATGGTTTTAGTTGCATAAAAGCTGTAGACCGTGGCATCACTGGTGCTTGCACCTATGGTTCTGCCTTTATAAGTAGTGGGAAGAGCGTGAGCAGCGTCCTCCAAGACTTTAAGGCCATGTTTTTTAGCGATAGCATTGATGGCATCCATATCGCATGCAAGACCTGCGAAGTGTACTGGTATAATAACTTTGGTCTTAGAGGTAATAGCAGCTTCGATTTTGGCAGGGTCGATGTTTAAGAAGTTTTCTTCTATATCGACAAACACAGGCTTTGCACCAAGGTGTACAGGCATCATGGCTGAAGCGGAAAAGGTATAGGTAGGCACTATAACTTCATCACCATGCTTTACACCAAAGTACTCCAAGGCAAGAAGTAAGCCCATGGTTGCTGAGTTTACGGCTATTGAATTAGTACCTGGGTCTATGTAGTTGCTAAAATCTTCTTCGAACTGCTTGGCATAAGGGCCTGTAGTAAGCCACCCTGATTTTAGGCAGGTAACTACTGCGTTAATTTCTTCCTCACCAATTTCTGGAAGAGCAAAGGGAATAAATGGATCTGGCATAGCTCAAGGTAAATTTTTGATTAGGCTATAACACCTATCTAACATGGTCAAGTACTGCGCTAGATATTGTTGAGAATATTAGGAAGAAGTT
>CAYWJW010000073.1:0-5902 GCA_964458795.1 uncultured Candidatus Jidaibacter sp. | reverse complement strand
GTTATTCTAGAGTTTGTTGGTTAGAGGTTATTGACTCAATTAAAGCAATAAACGTAGCATTTGCAGCTAACAGCATATTACTCAGGATGAAGCAACGTTATGATATAGAATTCGAAGAGATAATGAGTGACAATGGCTCTGAATTTGCATCTAGGAACAATCCAGAGCATCCATTTGAAAAGTTGCTGAGCTTTTACAATATCAAGCATCGCTATACTAAGCCTTTTACACCTAAAACCAATGGCAAGATAGAAAGATTCTGGAAGACCATAGAAGATGAATTATTATCCGGAGAACAATTTGAAACCATTGAAGAATTAAAGCATTACATAACTGGTTATGCAGTGTACTATAATGAACACAGAATGCATCAGGGCATTAATAACAAATTCCCTGTAACTCTATGTGCCTAATCTGGAACCGACTTTACGAACTTTTACAGGGGTGACATTTGCCATATAATACCAATTCCGGTATAGAAAAGCCTCGCCTTTACTTGGTCTTGCGGAATTTATTTCAGCATCTTATACGTCCATAAGGAAATCCTGAAACAAGTTCAGGATAACGATTCTTTGCACACTTTTCCTATCTTATATTTATTAGTATACTTGACAGTTTTGCCCGATGGAAGTCCCTATGCAAAATATTTTTCATTTTTCGCCTATTACCTTTCTGCCCCCTCACCTTGCGGCTTTGATACTAGGTAGTTATATATATCTTTACTATGTATAACCAGGTTGATTACGCATGCACTCGCAGCAAGTGGTTTGGATTCCCATCCAAATACGATCGCGACTAATGCAGTTGTTGCGCAGAGTAGTGAGTTTTTCTCTTTAGAAAGATAGGCAAATGATAACGCACCTACGCTACCAACCATTAAGCTTGGTGAAACATGAGCACTTGGATAAAAACTATATGCACAAAAACCCAGTCCAAGAAGGCTAGTTACCTTCAAGTCAGATGATAGACTCGTAACTATTTCTTCTGCTGCTCGCTTTGCTAGAGATTTTTCTGCTTCTAGCTTAGCTCGAGCTTCTTCTGCCTCTTGCTTGGCTAGATCTTCTATTGCTTCCAACTTTGCTTTAGCTATTTCTAATCTTAGATTCAGCTCTGGCTTTATTTTTGCTACGGCATTTACTAAGTTACCATAAGACTTATCATCATTTATTTCTATAAACGCTTCAATATGTTTAATGAAAGCGGTGAAAAACTTAGGGTTAGTATCATAGTATTTATCTTTAAAATCTTCCTCTAAAGCTACCTTATCAAGTTTCTTTGCTATAAAGGATAACTCACGGGGTGTAAGCTGATAGGCATGTAATACATCGAGTTTTATCAGAACAAGCATTATATCTACCCCCCCTTCCTCCTTGCTGCCTAGACATTCAAATAACTCAAGCCTCCGTCCATGTTCACTTAAATACCTGCTTACTATTTTTGCGCGCCTTAAACAATCCTCATCTTTAAGTTGATCTATAGTTATCTTACCAAATAGATCGATGACTTTAGCAAACATCTCATCCAATAACCCTGCATTCTCACATACTTCAAGTACAACGTGAAGGTTCGTAGATAAATAAAAAGCATAGTTAGCTAGAGCATCACCAAGCCTTTGCATGAGTAAGGATCTTGATTCTTTTGTAACAAAATCCTTCTCTAACTTTGATGGAAGGGTATTTAATACCTTGTGCAAAATTGCATCGAAGAAATATTTATCACCTCTCATCAGGAATGTCGTATTAACCTCCTCATTTGAAAAATTATGTATAATTAGATGAACTAATAAATCTTCAAACCTTTCCAACAAACTGGAGCGTAAATCCGCAGGAATTTTTTTACCCAATGCTTGGGCATTTACTTTGAAATGTTCGTAGTATTCGTCCACAGACTTTGGCAATGGTAAGAATAGAACTTCAGGTGCTACGCTAATTACGGCATCATCTAAAGTCGCCAAGTTCGCTAATACATAACTTTCCACTTCTTTTAAAAGCTCATCAAAATTCTTCTCTCCCTCAAGCTTCATAGAGGTAATTAGAGAATCAGCGGCCATTACTATTGGATACCCTATATTTCTATATTTATATTTACCTGAAAGTTTTGCTTCAATTACAGCTATCAGATGATAAAATTTAGCTTGTGGCCTGATAAAAAGGTTAATCGTTTTTTCTTTTTCACTATCTTCAGTTTTATTATCATAAGGATCATCTAAATCCTGATCCTTTTCTGGATAAATAGCATATTCCAACGCTAAGTCACTTTCATTTACGGTAACGCCAGCACCATTTACAACATCTGCAAGTCCATGTTTAGCTTTAAGATGATTAATTGCATACTGCAGAACTTGACTAGGGGTAATTTTCTTTTTTTTCTCTTGCATTTATTACTCTTATTTCCTCTCTTCATTTTTGACATTCATTATATCATTTTTCATTGAGTAAAATCCAGAAAAATCATAGAAAAGATTTGGGAATATGCTGCGCTTGGCCTACAAAGCTACTCTTGTTCTTCCCCAAACTGAAGTTTAGCCAAACGGCTATAAACTCCGGATTTGTTTTTAATGAGCATAGAATGTTTGCCTTGTTCTGCGATAACACCTCCATCTAAAACAATGATTTTATCAGCGTTTTTAACCGTGGAAAGCCTGTGAGCTATTGCAATTGTAGTGCGCCCATGCATCAAGTTCTTTAAAGCTTTTTGTAGGAGTTGTTCATTTTCTGAATCGAGTGAAGAAGTTGCCTCATCGAGTAGTAAGATTTTTGGGTCGTTTAATATAGCCCGCGCAATCGTTAAGCGCTGCTTTTGACCACCAGAAAGCTTAAAACCCTTGTCGCCTAAATATGTGTCAACACCATCTGGCATTCTTTCTATGAATTCCATGCAGCCAGCTTGTGTAGCCGCTTCAATCACCATTTTGCGAGTAGCGCTTGGATTTCCGTAAAGAATGTTGTTATAGACAGTCGTAGAGAACAAATAAGAATCTTGTGGTACATAGGTAAATAAAGAACGCAAATCGCTAAGATTTAAGTTGCGAATGTCTATACCATCAAATAAGATTTGTCCGTCTTCAATATCGTAAAAGCGCTCAAGTAGCATGAATATTGTTGTCTTACCCACGCCAGATTTGCCAACTATGGCAGTAACTTCTCCAGGTGTAATTTCGAAACTTGCACCTTTTAAAATTTTACGCTTTTTTGCAGCGTCATATCCGAATACTACATCGCAAAATTCAATTTTACCAACTTGTTTATTTGGTAAAGTCGCCGGTTGTATAGGTTGTTCTATATCGGGCTTTGTGGAAAGAAATTCAAATATGCGTTCAGTCGCACCCATTGCTTTCTGCCAATCTCCCAAAACATCGGAAAGTGCGGCTACAGCTCCTGCACACACTATGGAAACATAAACAAATGCCGAAAGTTCACCGGGAGACATGCTTCCCTTAAGCACTTGATGACCTCCTATCCATAGTACAACACCAATGCCTCCGAATGCGAGTGAGATGATAGTTGCGGTAAGGATGCCACGTAAAAGTATACGATCAAATGCGTATGTCATTTGCTGTTTCAATAAGGAATCGAAGTTGTCTATTTCATATTCTTCTCTTCGATAGGCTTGCACGACCTTAAGAGCACCCATTGCTTGCTCTGCTTGTGAGGATAAGGCGGCTACACAGTCTTGGGAGTAGCGGGTATATGTCCTAAGCCTTTTGCCTAAAATAAGCAAAGGTAATATAACCGTTGGTATGATAATCACAAGCATTGCGGAAAGTTTAGGGCTTGTAGCAATTAATACCACTATGCCACCTGCTAACATTATAATGTTGCGTAGAGTAAAAGATAAGCTGCTGCTTATTAATGTGAGTAGAAGTGTGGTATCTGAGGTAAGCCGTGATAATAACTCTCCAGACTTATTTTTTTCAAAGAAGCTGGGTGGGAGAGAGAGTACATGTGCGAATATATCATGACGCAAGTCAGTAATCATACGCTCTCCTGCCAATGTTATTAGAAAAAATCTACAAAATGTAAAGATAGCCAAAACTATGATTGTGGCTAAAAGGAAGCTTAGAGCTTTGTCCAATTGAGCACCATTACCATGAGCAATACCTAGATCAATAAACATTTTTATTGCCTGTCCTATCAATAGTACTGCAGCAGAAGTAAGGAGAAGCGCGGCAAGAACGCCAAGCAGCATCAGTCGGTATGGCCTGAAATAATGCCATAAGTTCCGAAGGTGGTTGCTACTATCAATGCGGTCTTGTGGTTTATCATCAAGAGCTTTAGACATATTAATATAACCTCTTCACTTGCTCGTAAAATCTGATATAACATAAAACCAGTAAACTAATTTAACAAGGTCTTCTTACTATGAAGTTACAACTACATAAAATACTAGCTAAATCAACGGTTATAGCAGCAACTCTAGTTGTTAGTGTGAATTTATGTTTTGCTCAAGCAGCGCAAGTACCAACAACTTTTGCCCCCCTTGTAGAAGTCGCAATGCCTGCAGTAGTTAATATTTCTACTACCCAGAGCATAGAAGCAAAGAGTCCAATTGATGAACTCCGCGGAGAATTGCCGGAAGGAAGTCCATTTGACCAATTTTTCAAAGAATTCTTAGATCGTGAATTTGGCTTTCCTGAGGCTAGAAAGCGCAAAGCTACTTCGCTTGGATCAGGTTTTATATTTCATCCGGATGGCTTTATAGTAACGAACTCTCATGTAATAGAAGGTGCAGATGAAATCACAGTTACGCTTTCAAACGATCCTGATAAAACTTTCAAAGCTAAGCTCATAGGCAGTGATAAGAAGACCGATCTTGCCGTGCTAAAAATTGAGTCAAAAACTGCTTTGCCATATCTGAAATTTGGAGATGCTGATAAGGCAAAAGTTGGGGATTGGATAATTGCAATTGGCAATCCATTTGGCCTTGGCGGCACTGTGACAGCTGGTATTATTTCTGCTAAATCTAGGCTTATTGCTAGCCAATACGATGAATTAATTCAGACTGATGCCTCAATAAACCGTGGTAACTCAGGTGGACCAATGATAAACCTTGCTGGCGAAGTTATTGGTATAAATTCTGTAATTGTATCTACTTCTGGCGGCAATATAGGTATTGGATTTTCTATTCCATCAAACCAGGCACAACCTGTTATAGAACAGCTTAAAAAGTCAGGCAAAATCATACGTGGTTTGCTAGGAGTTGGTATCCAGTCATTAACAGAGGATCTTGCCAAAAATATTGGTGTTCCTAATGTTAAAGGTGTATTAGTAACACAAGTTATGAAAGGAAGTCCAGCTGATAGGGCGGGAGTTAAGGTTGGAGATGTAATAACTGCCTTTGATGGTACAGTTGTTTCTCAACCACAAAAGTTATCTAAGATTGTTGCAGAAACAAAAATAGGTAAAAAGTCCACTGTTGACTTGCTTAGAGATACAAAGCCTATGAAACTCACTATTACAATCGAACAATTAAATGATAAATTAGATGAAGTTGAATCGAAAAAAAATAAAGAAAAAAGCACGGCTACCATTGATTCAACTCTTGGTATCAAACTCGATGATATTACTCCGGCGTTTCGCGCAAAGTTCAAAATCGAACCTAGCGTTAATGGAGCTATCATAACTGGTATTAGTCGCGGTTCTTTAGCAGCAGATGCTGGTCTTGCGCCAGGCGATGTAGTGATGCAGGTCAATCGCGTGAAGATTGCGAAAGCAGCTCAGGCAATCAAAGAAATTGATAGCGCGAAAAAAGCTGGCAATAAAGATATAGCTTTCCTAATTAATCGTGCAGGATCAAGCCGTTTCATTGTACTTGAGTTAGAATAATGAGTATTAAGTTTACAGTCTTGCAGGTAATTCCAGATTTTAACTCCGGTGGCGTGGAGCGCGGCACCGATCGCGGC
>CAYWJW010000072.1:0-6099 GCA_964458795.1 uncultured Candidatus Jidaibacter sp. | reverse complement strand
ACTATTACCGCGCCTTCTTCCCGCCTGAATAAGCCCGAAAGCACCTTACCTATAATCTCGCTCTCATCAATATTAGTGGTAGCAAATACATTGCCCCCTGTCTTATCGTGTAATGAAAGGTTTAAATGCAGCGCTGAACCGTAGTCATCAGGGAAGGGTTTCGCATCAAAAATAGCTCTACAACCTTCCTTTGCGGCAGCAACTTTCTTCATATCATGAATTTGCTTTATAAGCTCTGAAAGTGTGGATTTATAGCAAAAGACAGCTTCGTGCTGCTCCTCACCTCTCTCTTTTTCTAGACGTAAACACTTGAGAGCTAATTCTCCTAAGAGTTCCTTTGCAAGCTCGCTGGAATCCGCTCTTAAGTAAAATTCTAGCTCAGCCCCTATGCTTACCGAAACCCCAAACTGTTCCTCTATAGATTTTTGTAGCAATGGAATCTGTGTTGAGAAGAATTGTTGCTCTAACACTTATTTGATTTCCGATTTAACCCATTCAGCAAGAACTGCTTTCGACATAGCGCCAACTTTGACAGAAATTTGCTTACCATCTTTAAATAGTATCAAAGTTGGTATCCCCCTTATTCCGTACTTGGTTGGGGTTTCTGGGCTTTCATCTACATTCATCTTGCCCACTCTAAGCTTGCCAATCATTTCAGCTGCAAACTCCTCAACCACAGGCCCGAGCTGTCGGCATGGGCCACACCATTCGGCCCAGAAATCCACTAAAACATAGCCATCTGCTTTAGTAACTTTTTGTTCAAAATTTTCATCTGTGAAGTTATAAATAGTCACTAGTAAATCTCCATATTATTTTCCTAATTATATAATAAAATGTTATATACTGAAAGTGTTAATACATCTTTACACTTATCTGATCTTATATTTATTAATATATCACACTAAAACAGGGTTATGGAAGTCCTCTTATAAAAAATTTTTCTCGGCTATATCCCCCATATATTGCGAAGCGTAGCGTATTGATGAAATAAATGTTAAAAAATATTTACTAGTAACCGTTTAATAGTCCAAAAAATAATTAACATATCAAAGCCAATGCTCCGTTTTGCCACATAAAATGCATCGTAGCGTAATTTTTTTGGAAGGATTTTTTTAATATAAACTTGTTCTGGTCGGCCAGTTTTCGCAAGAGTTGCATATTCGTAATCGGCACATTTTAAAGCTGCCAGCCCTGTAATACCAGGTTTACACATAAGCACTACACTCCATAATTTTGGATAGTGTTTTGTAAATTCTAAAATCTCCGGACGAGGACCTACTAGAGACATGTCCCCTTTTAACACGTTGATAAGCTGAGTGAACTCATCTAGATGCATCTTTCTAATTATGCGTCCTACCCTTGTTATCCTAGGATCTGCAAGACCAGAGGTAAGTCCGTTTCCCATGGATTTATTCATCGTACGGAATTTTATAATCTTAAATTCTTTCCCCCCCTTGCCAACCCTATTTTGCAAGTAGAATACGGGCCCCTTACTATCCAGCTTAATTGCAAGCGCCACCAACAACAGAAGTGGGGAGAATAACGCAAGAACTAGGACTGCAATGATATAGTCAAACACACTTTTCATACCAATATATAAAATCATTACAGAATCCGATAGACTTATAGTATAATTGACAAATTAGTAAAATGAATAACAAATGATGCTAAATAATCATTTTATGACACTCGCGCTTGAGAGAGCCAATTCTGCAGCCATTGCGGATGAAGTTCCTGTAGGGGCCGTAATCACGCTGGATGGACAGATAATATCCTCAGCACATAACCTCACCATAACCGAGTACGACCCCACCGCTCATGCTGAGATCATTGCGATACGCGAAGCTGCCCGAATTTTAGGCGCAGCTAGGCTTGAAAAGTGTGATCTTTACGTGACACTGGAACCATGCCCTATGTGCGCTCAAGCCATCTCCTATGCGCGGATTCGCAGACTTTACTTTGGTGCTTCAGACTTCAAGGCTGGCGCAGTTGAAAATGGCCCCAGGCTCTATAACCAACCAACCTGCTTCCATCGCCCAGAAATTTTTGGTGGCATCATGGCGGATGAATGCGGGAATGTTCTTAAGGAGTTCTTTAAAGCTAAGCGCTGATGTGTACTAGTTTTGCAGAATTTAGCTAAACTTTATTTTGCTGAGGGACTTCCATCGGCCAAAATAGTCAAGTATACTAGTAACTATAAGATGAGATAGGTGTGCTTATTGTGGTAATATGAGCCGCAGTTACAACCCCTTGTCATATATGGATGAGTTATGCGAGACTTAAAGAACATTAATTTGAAAGGCGTTAGGGTTTTACTGCGTACGTGCTTTGATGTGCCTATGCACAATGGTGAGATCACTGATTTAACCAGGATAACTCAGATATTACCTACGATAGAGTATCTAAAAAACCAGGGAGCTAAGATAATCTTGATCAGCCATTTTGGTCGCCCTAAAGGTATCGCGAGTGATAAGTACTCGCTTAAATTCTTAGTACCAGTACTCGAGAAAGCTTATAAATCTAAAGTGCTATTTATAGAAGATTTACATGCGCCATCTGCCGTGCAAACAAGTTTTGATTTGAAGGCAGGAGAAATATTGCTGCTTGAGAACTTAAGGTTTTATAAGGGTGAGGAGAGCAATGATGCGGAGTTTGCAAAATATCTATCTGGTTTTGGAGATATTTATGTGAATGATGCTTTCCCGAGCAGTCATCGCGAGCATGCGTCCATGTGCGCAATCACTAAGTTTATCACTGCCTATCCGGGGTTTGCGCTAAAGACAGAGCTTGAGAATCTACAAAAATCCGTGGATCCAAAGTTATCGCCCAAAGTTATTATAATTGCTGGTCTTAAGGTTTCTACCAAATTCAAGGTGCTCCATTCACTTGTAGAAACTGCTGATCAGCTTATAATCGGGGGTGCAATGGCGAATACCTTCTTGAAAGCACTAGGGTTTGATATGGCAAACTCATTTGTAGAAGAGGAATTTGTGGAGCAAGCTGCACAGTTTTATAAGCTTCATGAAGATAAGCTTATTCTGCCTGTCGACCTAGTATGCGAGATAGGTGGAGACTCAAAGATATTTGAGGTTGGATCTTTGCCACCCGGAGCCAAGGCTCTTGATATAGGACCTAAATCAGTAGCAATCTTTATGGGTTATATAAAGCGTGCAAAGCTGTTGCTTTGGAATGGACCGCTTGGTTATTATGAAGATCCTCGTTTTGCAAAAGCAAGTCTCGCGCTTGCAAAAGCAATTGGAGAGTTGAAAGATATTCAGAGTATACTTGGTGGAGGAGATACTCTAGCTTTGATTAACGAGTTAGACAACCCACCAAAATTCTCCTATCTTTCTAGCTCCGGCGGCGCCTTTTTAGAATGGTTGGAATCTTTTGATCTACCAGCTCTTAAGGCACTCAGAACCTAATAAACCATGATGGCAAATATTGAAAAAATGATTATAGACATATTAGCATTATGGTGTAAGTATTAATATACGTTATAGATACTAATTTTTTTGAGGACAAAATGAGAAAAAAAACAATGCTATCAGCAGTTCTATTAGGAGCTGCAATAGTTTCAGGTGCAACTGCAGTCTCTGCACAAAGCGCTGTCAGCACACCGAATGATGCTACAAATCAAACACAACCTGCTGAGACTCCAAAAGCTCCTATGACAACGGATTCAATGGGTGAGCATAATGCTGTTCCAGCGGCTAGTGGGTATGATACCTCTCCACAGAGCTCGACTTCTGTAACCATAGAACATGGTGGCGTATCTGCTCCAGTTGCCGTAATATTGGAAGCTCCAAAACCTGATGGGACTATTATTGATAAACTCGTCAACCATTTTAACAACAAAGAAGTTGAAGATATAGTTTCTACCTTCTCAAAAGATGGTTTCTTGGCAGTTAAAGCTAAAGGTAGCATCGTAAAAGATTCTGATGAGCTTAGAAAAGAGTTAGTTAATATCTTTGCTGACCCTAAAAGGCATACTGTAACAGCGCAAGTTGATATGGTAAAAGAGTTAGCTCCAGGTGTGGCTGTTATTGGCTCATATTATAATATGTTTGAAGAAGGGCAAACAACTCCTAAAGCCAAAATGTATGGACTTACAGTGGTTAAATATGAAGACAATGCTTGGAAAATTGTAGCCCAAGAAGAAACAGATCTACAAGCATCAGCAGAGTCAGAGCCAGCAAAACACTCAGGTGGTGGCATGAAGATCGCTATAGTTACTCTTATAGGTGCTGCAATTGGTTTCTTTGCTGGTAGAGCTTTTCCTAAAAAGCCCAATGCTTAAGTAACCCTAAATAATTTACTATCAAAGCCCGATTGACTTTTTATAGGCGATTGGGCTTTTTACCATCTAATACCAAAACTCATAAATAATTAAGGGAATGCGCTTCATCTTTTGGTTTTTTCAGTTATCGCTGAAGACCTAAAATATGTACAATATTATAGGTATTCCGCGACTTCCCAAAAAACCAAAATCTATCGCGCATTCCCTTAATTATTTATGGGATTTGGTATAATAGTTTATCAGGTGCAAGGGTTGCACTCTTCTCCACTAACTTCAATTTGAATAGTAGCATGCACAATTTTGAAGTCATGCTCTAGTGTGTCCGTAACTTCTTTAATAAACGCATCTCCAGGGTAACCGCCTGGCATGAGAAGATGAACTGAGAGCGCAGCGTTAGTAGTGCTAATCGCCCATATATGAAGGTCGTGCATCTCTTTAACTCCTTTCAAGCCGGTGATATAGGCTTTAACTTTAGAGATGTTGATATTCTTAGGTGTAGCGTGAAGAGCAAGATCCATAGAATCTCTGAGCAAACTCCAAGTACTGATCACTATAATTATAGAAATAACAAGACTTGCTAGTGGATCAAGCCATGTCCAACCAGTATTAAGCATCACTATACTCGTGATAACTATGCCAAGAGAGATAGCAGCATCAGAAGCCATGTGTAAAAATGCTCCCCTTATGTTTAGATCATCTTTAATACCGGACATGAATAACCATGCCGTAACACCATTAACTAAAACACCTATAGCAGCTACCACCATTACAGTAGTACTGGAAGTGTCTACAGGCTCTGCAATAATACGCTGTATGGCTTCCCAGCCTATGCCACCGCAGGTCACGAGTAATAATACAGCATTAGCAAGTGCAGCAATGATAGATGAACTTTGCAATCCGTAAGTATACCGGTCAGATGGCGCACGTTTGGCAAGAATTATAGCTCCCCATGCCATGAAGAGACCAAGCACATCACCAGCGTTATGCCCCGCCTCCGCAAGTAACGCAAGCGAATTGGCATATATCCCATAAATGATTTCGGCAATTATAAAGATAGTATTAAGTAAGATGCCAATAAAAAATGCCCTGCCAAAGTCAGAAGGGGCATGACTGTGATTATGTGTATGGTTATTACCTGAGCTCAAGTTAACCTCTAGTGTCTACATATATCGTAATCAAAATTTGATATACTTACAGCTTTTTATGTTATCTGGTAAAGCCCAAGTTGTTTTTATTCCTTTTTTAAGGTTACCCTCTTGTACAGCATTTTTGGTAATTCCGGATGTGGTACTAGTAACAGCTGCGGTAACTCCACTTTGTGCACCTACCGCTACTGCTCCCTGAGCTCCTAAGGCTACGGATACAAATATCGATAAGATAATGTTAATAAAAGCATTAATTATCTGATTTAAATATTTTTTATTAACCACAGAAATCCTTATTATCTCCTCATTGACTTTTCTTTTTCTGAATTCCTAAATCTTCTTTTTGGTATCAGCATTTTTATATGCTATTGTTATATTAATATCAATTTATTAGCTTATTTTTTAACATATTCTTAGTGCAATATTTGCACCCTAGTAACATATCTTTGAACTATGCACACATTACTTACTTAAAGATCTGATAAAATTAGGTACTTCATCTTTTCACTCCTCTCATCCTATATTTATCAGTATACTTGACTTACCATTGTCTATGGAAGTCCCCTATGCAAAATAGTAAGATTATCGGCGTTGAGTAGCACCTTGCTATCAGCCAGTATCGAGCCGCTGTTTTTAATATTATTTGCAGCCAGA
>CAYWJW010000071.1:0-6107 GCA_964458795.1 uncultured Candidatus Jidaibacter sp. | reverse complement strand
AGGGTCACGCATTTCATCATGCATAGGATCAGCGATGAGATTTTCAGGTTTATAAGCCATTGTGCCCATAGCTACACGTTCCTCATCATATTTAAGCGTACCGGTTAAGGTGTCATGAATGACTTTTAACTCTGGATGACCATATTTTTTAGGAAACCCCCATATCTCCCTACCGCACGTTAGTGGAGGCTCATTATCAAGATACATCTGACAAGTAAAATTTACTTCCTCACCATTAAATAAGCAGGGAATTACAATACCACTCTCTGTATAATCTCCGAAACCTGAACTATCAGGCATTTTGATGAATTCATAGGCGATCAGATTACCTTTAGCAGGTTCAAGCGGACTAGGAACTGCCTGCCTTATTGCATCTGGATCAGACTCATACGTAATGGTAAAATATTCGCGATTTACGAAACGGTATGGGCCTTTAGGATAACTTGGAGCCGGTGCCGGCATACCAGAGAGATTGAGAATTTGCGTACGGTCCATAAGTTATATCCTATATACTTGTTTATTCTGCTGTCCACCCGCCGTCAATGGTAAGGGTAGCGCCGGTAATTGAGTCGCTATTAGGGCCGCATAGAAAAACAACATAAGCTGCTATATCTTCCGGCTTTACGAACTGTCGAGTTGGTTGTTTCTCCAGGATTTCGTTTATCGCAGCTCTAGTATCTCTTCCTTCTTGCTTAGCTTTATCATCGATCTGCTTTTGCACTAGTGGTGTTAAAACCCAACCAGGACAAATTCCATTACAAGTAATGTTTTCCTCTGCTGTTTCTAACGCAACCACTTTGGTAAGTCCTGCAAGTCCATGTTTGGCTGCTACATACGCGGCTTTATGAATGGAAGCAACCAACCCATGTACAGAAACGATATTTATAATACGGCCTGACTTCTTTGTGCGCATGATGGGGAGCGCATGCTTAATAGAGTGAAAAGCGGCTGAGAGATTAATAGCAATTATGGCGTCCCATTTATCATCTGGAAACTGGTCAGCAGGTGCAGTGAATTGAATCCCTGCATCATTAATTAATATGTCTACGCCTCCTAACAGCTTGTTTGTCTCTTTAACCATCTGTTCAATTTCTTCAGGCTTAGACATATCTGCAGATGAGTACTCTATTCTTGCTGACTTTATGTGCGCTAACGTCTCTTCGATTTTTTCTATATCATGCTTATCGCCAAAGCCATTAAGCATAATGTTGCACCCTTCTTTGGCCAACCTAGTTGCAATTGCTAAACCAATTCCGCTGGTAGAACCAGTAACAATAGCATTTTTTCCTGTAAGCATATGTTATTACCTTTTGAGTATCCTTATCTATTAATATACCCTATATGAAAAAAATAATATTATTTTTTTAAAAATTCAGCTAATAAGCTGATATGTAATATCTAAAAAGAGAGCTTCTATAAGGACAAGAGGCATAAAAAAATATTTTGCCCCGGGACTTCCGCGCACTTAATAAGTCAACTATACTAATAAATATAAGATAGGAAAACTGTAGTCAGCAACTCTACCGAACCCCTCAAATGAATGAGTGCTTAGAATTAAACTCAGGTAATCGCCCTCACTTGCAAATGCAGGTGAAGGCAAGAGAAATACTTTAGAATTTATGCTTCCAAGCGATTTGAACGTCATATTGCCACATAGAAATTCTTGTACCCCTACCAGCTTGACTAAACGAATCACCCGTACCTGGGTCAGTCATAGTTTTGCGCGGCACGAAATATCCGCCAAGAGAAATCTCATCGCATCTCCTAATCTTATATGTTAGCCCCGCTCCAATGTGATGCTCTACAACAATTGGAACTAGTACGTTTGCAAATACTTTATCTTTAGCAAGTGGTGTTTTTCCATAGTTATATCCAACACGTCCGGTCAGCCTATCATTGAAGTGATGCTGAGCTCCTATCATAAAGACATTTTGGTTTTTCCAGCCAAATCCACCTTCCTGAGGAGTTTTTCTAAGAAGCTTATCTCCTCTGAAGTAAATATATTTATAGTCAGCAAAAACCTGAGTACAAGGCGTTAGCTTATAGGCCACCCCTACCGTACCATTTGCTGGATAGTTAAGACTGCTTATAAGTGCATCTTTATACTTATCAAAGCGTTGGAACCAAACAGGCGTTGCAACAGTTAGACCTAGGTCAAATCTATCAGTAACGTGTATTTTGGTCCCGATGCGCGCACCTATGCCTAAGGCTTGGTCATGGTGATTATCACCAACTGTTTGAGGGAAACTGGGTATCCCATCAGTAGGTGCGATAATAGTATTTGATTTAAAGTCTGAGACCCCTAGGATCACAGATCCTCCCACCGAGAACTTATCATTACAAGACTTATAAGCAAGGGTAGGGGATACCATTACAACACGATAAGCTACTTCAGTATCACTAGGCGTCCTCAAAAAAAGAGGATTAACTACTGGCTGTGGGTACTTTGCACCTAGACCAGAACCGGTTACAGCAACCCCAAATGACCATCTTTGATTAATGCATTCGCGATAGCCTATTGAACCATCCAAGTAGTTCTTAATATTTCCATTTGACCAACCCGCGGTTGCAGGATTTCCTACAGGGGCAGCAGAAGTGTCCATACGCATCTCTGGATGAAAAATACCCAATGAGATGATAAATTCATTTCTTAGATCGGCGATCAAAGCTGGGTTTACAGCAGCATCTGTACCATCCATTGAAACAGCTGAACCGGCGCCTGCCGTTTGCACCTTATACCCAGATCCAGTCATAAAATATCCATTAGTCGCAGCAGCTTCTTTTGCTACACTGAGAGTTAGTAGGGCGAGTGCGGCGGCTGCCAAACATGTCTTTTTCATTATGATTCCTGATAACTGATTGTCCTTGATGATGTTTACTTTCATAATCTAGCTTGTCAAGCGCTAATGTAATAAACTTAAATATTTTTATTATACTGTGCCCTATATCTCACCTAAGCCTAGCAACCACTTCCCCTAAAACTACCCTAGAAAAGAAAATAAATAGTGGTAAATAAATAAAGTTTAGCGCGAGCATTAGCATAATATACACTCCATCACTAATTGCATTAGCTGAGAATATAAGTGCCGGAACCATAAGAGGTAATGAAAGAATATACTGCACTAACTTGTTAGGAAATCCTAACGTAATTAGCGATATGAACAAAATTACTGCAGAAACGATCGGAAGCAACATAAGTACAGGTATGATCATACCCAAAAAAAATTCGTATCTGACTGCAAACATTATAGATGCGGTTGCAAGAACAGAGATTGCAATTAACAAAGCCATTAAAGTGAATAGAACGAGCTTAACCATAATAAACCCGTATGGAGTTATTCCGCTTAAGTATATCATCTCCAGCATCCCATCCTTTTTATCTTTCTGTATCAGTCGATCAGCAGACATAACTATACTCAGTACAACAGTACTGAGCGTAATACCAACAATGGTATCTGCTGTGATTTTATGAGGGCCGACTGCAATTTGGAAAATAATAAGCAAGAGACCTGCAAAGTATATTGGTGAAAATATGGAAGCTATGTCATTAAACAAGATCTTAAGGTAAAACCCAAACAAGTAAAATACACTATGTTTGCTTAAATTCTTAAGCATTTTCACCTCTAAAATCTTCAATACAAAGGTTCGTTATAAAGCTCTGTGTCATAGGTTCGTGACTGGTAAAGACTACAATACCGTTCTGCTCACATCTGGCTCTTATCAGGTTCATCATAACTTCCCGGAATTCACTATCTAAATTGGCAAATGGTTCATCTAAAAACCAAAGGGTAGAGTTTGTAACTAATAACCTTGCAAGAGCCACTCGCTTTTTAGTTCCCATAGAAAGTTCTGAGACTCTACGTTCAAGATATTCATCTAGTTTAAAGGTGTGAGCAGCAGGAGCCAATAACAACTCATTATCATATAACCTAGCCCAAAATGACAGGTTATCCAAAACGCTAAGACTATCTTTCAGACCAAGGTTGTGCCCCACATACTCATTCATTAGTCTGTATTCTTGTAAGTGATCGAAAACATCGATTTGATCATAAAAAATCTGCTGGTGTTTTATAATATCTAGGCCAACAAAATGCCGCAATATTGATGATTTGCCACTGCCATTTGCTCCATAAATATTGAGCGCACAAGTTGCAAAAAGAGATACACCAAAATTTGCAACTATTTCTGTGTCATTATAGACTATTGAAAGATTATTTATACTTAGCATCAATGCTTTTTTTCATCTTTGTATTTCTTATAAAGCTGCGCATATTCGTTGCCATTTTCAAGCAATTCTTTATGTGTACCATATTCTTTTACTACACCATCAGAAATCACATAGATCAGATCTGCGTTTTCAATAGTTGAGAGCCTATGTGCTATCACAATAGTAGTCCTACCTTTTTTCAGATACTCTAAAGCCATTTGAACTTGCTTTTCAGATATACTATCAAGCGCTGAAGTCGCTTCATCGAGCAATAGTATAGGTGCATTCTTAAGCATAGCACGGGCAATTGCTATTCTTTGTCTTTGCCCCCCAGAGAGCTTAACTCCTTGCTGGCCAATTTGGGTATTATACCCATCTGGCAAGTCAACAATAAAATCATGTGCTGCTGCAGCCATAGCTGCATCTATTATTTCTTCTTCAGTAGCATTAAGCCTTCCATAACGAATATTTTCCTTAACCGTATCATCGAAAAGTGTAACTTCCTGGCTTACTAGACCAATAGCTTCACGCAGCGATTTAAGCCTTACGCTACGAATATTTTTGCCATCTATACTAATGTCACCATAATCAGGGTCATACAAGCGTTGTAATAAGTTAAAGATAGTTGTCTTGCCCCCTCCTGAGCTACCCACTAAAGCTATAGTTTTGCCTTGTGGTATGTCTATATTTATACCATCTAATATCTTTTTCCCTGATTTATAAGAGAAATAAACTTTAGAAAAATTGATATTATAACTCTTGAAATGTATAAGAGGAAGCTTTACATCATCGACGATTGTGGGCTTCTCATCAATCATAACAAACAAACGCTTTGAGGCAGCCAAACCTTCTTGCAACGAAGTATTTAGGTTAGAGAGCGTCTTAAGTGGCTTATACATCATTAGAAGTGCGGCAATAAACGAAAAAAATGACCCAGGAGTAGTGGTGCCAGAAATCACTTGCGATCCCCCATACATTATAATCACAGCAACCGCAAGCGCACCTAAAGTCTCCATAATGGGAGAGGAAGCGGACTCAATGTATGCCGCCTTACGATATATTTCCAAAAACCTATCTATAATTCTCCCAGCTCTAGAAATCTCATATTCTTCTCGACAATAAGACTTAATTATCTTGGTGTTCTGGAAGGTTTCATCAAGCCTAACGGTGAAGCCGGCCAGTTCTTCCTGCATATTACGCGCAACCTTGCGCATGCGCCTCCCTAATTTACGCAGTGGATAGATGGCTAAGGGGAATACTACAAGTGCTATGAGAGTGAGTTGCATACTTTGATACATCATAACAGCAACTAAACCTGCTATTGTAAAAGAATCTACAATAAGTCCGCTTATAGTGTCAGTAACTGTTTTTCGCATCGCACTTATGTCATTTGTGAAGCGCGAAATTAGGTTGCCCGATGGATATTCCGTTAAAAACTGCATGTCCGAATAAATAAGATGAGAGTAAAGCCTAAGCTGAATCTCGGTTAGTATATTCTGTCCAATTACTTTAAGAGTTGTGGTCTGGTAAAAGGTTGCAGCACACTTGATTAAAGCGTTTATTATTACAGCAAGTGGTATTAGGTAAAGCATATTATGATCACGCTTGAGAAATATATCATCAAGCGCTGGCTGCATAATCCATGCATTAATAGCTGTTGTAATCGACACAACAATCATGCATAAAACGGCAAGAACAATAGGATAAGTCTTGGAGCTAACATGCTCCGAAAAAATCCGAGATATCAAGTAAAAGCTACTGTCATACTTACTTGTAGATTGATATCTAATTTTACTCAAAGCTCCCCCGCTTAATCTACTATCTTCTTCCAAATTTCCTTAAGCAAAGATTGGTTGGCCTTTCTACGCTCAGCCATTTCTGATTCAAATTCCTTTTCTGC
>CAYWJW010000070.1:0-6140 GCA_964458795.1 uncultured Candidatus Jidaibacter sp. | reverse complement strand
GAGCTTTGGCTAGAAGAGCAAAAAAATAAGACTGCTGCCTCTACAGCTATGGAAACCAAGACAACAACCTTATCTACCCCTCCTACCAACGAAGAGATTATGAATGCGGTATCATCAACTAAAGGCATAGGAGGAAAAGAGATGGGAGAGTATACACTAGGGAGATCCGCAGCAAAAGAGAAAAAGCAAGGAAAAGAAGAAGCTGAGCGACCTTATAAAATTAGGTTACTGGGCAGTGTTGCCATGCTATTGATGAGTAGCATGGCAATATACTTATGTCGAGATAACCTTGCATCTATGTATAACAAATGCATCAAGGGACTATGTGAAAGGTTTGGTAACACTACAGGTATGTGGAAGTAATACCTAAATATAGATTTATGTTTCAAAGGCTATTTCTATTACTCCTCTTGGCTCAAACATTGATTTGAAGTGATTATAATCTTCTAGCTTTGTTTCGTTACTTGATTCTGTAAAAAATATATTTTCACCATATATCGCAATATCTTCCACTATTCTTTCATGGCGATAGTAAGCTAAAACTGTTTTATTTATTTCAGTTTTTCCGTATCCCCTATAGAGCAATACTTCTTCATGTGGCATATTCCAGACATTGCCCACCCCTCCCCCAATAAACATAAGATCACGCTCTTTGGGTGCCATTATTGGGTCGTCCCAATCTACTATGTAGATCGCATTATTTGAATCAATTAGTACGTTGCCTGCGTGAATATCTGAGTGACATAGCACAAACTGGGGAGAATTATTCTTAAGCTTTTGAGCTAGCTGATCTGCGCAGTCTATTAATCTCTTAATCGTTTTTGCATTTTCTTCCATGAAATTACATAGCTTTAGTGCTATACCATATAAAATAGGCTCAGTATTAATATAAGCATAAATGGATAGAACAGAATCTCGCCATTTGGGAGAGTAAGTTTCTTGCCGCAACTGGCTTTGTAATGAGATGGGCACATCAACTTCATGTAATTTTCGGAGTGCAGTGCCTAATATGTACCATTGTTCTTCTGTGAGCGTTTGGTTAAAACCATTCTTCCCTACAACAAATGGATATACTATTAGTGTATGCCCCTCTACCTGCTTAATTGATTGTCCATTAATTGTTTTAAGGGGAAGAATAATTTGCTTTAACCCAAACCCTGCTAATAGGTTCATGATGGCAATGCTGGCATCATTATGGATTCCCCTTTTTAGCTTTATGAAATAGGACTTATCCACCGTATCTGCTTTATAAACTCGTGCATCTGCATCCGCTCCTAGAGGTAGCAGTGCAAGAGCAAAGGTCTTAAGACCATAATAAGTCTTCAGATAACCAATAATGGATTGGTCTGAAAGAGTGGACTTTTCTGGCATATTCCTATTAAGGTAGTAATCTAAGCTTTATACATATGCCATAAGTTTTAATATTAGCAATATTAAAAGCACTGTAGTTAAAAAGCCACCAGGCAGATATCCCCAACTTCTACTGTAAGGCCAAGTGGGTAATGCTCCAATTAGCATGAGAATTAGAATAACTATTAAAATCGTTCCTATCGACATCTTCAAAGCCCCTTATAAAGATAAGCGAGCGATTACAAAGACTTACGCTCGAACTAACCTAATTAGATACTCATAGGGTAGAGGTGTCAATAGGTAATTTATACCTTACTTAGTAACAACGATCTCAGCAGTTTCTCCCGCTTTAGCAGGCTCTACGGCTTTCGACATAAGGTACTTAATAAGGGCACCTACTGCTGTTGCAGCAAAGGTTACAGCTGCAGGCTTATATTCATTGTTACCAAAGTATTCAAAACCAAGTTGCACTGCTGAACCAACTAATAAAATATTAGGCATAATATTAGATGCTTTGCCTACTTTCGGGTTGAATGTATGAGTCACCCCCCCTGCTACTACTGATGCCGCCATCGGGCCGTAGAACTTGAGCTTTTCAGGCAAGTTAGCGACAACCTCAGCTGCTTTTTCTGGAAGCTCTGGAAGTCTAGGAGCCACTATACCAGCGCCTTGGTAGATGGCATATGCAAATGCCAAACTTCCAGCAGCCCAACCTAAAACATTTAATACCCTTGCAAGTGCGCTAGATTCTTTAGCTTTAGCTTCTCTGACAGGTGCTAGGTTAAACTCTCTTTGCTCTAGCGATCCTACATCAACTGAACCGTTTACAACAGATGCAACTATCTTGGCAAATTCCTCTATGTTAGGGTATTTTTTCTTAAGTGCCTCATTTGTTAATTCGCCATTCACATCAGCTAGATCTTTAATAAAAGTCTCATTCTGCGCATTTACAGAAGCAATCGCAATGCTACCATAAAGTTGCTCTGCTACAATGGAAATTATAAAAGTAAAATCACGACTTTCAAGTTTATCCTTCTCATCTATATCCTGAACAAGCTCAAACTTCTTATCTAATATTGCATTTCCCACTGCCTCTTTAAAAGCAGTTCTTCCTTTATTATCTGCGAAGTTAACATCTATAGCTCTCTTGTAACAAAGAATAGCTTCTTCTATACCACAATTCTCAGGTAGAGCGGTGTGCACATTTTCCAAGAATTTCTTTATATCAAGTTCCGTTTTGAATACGTCTGGCAATTTATTAAATATAGCTTCTGCATCACTAGCGTATAATGCAGTGATAGTGGTAGGAGTTTCCCCTATTTTGCTAGACATGCTTTGGTTAAGTTTAAACTCCATATTCTCAGATAGCTGAGATAGAGTTAGACTACCGTTCTCAACTGCTAAAGCAGCTCCAGAAAAGGCCTGTAACCTAGGATAATCTTTATTAAGCTCTTTATCTGCAAGAATACCTTTTACAGATAATTTTGTATCTTTCTCATAGATACTTTTTAGACGGTTATAAAAGATTGCATGAGGAGAATCCGCCTTGGCTCCAATTGGACCATAAAATCTTTCCACTACAGAGCGCAATATATCTAAAGCTACTTTCTTATTTAGTGCGACATTTGAAATAGACTTAGCAACTGCCTTATTGTTTATTATATTGCTAACAGACTCACCAAGCACATTACGTCCGTAATTATGATCAAAGTGATTTTCTATGGCAACTTGGTATCTATTAATAGCTTCTTGAATTGTATAACCTTTTGGCAAAGCTTTATATACAGTTTGTAGAACCTCTTTCACTTCCGGCCTTTTGAAGACAGATGGCAATTCATTATATATATGGCTCGGCCTGCAACGCTCCTTAGCAGTTAATACTGGGGGAGTTGTTGTGCTGGTGGTAGTGGCGGTGGTAGTTGCAGTGCTGACGGTAGGTTTTGTATATTTTTCTTGCACATACTTGTCTGCAACTGCCTTGTCTAATTGCTCCCCACTATGAACTGCTGCGTATAAAGCTATAAGAAATTTTGCTTTTGTGTCTCCTAGCAGCATTACATTGGCATTTCTTATAAAAGTATCAAGCGAGTTTGCTGCTTCATAATCTGTCTTTGCGTTATTACCAAGCTTAAATGATCCTCCCGTTGCAGCAGCGTATGCTGCCTCAATTCTGGGCCAATCTAACTTAGCTTTCTTATCCATCATCATTTTATACAGCTTATCTTCCTGCCCATTATAATTTAAAACTGCTCCTGGAAGGGTAGTTGAAACTGAGGTTGGAACTGTAGCTGTTGAAGTTGGGACTGAAACAATGGGATTATCTACTTTAGCACGGGTAAAGGATTCGCCATGAAACACCTTGCCTTTACTAGGCCATCTAAGAAGCTCGGGACTTTCATTACACACTTGTCTTATATTATTTAAGAATGCCGCCTCTACCATATAATATCCTGCAGCCCTTATACCTGCAATAATTGCCTCACCTTGGTCTTGAAGCGTTATTATACCGGTAAGTTTAATTTCCATTATTGCATCTTGGAATTTTTTTCTTTCACCATCTTCTCGATTGTACATTTTCCCCGCTAAGTCGCATATCAACTCTTTGATATCCTTCTGCGCTGGTATAACAAGATCTTCTGTAGTGCTGCCATTCTTTAATAGGCTAGTAATGGCTCGCTTAAGGTCCTCAAGTTGCCCTTTTTCCGCGGAAGTTTTGTCAGAGAAATAAGTATCGACAAGCCCATGATATCTAGTTATAGCATCATCTAACTTAATCTTTTCATTTCGCACATCATTTGCAACTTTATAGAACCCTTTAAAATGGAGCTTTTCTGTACCTTTGTTTAGTTCACGCAGTTTTTGAGGAAGATAGCCTGGCTGTGTAAGACATTTTTCTTTCACTTCATTGTTATAAAGCTCTAGGTGTTCTTGTGCTTGTGCAATATGCGCGGTCAGCAAATCTGCAACCGTTAGCTCTTTATCAGGTTCTGCACTTGCATAACCGACCCATTTCTTAAACGATGTTATAGTCCCTTTTTCTACCTCACTTTTATTACTTTCTGCAGCTGCAAGTAGGAGATCTTTCCATTCTACAACCTTATTTGGCCAACGTTTAACTAAGTAAAACATAACAAAGTTAAGGGTCTCAGGTGGCAACCATTTCATCATCTCGACTATAGATTCTCTATCTTCTGATAAATTAGCTTGCTCGCTGGTCATTCTACGGAAACTTGCTCCACTCGATTCCCTAAAAATTTTACCAAGGCTCTCCAAATATGTGCCTTCAGTTTTGGCACCAAGATTATGCCCAATATCTTTAAAGAGATCGTACACCTCTCCATAAATCAGGGTCTCTATAATCTTTATGTAATCTGCCTGCTTTTCATTAGCAGCTGCACCCTCTGTTGCAGCGTAATATAGCGCAGTATGCCCCCGACCTTGTTTATCCTTAACGTTAACATCAACGCCATATCTAACCATTTTTTCAACTTGGTCTGCTCTAGCATTTTTAACGAATGTATGCAGTAAGGTTCCTTCTTCATCTTTATGATATACTAGTGCTTGCCTACTGAGCTCTAGCTTTTTTATCATTAAACTTGCTTCCATGTCCACATTAGCTTTAGCTTCCGCCACCAGTTCTTTAACTGGTTTATCATGGGCTTCTAGGTAATTAGCAAATGCAATTTTTAGTTCTGAATTACCAGATACTTCTGCAAGGAAAGTATAATCGCTTCTATTTTTAGCTTTATAGTATAGCAGTAGGTTATCAACTAGTTGATAATTATTATATGTAAGAGCAGCTGTTACAATTTTGCAAATCATCTCAGCGCGTTCTTTAGCTGGCATTTCAGTTTTACTGAATATGTCATCTAATAAAAGTATCACCGCTTTGTCATCTCTATTGCCAGCGGCATAGTAAATTACTGCATTTTGAAACCTTTTGTCTTTGTAATCAGTTATTAATGCATCTTGATTAACTTTACTCAACAAAAGCAAAGTCAAAGACATTGAGGCCTCCGAACAAGTTGATAAAGCTTGAGTAAGTATTTTAAGCCTATCTATAGCATCGTCACCTTTACTTAAAATTTGTGCACGTTTCTTTGTATCAGTTATCCTTGTATCAAACTGCGGCACCATATTCCAAGCTGAATTTAGCACTGCCCCAGACATACTAGCTCCTCCTTGTGTAGCATCTGCTACAGCAGTATGAAAGCTGGCCAAATTCTCTGCCCCAACCTTATCAGCCAAGCCGTCCCAAGCATAATTCGCGGCATCTCTACCTAAAGTTGAGACATACTCCGTAAGATACCCAAAAGCATTATCAGCACCAGTAAATGTAACGACATTAGAAAGCGCAGTTGTGATTGTGGAAAACCATCCAACGGCAACTTCAGCAGCCAATCCACCTTTTTTATTTGTGTTATAAAGAAGCTCCTGCAATAAGCTATTTATGCCCCCATATAAAAGAATCTGATATATACGATCATAATTTTCTTTTGATTCTTTATTATTGATACCCTGCATCGCATATGCGCAAAGCTCAATCAGGCTCTTTCCATCTTTACTCTTAAATACATCATCATTAAGATCTAAATCTTTAAAGGCACCTATATTAACTATTTGTTCTAAAACCCTAACATCGCCCGTAGTTACTAGTTGTGTTAAAATACTAGGATCTTCTTTATTAGGGGCCCCTTGCCCTAAAACTTCGCTTACAGCTAATGAATCCGTGATTCTCTTCAATGTATCTATAACATGTCCTTCACGCACTTCTGGAATCTTCTCAGTTT
>CAYWJW010000069.1:0-6739 GCA_964458795.1 uncultured Candidatus Jidaibacter sp. | reverse complement strand
TCCGAGAAGGTGGCAGAACAGTAGGCGCTGGCGTTGTTGCTGAGATTGTTGAGTAGTGAATAAACATGGAGAGGCTCCGAGTATAAAGCACCGGGGCCACCATATGGTTTGACTGACGTTTTTGCGGAGACACTGTATTGCCTTGCATTCAGCCAATTTGAGGCGAAGGATGAAGGAGCGGACACTAATGTCCGGAATAAATATAGAATTTACAATATATATAAGAAAACTGGCGCAACATCAGTAATTGTCACACTGCGACTTGATCGCGGTGTCCATGTTTAAACAGAAAACTAAGAGATTTTTGTTGCTAAAAGTATCATAAACTAACTTCCTATAACGATTATAAGCGTTAATGAAGCCTTAATATGGATCTCGCTGTCAAGCAGCGAGATGACAAAAATAGGTCTAACTGATTGTATTTTTAAATATTTTTAATGCTAAATTTATTCCGGACACTAGTGGAGGAGCGGAAGCGACGTAGGGATCTGCCGTCTTGATAGTCAAAAAATATTTTACTTAGGGACTTCCATAACCCAAAAACGTCAAGTATACTAATAAATATAAGATGAGAGAAGTGTATAAAAGCTGGAAAAACCTTATGCTCTTCCTTGACGTGAGGATCTCATCAGGGGTTAAAAAGGCTTAAGCATGACTATTTTGTTTATTGCATATAACTCTTAAGTAATCTGGGTAGGTATTAAACCACTCAAGATTTGTTGTTATTTTTTTACTATTTGAGGACTTGAATGATACGAGTACCTTCCGCTCAAAATATAAATGAGCAAAGTTGTATACCTGCTCTAAAAAAAGCTAAAGTACTTGCTGTAACCGGCTTTGCTAATTTGCTTGAACTTTATGACTTTACACTTTTTGCAGTATTATTGCCGTTATTGAGTAGGCATTTTTTCCCAAGCAATAATCATGAAAATGGTATGCTGATAGGGTATTCAGCCTTTGCCATATCATTTCTTATAGCCCCAATTGGATCGATTATATGGGGGTATATAGGAGATAGATTTGGTAGCGGTAAAATATTTAAACTATCTTTATTGCTTATGGCATTCCCATCGCTTGCGATAGCGCTTCTACCTACTTATGAGGAGGCAGGGTATATAGCGCCAATCCTTTTAATAGTATTGCGGGTTTTTCAAGGCTTTAGCGCATCTGGTGAGGTTCTTGCTTCGAAGATCTACGCATTCGATAAAGTGGGTGCTACCAACTTTCTACAGGCATCTGCGTTAATCTCTGCATTTGGTGGCATAGGAGTGTTGCTTGCTCTTTATGCTGGTTCTTATGCATCGAAAGATATGGATTCGCTAATATGGCGTATCCCATTTGCACTTGGCGGAGGGATGATTCTAGTTATGATGTTTGTGCGTATAGAGTTACTAAAAGATGATGGTGTTGAAGCTAAGTCACCACCTATAAGCATATTATCAGTAGTAAGTATAGTGCGAAAAAACAGAGAGACCGCTACTTATGGATTTGCGGCAAGTGCTATGTTAGGTGTATTTTCATATTTTATGCATGGCTTTTTGGTAAACTTCCAAACTTACTATCTTGGATGCGAAATAACCTTTGCATACAAAACAACTAAAATTGCTTTAATTGGAACTATCGTTGCCGCAAGTCTGCTAGGTCTTTTATATAAAGGAAAAGTAAATAAGAAAGTTTTGTGTAAAAGCATATTAGCAATTGCGATCCTTGTTATGCCACTATATTTGCTCTTACTACTTAAGCTAACATCAGTCACCTATATAAGCCTTTTCCTGATGGGTGGGCTTTTAGGTGTGTTCGCAAGCCTGAGCGGGGTTTATGTGGTTACGTTATTTGCCAAAGAAGAAAGATGTAGAGGAGCACTTTTAGTTAACGCTGCAGGTGTTGCAATTTTCGGTGGGCTTACACCGGTTATTATGACTATGCTTGCAGGCATAAACATATTGCTGCCAGGCATAGCATTGAGTGGGGTATTCGTTATGGGGTATTTAATTTTGATTAGTCGTCCAGAAATGAATTCAGCACGACAATGATTATATTAATCTTTCAAATGTACGGAGTATATTATGTATTTATGTCTAGATGTTGGTAACACCCAAATCCATGGAGGTGTAGTAAAGGATAACAAGTTGCTTATGGATTTTAGGCTTAATACAAAACAAGCCTGGAGTTCAGATCAGATTGGTGTTGTCATGAGGGGAATACTTCGCGAACGTGAAGTTAAGTTCGAGCAAATTAAACACATAGGTATTGCTTCTGTTGTAGCTTCAATTGATCATCATCTTAAAAATGCGTGTCTTAAGTATTTTAATCATACGCCAATCTTTATTAAAGCTGGCTTGAAAACCGGGGTGAGTGTTAGCAAATTTAAGAACCCACATGAGATAGGTGCGGACTTAATAGCTTGTGCCGCATGCGCTCTTCACGACTATCCAAATCAAAATCTTATAATAATCGATATGGGTACAGCCACTACTATAACGGCGGTGAATAAACAACATGAATTCCTAGGTGGTATAATTATCCCAGGGCTGCAGACGCAAATAATATCACTAGCTGAATCTGCAGAAAAATTATGCGTGACTGAGATAGAGAAGCCAAAAGGTTTCTTAGGCAGAACCACAGCGCACAGCATGCAATCTGGGCTTTACTATGGCCAGCTTGGAGCGCTTACTTATTTAATCAAAAATGTAATAAGCGAAACTTTTGCAGGAGAAAGCTGTAAGATCATTGGAACAGGCGGGTTTTCAAGGTTATTTAAAGATGAAAAATTGTTTGATGCACAAGTACCTGACCTAGTGCTTAGAGGTATTAAAGTGATTCTTATGGCTCAATGAATAAATTGGCAATATGGTTAATTTGTGTTAAGCATTGAGGTGAGTTGAATTAATGGAGAATTATAGATGTCAAAGGTCATAATAGTAGGAAATGAGAAGGGTGGAAGCGGTAAAACCACCACAGCTATGCATCTAATAATCAGCTTACTTAAACTTGGATTTAAGGTGGGGACAATCGATATAGACTCGCGTCAGCAATCTTTGTCCAGGTATATAGAAAACCGCGCTAAGACTCTTGCCAACCGCGGAGATAACTCACTCGTGATGCCAGAGCATATCTGCATTGCCAAGGTTGAAGGTATGGATGCGATGACGGCTGCAAAAACGGAAGAGGCATCATTTAATGAAGCCGTGAATAAGCTTAGCTCCCATGATTTCATAATTATCGATACTCCAGGGAGTGACTCTGCGCTAAGTCGCAAAGCACACTCGATTGCCGATATGGTGATTACTCCAATTAACGATAGCTTCATAGATCTAGACCTAATTGGAATTGTTGAAGCGCAAAATTTTGATCAAGCTAAGCCAGGTATTTACAGTGCGATGCTGTGGGAGCAGAAGATGAAACGGGCCGCAACCAAAACAGATGCTTTGGATTGGGTCGTGGTGCGTAACCGTCTTTCTACGCTTGATGCTATAAACAAAAGAAACGTAGAAAACGCGCTTACTCGCCTAAGTAGGAGATTTGGTTTCAGAATAGCTTCTGGATTCGGTGACCGCGTAATATTCAAAGAGCTATTCCTAAATGGATTAACTCTACACGATGCTGCTACCGCCAAAGAGATTAGGCTTAATACTTCAGTAATTGCAGCACGCCAGGAACTGCGGAACTTTGTAATAGCTTTGAACATCCCCGAGATCAACGCAAAGCTAGAACAAGAACAACCTAAGGCTGCCTGAGAAGGTTAGCTATAACTATTTATTTCAAAAATTTCACTCCTCGTTAACCAGTTGTTAACCAATTTGCTTCATAGTTGTTAGATAGATATTTAATAACTGTGGGGTTGATATGGCGAAGGAAAGGTTAGGTTTGACTGTAGAAGATATAAGAGAGTTTGAGATGGAAATTTCAGAGGCTGCCGATGTAGATTTTATAGGAGAAGAAGAGGAAAAACCTGAGGTCCGTGCTGCCAGAAAGAAAGCGTTTATAGATAATCTTATAAAAGATGGGAAGTGGGCGCACATAGCGCATATAACTGGAAATGTTAGGTATGCAAAACAATTCGAAGATGCATTGCAGCAGCATAGAAAAGATGTAGTAGCCAAGTCGAATGGCGCTATAACCGATGATGATAAGCAAAAGCTCGTAAATAAATTAGTTGCAGAAAAAGAATGGGGACAACTTGCCTATCTGCTTGTTGAACCAGATAAAAGGTTTAACAAAGAAATTGCGAATATATCAGTGTTGTTGCCGCCCGAGTTTGGGTTATATAGGAGGAATGAAGCTGAGTATTTTGGTAAGCAAAAAAATGATGAAAAATATGCCAAACTGGAAGCGAGAAGTAAGCAGGTTGGAGAAGAGTTAGAAGCTATAACAATGGAGCAAGAAGTAGAGATAAAAAAAATAAGAGAGGATAGAGATAAAAGAATTGCTGAATTAACTGGTCCAGATGCAACAAAGCAAAGGGTGGATAATGCAGCAAAGCAAAGAGCTGAGATTGCAAAGCTGAGAGATGATGGGATAAAACAGGAAGAAGATAAGAGAGATGAGAGTCTTGCTAAGTTAAATGTAAAAGGGCCAGAGACTAAGAAGATAGAAAGGAGCCTTGAGAAATTGCAAGCTGATAGAGAGAAATTGCTTGCTAATGTTCAAGATAGAGGAGGATTTGAAGGTCAAGTTGAATCACATGTAGAGTATACGAAAAAAATAGATAGTTTGAGGGAAGAGCTTAGAAAAAATGATGAAGTTGGATTTTTTGGTAAAAAGCTTGATGCAGCGGTAGAAGCAAAAAAAAGAGAAGATCTCAAGCTTACAGTAGATGCAAGGAATACGCTGGCAACTGAATTGAACCAAGCTAAGTTGGGTCGCACAGCAACGAAGATTATTGATATTGATAAAAAGATACTAGCAGCTCAAAAAGAGCTTGAAAAAGCAAAGGCTGGTGATGAAAAGGCAAAGGCCAAAGATATCGAGACAATAAAAAGAGAAGCTGAAGCAAAGATAGCGAAGATAAAAGAACAGTTTAATCGTGCTGAGCAGGGCATAAAAGTTGATACGGGAGAGCAAGTAGAAGCAGACAGAAAACGATTGGAAAAAGCTGCCGAAGCAAAAATAGAATCGGTAGAATCGCGTCAAGCTTCTAGAATTGGAGATTTAGGGCGCGAGATAGGGCAGCTATCAAAAGAAATGAAAGAGTTTAAGGAGGGGGAGAAAGATAATATCCGTGATGAAACAACAGCGATAATTATAGGCAGCAATGAGCTCGTTAATGAGGATGCCAAGGCCAAGTCTCTTGAGTATTTAGTAAAAAGCGGAATGATTAAAGAGGCAGCGGCTTCTTTATATGGAGGCATAGGTATGCATGATCCTGATTTAAGAAAAAAATTCTTAAGCAGCATCGAAGCTAGTAGTGCCAAACTAGATGAAGTTACCCAAGCAGTTAAACAACTCGGTGCTAAAGCAAAGGACGCCTTTGTAACAGACTTAATCGAAAGCGGTACGCTAGTGGGGTTTGAGAATAGGCTGAAAGCATTGGGTATGGATGAAATAGGTATACAAGAAGTTGCACGCACCCAGCTTATTAAAGCTGGAAAACTTGAGCCCGCATATAATATATTAAAGGGTAGCAAAGAAGGTCTTAAGGCCTTTATAACAGGCGCTCAAACAGTGATACAAAGCTATGATGATTTAAAAAGTCAGTATGATAGTTTTAATAATAAAGGAGCTGCTACAAAAGCGCTAGGTAGCGTACTTGCAGATTCAAGGCCTACAAGATTTACTGAGCTAAATAAAGGAATATACCATGCGCTACAAGCTGACCCTAATAATGTAGAACTGAAAGTCAGTATGGCGGGAATATTGAGTGATGCTCATAGAGCAACTGAAGCCAGAACTGACTTCTTGACACAAGATGAGAAGCAAGGAAGGCTGGATGCACTTAACGATACATATAAAACACACTGTGTAGCTCAAGGTGAATACCCACTAGGGATGATTCTGGAAAGCTACTCACAAAAAGGTATATATAATGCGCTCAAAGTAGCCGCCTATGAAGCTGCTCAAATTGGAGCTAAAGTGGATGTAGCAGGTGGGGATATTGCAGGAGTGATATTATATGCTCCTAATTTAGCGTCTTTTGGTAAAGCCAAAGATGCATTAGATAAAGCTGCAGCCAAAGAAGGGATTGGTGAAGAATTGAGTATTGGTGATAAGGTTCGCGCATTTTTTGCACCCTTGCTTGCTGCACTTGATATAATCCCAACACCCGAAGAGCTCATGAATATCACAACCTATATAACCGGCCTAAAAAGGACTATGCCGCCGGATACAAAGAAAGAAGTTATGCAGAGTACTGATGCAGTGAAAACCCAACTGGAAACTGGCAAGCAGCAAACTCGCGTTTAAACATTTAGAAGCGATCCTAAACCGCTATCATGAGAGGCAGAGGATCCAGGAATTTAGAAAGTATATATAAAGTGGAGGTTATTATGGCTAAGGTAAAACAAGCGTTGACAGGATTTGAGAGAGATGCATTTGAAATGCAAGTATCTCTTGCAAGTATGGGTGGAGAAGAAGAGAAAAAGGCTTTGATAGATGACCTTGTGAAAGGTTTAAGTAAAAGTGAAGAAATAGATGATCTTCTTAAAGAAAGAAAGTTGCAGTGCCTTGTCTATATCATGTATAATGAAGAATATGCGAAAAGCTTTAGAACGGCCCTTAAACCAGCACATATTCTCGCGAT
>CAYWJW010000068.1:0-7008 GCA_964458795.1 uncultured Candidatus Jidaibacter sp. | reverse complement strand
ATAACCTAATATCCACCTCTGGTATTTCAGAAGTTATAGCTTCCAAACCTTTTACAATGTCCCCTCCCAGCTCTCGCAAGCCATTCAAACCATTATCACCAGCAGGAACACCTCTCTTCGTGGCCTCATTCAGGTCTTTTATGGTAGGAAAGTGGCTACTATCACTCTTATTATATCCAGTTGGTTTGACTTGTGCATTAGAAGATGGAAAGAAATCTATATTCTTACCAAAAACCTCTTTAAATATCTCTAGGAACTGATTTAGGTTATAAGGGCTATTACTACATATCTTGCTCTCCCAAAAGAACATACCCGTTGTTTTAGTACCATTCAGCAACTGTTCCAAGTTCTTCTTCTGTTCAGGTGACATGGTTCGTATCAAATGTATAAAAGCTTGTACTTCTGTAATAGGGTTTAATTTTTTAATTTGTTCAAGATAGTATAAAGTAACTGTCTTAGCAGATTCATCATTGCCACATACCGTCCAAGCAAGCAGCAAATCTGAAAAAATCGGGTGGTGATATATTGGAGAGTCTTTTGCAAGTGTGGGGTTTACAAACTTAAAGATATCGAGAGACTCTCCCATACTTATGTTATAAGCATTGCTTAACTTTTGTAGATTTTGCTCTCTACTATCTGCTAAAAGAGCACTATTATACTTCAAACCTCGATAAATGTTTAAGAATATAAGTCTTGTAGCTTGATAATATACCGCCTCTCTCCGCATTCCCGTATAAACTTCCGGCAACTTCTCAAATAAGCATTTCACTAAAAGAGGAGAGACTGGTATAGATTCATTGCTGGATGTAAAAGATATATCAAAGCAATCAGCTATGCTTTGGTGCCTAACAAAAGTAGAGTGTCTCGCACAATTCTTCAGAGCTTTTTTATCAAGCTGTAGCATATCTTTCATAATTCATACCTCATAATTTAATTGTAGTTATTGTAGTTTAAATAGTAGTTTAGAGCAATGTGGTAATTTTTTCAGAGATCATATCGACTTAGATCCAGAATGACTATTTTATTGGATATTATTTTTAAGTTTAAGCATACTTTCCTGATCTTATATTTATTAGTATACTTGACACATAGAGGTCAATGGAAGTCCCTGGTGAAAATATTTTTGTGATTTGTCATGCTGAATTTATTTCAGCATCTCTTCACCTCTTTGAAAGATTCTGAAGCGAGTTCAGAATGACTCATTTTGAAAGGCTTTGTCATGCAGGTTAGTTATTCCCAAAGATCACATCAAATATGTTCTCTTTATTCCAAGGAATAGAATCACTGGTGAGTTTGGTTTTCTCTATTTCACCCACGGTTTCATTGAAATCGTGGAAGATAAGAGCGGGTAGACCTGCTCCTCCTAGTTGTTTTGTGGGACGGTTATCATCATTTCCGATCCAAATGCCGGTAACGATATCACCAGTGAACCCTATAAACCACGCATCATGGTGTTCCTGTGTTGTACCAGTTTTCCCGTATACGTCCCTGCCCGAAATTGCCGCGCGTTTACCGCTTCCGTTTACAATTACCGAGCGCAGTAGCTCGCGCATTTTAGCTACAGTGTCTTCATCTACTAACTGCTCTGGTTCAATGCCTGGATATTCATATATAAGATCATCCTGATCATCCGTTATCTTTGTGATTGCAAATGCCCTAACCTTTTGCCCATAGTTGGCTATATGTGCAAAACTCTGTGTCATCTCTAAAAGGCTCATCTCAGCGGTGCCTAGCGCTATGCTAGAAAGATTTGGAATATCAGAGGTTACTCCAAGTCTATGTGCCATCGCAGCAACTTTAGGCACACCAACACGCTCAGATATCTTAACTGCTATAGTGTTTATAGAGCGGCTAAATGCCTCTTCCATCGTCATCTCACCATGGTATTTGCGATCAATATTACGAGGGCTCCATATGGGTAATCCCCTACCCTGCTTTAGAAAAATTGCCTCATCTATAAATCTCTCACTAGGTTCAATACCATTTTCTAGTGCTGTCAGGTAAATAAAGAATTTAAAGGCGGACCCAGGTTGACGCTTTGCCGAGACAGCGCGATTGAATTGTGAATGCTGATAGGAAATCCCACCCAGCATTGCCTTGATTGCTCCATTTTCTTCCATAACTAGACCCGCCATCTGCTCCGCATTATACTTAGTTTTGGCTTGTTGAGCATAACTTAACATGACCTTTTCTAAGGTTTCCTGCACGTGAATATCAAGCGTTGTATAGATATTCAAATTGCGGTTGGTATTTTCTATTAGATCTGGAATCTCTGATAAGACATAGTCCGCAAAATATGGATTCTTCAGCGCTCCACGTCCAACTCCACGTTCAATTATCGTAGGGGGAGCTTGATATTTATACTGTTCTTTCGTTATATAACCTTCATTATACATCTGCTCCAATACCTGCCGCGCACGTCCAACAGCCAATGTGGGGTTAGATGATGGTGAATAACGCGATGGGGCTTTCAAAAGCCCTGCAATCATTGCTGATTCGAATATATCTAAGTCCTGACCACGCTTACCAAAATAATATTTAGCAGCAGCATCAATTCCATAATTACCTTTACCTAAGTATACGCGATTAAGATAAAGCGTAAGTATTTGCTCTTTACTGAACTTTCGCTCCAACTCAAGGGCTATTATTATTTCTTGCAACTTACGTTTGAGCGTGCGCTCTGAAGATAGATATATTATTTTAGCTAGCTGCTGAGTTATCGTACTTCCACCTTGCACAACACGTCCAGCTTTTAAGTTCACAAAATAAGCTCGGGCGATACCAAGAAGATCAATACCAAAGTGATCAAAAAATCTACGATCTTCCGCTGCAACCACAGCCTGCACAGTGTATATGGGAATATTAGAGTAAGTTAAAGTTTCTCCCCGAAAGTCTCCGTATTTAGCAAGAACTATGCCTTCACTATCAAACAATGTGATTTGAGGGCGAATGTCCTTAACCGCCATCTCTTCAATATTAGGCATATCTTTAAGCAAGTAAGCTAGTAGTAAAAATAGAGAGATTGTCCCAAAGAGCACTATGCTAAACAAGCTTACCAGTATTGTTTTTAGCCGCAGCTTACGCCTACTTGGTTGGCGCTTTGCCTTATTCTTATGCTTTTTAACCATAGACATACTCTATGGGTTTGAAGCATAAGTAACGATTGCTGTCAACCTTCTCGTCATCCTTGCGAACGCGGCGATCCATGTTCTGGCAAAAACTATTCTCATCACTAAGTATAAACGCTACCCTAGCCTTAAGATGGATCCCCGAATTCGCGAGGATGACGGAAAAGCGTGATGGTATGCTCATAAAATATGGGCTAATGTTAAAAGTTGTTTTTATACGCATGGATTCTATCTTCGATTTCACCACGGAAATGGCGTATTAGACCTTGTACTGGCCACGCAGCAGCATCACCTAGAGCGCATATTGTATGCCCTTCTATTTGCTTAGTGACATCTAAAAGGCTGTCGATCTCTTCAATTTCCGCATCACCTTCAACCATTCTACACATAACCCGATAAAGCCAACCAGTACCTTCTCGACACGGCGTACATTGCCCACATGATTCATGCATGTAAAATTTAGAAAGTTTAGCAATCGCCTTAATTAAATCAGTAGATTTATCCATAACAATTACAGCCGCTGTACCTAAGCCCGTCTGCACATCTCTTAGTGCATCAAAGTCCATAAGAACCGTATCACAAATGGATTTTGGTATCATAGGTACGGAAGAGCCACCAGGAATTATGGCAAGAAGATTATCCCATCCACCTCTAACTCCACCAGCGTGTTTCTCTATTAACTCCTTAAGTGGAATAGACATGGCTTCTTCCACGTTACAAGGATTGTTCACATGCCCTGAAATGCAGAATATCTTAGTTCCGGCGTTGTTAGGGCGCCCGATCGATGCAAACCAACTTGGGCCCCGTCTTAATATCTCAGGAACTACAGCAATAGTTTCCACATTATTAACTGTTGTTGGACAACCCCATACACCCACTGCAGCTGGAAAGCATGGAGGTTTAAGCCTTGGCATACCTTTACGCCCTTCTAAACTATTAAGAAGAGCAGTCTCTTCACCGCAAATATATGCACCTGCCCCCCTATGCAAGTACACATCAAAGTCATACTTACTGCCACACGCATTTTTACCTATAAGACCTGCATCATAAGCTTCATCTATAGCCTTCTGCACGGCAATTGCTTCATTGCAATATTCGCCACGGATATATATATAAGCAGCCTTAGCACGCATGGCGAAACCAGCTATAAGGCAGCCTTCAATTAGTTTGTGCGGTTCAAAGCGAAGTATATCCCGATCCTTACAGGTTCCAGGCTCAGATTCATCAGCATTTACAACCAGGTAGCTTGGACGTTCTGGAGTAGGATTTTTTGGCATAAATGACCATTTCATCCCAGCTGAAAAACCAGCTCCTCCACGACCTCGCAAGCCAGAATCTTTAATTTCTTGGATGATTTGATCTGGCGCTTTCTTTAGTAATGCCTTAGTGTTACTCCAATCCCCACGCTTCTTAGCAGCCGATAACTGCGCACTTTCAAAGCCGTATAGGTTAGTAAAAATTCGATCCTCTAGTTTCAACATATCAAAGCTAATCTAATTTTTCTAGTTTATCATCTTCTCTAATCATTCCTCAATTCTATAATAATTAACAGAATAATTTATTAATTATTACTATTGGCTGGTGGCTCAGCAGCTTCCAATTGCTTTTTCTGCAAATACAGGCCAAAAAAGTCCACAGGATGCAATGAGATAGGTGGGTAACCGCCATCTCTAGTTGTATCGGCAATAATTCTTCTAGCGAAAGGAAATAAAATAGCAGCACATTGCACTAATAAAGCTTTCTCCAACTCCTCTTTATCTTCTGTCTCAACACTAAATACACCAGCATATTCCAGTTCGGTTACAAAAACTGGATCTTTATCTTGCATTGCTCTTACCACAAACTTCAGCACTACTTCGTATAGATGTTCACCAATTGTATTGGTAGTGACATCTATACCAATATCAAAAGTCGGCTCACGCTCCATCTGAAACGATGCAGGGGCTTTGGGGTTTTCAAAAGATAGATCTTTGATATACTGACCATGAATAACTAAACTTCCTTTTGCTTCCATAATAAATTCCTAAATAAATATTTTTATGCATTACAAGGTCTGCTATATTATCAGCAAAGCTATTTGTGTCCATTAATAAAATGATCGATATTATAATTTTCGCACTACTCGCATTCTTCATAGGCCGCCGGCTTTATAAAGCCCTTGGTGATACCAAACATGATAATGAATTATCGGAAGAAAATAAGAAGGCATATCAACAATTTAAAGAAAGCCTGCTTAAAGATGCTGAACCAATTGAAGGTGAAGCCGCTCAAATTTACATTACTTCTGCAATGGAAGCAGAGATGAATGAGGAAGAGCGTGGAATTCTTGATGCTGTACGCGATCATACGCCTGATTTCACTGCAGATAAATTCGTACGTGGCGCTGGGAGCGCTTTTGAAATAATCCTAAAAGCTTATGCGGAACAAGACAAAAGCACTTTACAAAGATTAGTTGCAGATGCCATGCTAGATAAGTTCATGCAAGATATAGACCATCTACAATCAAATGCCCAAAAGCGAAACATAGCAGTTGTAAGCATATTGAGCACGAAAATACTTTCGGTTATCCGCCAAGACTCCAGAGCTATGATAAAAGTTAAATTTGAGTCCGAACAGATTTCTAATATAGTAGATACAGTTTCCGGCGAACTGGTTAGTGGAAGTGCCTCACGCGTTATTAAATGCGTAGATACTTGGACATTTGCTAAAACAATCACATCAAAATCAAAAAATTGGATATTGATTAGTAATGATTCTTAAAAAAATCCTTAAATTATTAACTGTTACCTCTATTTGTGTATTAGTCACAAGCTGTGGCACTACTCAAAAGCCAAGAATTGCAAAATTCAAACCTGTAGCATTTGAACAAATTGAAGGCTGGGAGCATGACAGTCATGCTAGCGCCTTCAATTCATTTAAGAAATCATGCGATAAAATTATGCGCCTTGATATAGAAAGAAATATAAGCCGGGCCACTGCTTTGGGCGGATCTGCAATTGACTGGCAAGTACCGTGCATGGACGCAATGAACCATGAGAAACCAACCGATGCAGAAGCCAAAGCATTTTTTGAAAAATGGTTTAAACCCTACCAAGTTTTCGATGATAATTCCAATCCTGAAGGCACATTAACCGGCTATTTCCAAATTGAGCTTGAAGGAAGCAAAAAAAAGCATGGCAAATATAAACATCCAATTTATCGGAAGCCTTCTAATCTAGCGAGCTTAAAGGGATCCAGCGCTATAGATCACTCAGCGATCAATAGCGGAGCACTTGCTGGCCAAGGCCTTGAAGTGGCCTATGTCAACAATCGTGCTCGACTTTACTTCATGCAAATACAAGGCTCAGGTATAGTTAAACTCAAAGAAGGTGGCCATCTGAATTTAGGATTTGAGGACCATAATGGATATAGGTTCCGTGGCATTAGTGAAGCCTTAAAGGAGAAGAACTTAAAATTTAACGATGCCAAAAGCATGATGGACTACCTACATGAAAACCCTAAAGACGGACGTGAGATCATGGAACAAGATCCATCTTATGTATTTTTCCGCCCTGTAGAAGGTCACCATGCCGTTGGCGGCCATGGAGTTCCATTGCACCCAGAACGCTCTCTCGCGGTCGACTATGGTTTATACCCATATGGCATGCCGGTTTGGGTTGCAACTAGTTTACCTGAGAAAAGCATATTTCAAGGACGCGATTACAGAAGACTATTTATCGCCCAAGATACAGGAGGTGCTATCCGAGGCGCCATCCGAGGAGATATCTTCTTTGGTAGAGGGCAGAAAGCAGAAAAGGTTGCTAGCCACTTTAAGGCTAAAGGAAAGTTCTTTGCCTTCTTCCCTAAGACAGTTAAAGTGCCGGATAGTTATACTGCTCAG
>CAYWJW010000067.1:0-7246 GCA_964458795.1 uncultured Candidatus Jidaibacter sp. | reverse complement strand
ACAAAGTCTGAGGTTCTATCGCCAAGCTTTATAGATAATGATTTTAACCCATGTTCTTCATCAGCCAAGCGGTCTTGATGGCCGTAGATAGTGTCAAACCCAATAGTCCAAAGTACACTTGCGACATAAAGCAATATAGCTTGATATGAGAACATTGGGGATACGGCAAACCAACCTATAAATACTCCTAGGTTGAATACAAACCCTAAGAATACTTGTGGGTAAAAAGTTATGCGTTTTAGTAAAGGATAGATTGCAATCATAGGGATAGCAATTAATCCGAATATAATAGATTGAATAGGGAGTATAAGTAATATAGCAACAGCAATAGCACCGCATATTGCCAAAAGTATAAATGCTTCTTGTTTGCTCACTTCTCCTGAAGCTAAAGGGCGTAATTTAGTGCGAGGTACTTGCTTATCGATATCCTGGTCATAAAGATCATTAACTATGCACCCTGCGCTTCTCGCGGCTATTGCGCCAATAAACATTATAAAAGAGTATATAATTACTGCATTCCAGTTATCAGCAGCCATAGCAACTGCCCACAGTGCTGGAAATAAGGTGAGCCAAATTCCAATAGGCTTATCCAGGCGTGCAAGCCTTGAGTATTTATGGTTGAGGAATTTGTTATACTTTGCCGCTACTTGATGCAAAATTTTTATCATAAATACTACTTGTTATCTTTTGTGGCTTTTTCGTCTCCGGGTAATACATAATTAGTACCTTCCCATGGGGTCAGGAAGTCAAAGTAGCGGAATGCTTGGGTTAAGTTAACAGGCTCGTATTCTACTTTTTTGTTTTCAAGGTTGTAGCGAACCTCAACATTACCGGTCAATGGGAAGTCTTTACGTAGTGGATGGCCTTCAAAGCCATAATCGGTTAGTATCCTTCTAAGATCTGGATGGTGCGAAAACTTAATGCCAAACATATCCCAAACTTCGCGTTCATACCAATTGGCGCAAGCAAAAACTGGGGTTGCAGATGGCACAAAGCTTTCTTCACTAGCTGCGATTTTCACACGGATTCGCAAGTTTTGGCGAACGCTTAGCAAATGGTATACCACCTCAAAGCGCTCGGCTCTATCAGGATAGTCGGCGCCGCAAATGCTGATCAATTGGTCAAAAGTATATTTCTTATTTGTTTTTAAATGCTTAAGAACTTTGTTGATGGAAGCGATATCAACAATTAAGGTAAGCTCTTCATGGCTGATGTTTGAGCTGAGGATTGCTGGTTTGATTTTGGAGTCGAGCAGATGCTCATTTAGCTTCTTAAGTTTAGTTAACATAATATAAATACTGATCTAATATAAACTAGAGAATAGCAAAACAACACGTTTATGCAATAACTGTTGAGAAAATATTGCGTATGATTATTATAGCTGGAAAATCTATAAGGCTTTGAGCATGGCAGGACATTCACAGTTTAAAAATATTATGCACCGTAAGGGCGCGCAAGACGCGAAGAGAGCGAAGATGTTCACCAAGTTACTGAGGGAGGTAATGGTGGCCGCAAAGTTTGGGGCTGATCCTGAATCCAACGCTAGGCTTAGAACGGCAATGTACGCGGCACGTGCGGCTAACGTCCCTAAAGATAGAATAGTAGGTGCGGTAAATAAGGCTAGCAATCCAACCGAGGGCGAGAATTTTGAAGAGATAAGATACGAAGGTTATGGAATAGCTGGTGTTGCAATAATAGTTGAAGCACTTACAGATAATCGTAATCGCACTGCGTCTGAAGTTAGGTCATCATTCACCAAATATGGCGGGAATCTTGGAGAGTCAGGCAGTGTGAGCTTTATGTTCACTCATGTTGGCCAAATTGTATATCCATTATCTGCAGGAACTGCGGATGCATTCTTTGAAGCTACAGTTGAATCGGGAGCGAATGACTGCGAAACCGATGACTATCAACATTCCATCTATTGCAATCCAGATGATTTAAATAGCGTGCGTGAATTTTTCGAAGCTAAGTTTGGCGCGCCAGAGTCGGCTAGTCTTACGTGGAAGCCTAATACTCTTCAGATATTAACATCTGAAGAAGGTGAAAAGTTGTTAAAAATGCTTGACGCTCTTGAAGATTGCGACGATGTTCAGAATGTTATAGGCAATTTTCAGTTACCTGATGATCTACTCCAAAAACTTGCAAAAGAATAATACATCTGCTCCAAAGCGTGTACTCGGTATAGATCCCGGCTTACGCCATACCGGCTGGGCAGTGGTGGATATGAACCTTGGGAAGATTGCATATGTAGCTTCAGGAGTTATAAACACAAATGCCAAAGAGCCTATGGCATTGCGCCTCACTCAGATACACAATGAGTTGAGCGTGATAATGGATAAATACCATCCTTTAAGCGCGGGACTCGAGGAAACTTATGTAAACAAAAACTACGCCTCTTCCCTAAAGCTAGCGCATGCAAGAGGGGTGGCTATGGTTGCTGTTAATGCACATGGTGTTGATGTTGTCGAGTATTCTCCTAAAACAGTAAAAAAAACAGTGGTAGGAAATGGAAGTGCTCCAAAAGATCAAGTAAGCCGCATGCTTACAATGATCCTCCCAGGAGTGACTATTAAAAGCGAAGATGAATCTGATTCCCTAGCCATTGCCATTTGCCATGCACTACATGTGATAACGAAGCTCTACTGATAAATTCAAAAATATTTTGCACAGGGACTTCCATTAAGCTTAAGAAGTCAAGTATACTAATAAATATAAGCTAGGAAAAGTGCGCTTAAAACCTGATCAAACAACAAAAGTCATCCTGAACTTGTTTCAGGATCTTGCAGAGGATTAGAAAGATGCTGAAATAAATTTAGTATGACAAAGGCGTTTGCGTTAATCTTTTATTAATACTTTCATGCGACAACAGAAGTTAGAGATAATTTATTTGGACTATTGATATGAAAGCTGCACCCGCACAAAAAGCAATTTTGGATAAACATTCAGCCGATTTAAAAAGAGATTTAACTAAGGCTCTTAAAGCTGAATATGTGAGGATTAGTAGGCAGTTGAGTGTACGGAATGAGAAAGACCCAAATAAATATATGCGTATTTCTCTTGGAAGAGTAGTAGAGCAAGAAATAAATGAATACTTTGAAAAAGTAGGGGTAACTTGCAGAATAAGTCAAGATAATTCAGGAAGTGTAAGTGTAAGTGAACCTGAAGCAAAAAGTTCACTTGATGATGTAGCTAGGAAGCTATTAGGCACGTGCCGAGAGGTATTCAGTAACTTAAATGATATTCGTTATAATGATCCTAAATGGAGTGATAAAATAAATAAGTGTATGCCTGGACTGTTATTAGGTGTGTCAAAAGTTGTTACAGGAAGTATGCTGTTTGCACCAGCATTTAATGCCATAGCTCTAAGTGGGGCGACTTTAGCAGTCGGAACTTTTGCTTTGCCTACAGTTGGCGTAGCAGTAGTGGGAGCTGCTGCCATTGCTTTTGGTGGTATGACTATAATGCACATGATGCACATTGTCATGTCACCTAGTCATGAGTATGGACACGTTCGAGAAGCCAGCCCATTATCAATTCCTTCGCATCTAAGTATTATTGCAACTACAGGTTTAGAAGCATTGCATGGTATTAGCGGTAGTGACGTGCAACAAATTCAAGAAATTTCTGATAAATCAGCCAAGAAAATTGCTGATGCGATAGTTGAATCCTTGGAAAAATCTGCCAAAGAGCAAGAGAAGGGTGCTGGATTGTAAAGTATAGCCGTAATGCTGAGGAGTTTTGCTGTTGGTCTGCTACCATTATTTAAAAGACTATTGCACCTCAAATGCATATGCTTTATAGTGATGCGGAGAAAATTTATTTATTATTAGAGTGAAGGTTAGGGTAGTAATAGACGGTAGTGGATTTAAAGGCAACGGCACCTATGAAGTTTCATTTAAAGCTGATAAAACTCTTCGTGATTTGAAAGATGAGATTGAAACTGGTAGCTCAAAACTCTCTATACAGATTCAGAATGAAAAACGAATAATTACCAAATTCAATGTGCCATGGGGCACACGTTTGCGTGATGGAGATATTTTTACTGCCTATCTGAGTCTATCAAGGATAACGATTGATCCACATGTTGATTTCACCGATAATGAGAAATATAGCCAGGAAGATGACGAGCAATTAGCTAAAGAGATTATTGAATTAAAAGATAAGGAAAAAGCCAAAAAAAATTCTGAAGAATTAAATGGATGTTTCATTGTTGCGACAGCTACTACATTGGGGTTACCTTGCGGATATTATATGTGCACAAACACTTCTATCGGCTCACGTATTCTTGGGGAGTTTTCTCCAAGAATAGCTATGGGTGTTGCTTTATTTGGCGCCGCTCTAGGCTTCGGTGCGGTATATATAGATAATGGGCAAAGTAAGTAATCCGTACATCTTGAACTTGTTTCTTAAACTCATGAGATTCCCACGTCGCTACGCTCCTCCACTAGTGTCCGGAATAAATTTAGCATTCAAAATATTTTAAAATACAATTGTTTATCCCTATTTTTGTCATCTCGCTGCTTGACAGCGAGATCCATATTAAGTCTTCATTAACGCTTATAATTGTTATAGAAAGTTAGTTTGTGACACTTTTAGCACCAAAAATCTCTTAGTTTTCTGTTTAAACATGGACACCGCGATCAAGTCGCGGTGAGACAATTACTGGTGTTGTGCCAGTTTTCTTATATATATTTTAAATTCTATATTTATTCCGGACACTAGTGGAGATGTCACCAAGTTCTTTAACTCGTGCAAGCCGTAGATTTTCTGGTGTTCCTATATCTATGCAATTTGCATCTAGTATGGTGCCATAAAAGTTATGTGTCGCAGACATTTTGGGTAAAATATAATCTGTTATTATGTGGAATTTATCCGAAGGCATAGAGAGTAGGGGGTCAGCTCTATATATTGAAATACCAGCATGAAAAAACATATGATCTTTTTTATCTGGAATACGTATTAACCTATTATCCTCACTTAAGTTGAAATCAGCTTCCTCAAGGGGATTATGTTTGTTCTTAAGATATATAAGAGCATCCATGCGGTTTGGATCCCAAGCTTTTAATATAGGCGCAAGGGGCTGCGATTTGCCGTAAAGCAAAGTATCTGAGTTGAATATCAGAAATTCCGATACTTTAAGATCATGAGCAATTTTTCTCATGCCTCCGCCTATGTTAAGAATTTCTGGTTCATGTGATATATAGAAATCAACATGCGGAAATTTTTCTTTAAGTGTTTGGATGAAACTATGAATTTGTTCGGATAGGTAATGTGTATTGATAGCAATTCTTTTGAATCCTGCTTCATAGAGGTGAGTGCAGGTACGCTCAAGCATGGTAATTCCACCCACATCTATAAGCGGTTTTGGGGTGCTAAGAGTTAAAGTCCCAAGACGTGTACCAAACCCTGCAGCAGGTATCATTGCTAATGATTTATTATTTAATGAAAACGCCATGCTTATCAAACCAAGTTTTAAGTGGGCGTGCTATATCTTGCTCAAGTCCGGTTTTTATGAATTGCCATACTCGTGGAAGATAGTCGAGATATTTAGGTTCAGCGTCTCTAATGTGGCGTCTGTGAAAAATACCAATTATTTTTAAGTTGCGTTGTAACCCTAGTATTGTGTATGAGTCATTGAAGTCCTTTAAGTTAAGCTTTAAGGTTTTACAAAAAGAAGCCTTACAATTATCAACAACCGACTGGCTTACATCCCGTCTTGCATCCTCCAAAAGAGAGACCAAGTCATATGCACAGTTTCCGACAACTGCATCTTGAAAGTCTAATATGCCCAAGCTTTCAAGGCTATGTGAATGGTCAAGCACCATTAGGTTATCAGCCATGAAATCGCGCAGAGTTAACACTTGAGGCAGCTTGGGCAAGTGGCTGTATAATTTGTCAAATACTAGTCCCAGCTCATCGCGCACGGATGGGTATACTACTGGCTCAACGTTGTATTTTAAATACCATTCGCTAAATAGGTGTAACTCTTTATTAAGTAATTTGTGAGAATAAGGGAGAACTTGCAAATTAGCTGTTTCAATTTCAGAAAGTTTTATTAGAGCCTCGGTACAAAGCTCATAAAGTGGTGATTCATGATGAGGATTAGAGATTAGGTTTTGAGTAAGCTGAGTACTGCCAAAGTCTTCAGTCAGCAAATAGCCGGTGTTAAGGTTAGACTTAAGGATTTCTGGTGAGCGTAACCCGTTTTTTTTAAGTACAGATGCGATATAAAGAAAAGATCCAATAGAACGATCTTTGCTTGAATCCATTAATATGTGGGTACCTTGATCAGAAACTACTCGGTAATATCGCCTGGCCGAACAGTCGGCCTGTATTGGGTTTAGCTTATAGGAATCGATGCCAAATTCAGCTAAAAACCTATGAAATGATAGATACTTATGTGTACCAAGTTCACCTAATTCTTCATTTTGCATTGATAATTGGGATAATTTCATTTTCAATAGTGTTTTTATCTAGCTTACCTCTATGAGAATACAATATTTTGCCATTTTTTCCAACAACTAAAGTTAGAGGTACTATTGTCATGCCAAGTTCTACAAAGAAATCGCTATTCTTTGCATGTGCTACACGGCTATATGCCTTGGATGTATCGTAATTATGTTTGGCTTTGGGTTTGCCAGTAGTTGATTTTTTTATCCATTGTAGCCCTATAACATCATAATCATTTTTTAAACCCATCTCTTCAAATAGATATTTATCCTTAACGCAGCTAGGACAATAGTCTGCATAGATATGAACTAAAGCGCGATTTCCAATATTAAGCTTATTACCATTTGCGTCTTCTAATAACTCCATATTTATGTACCTGCCTTTTACTTCTCTTGCAAACTCTACATAGGTTGGCTTTAAAATTCCCATGAGCAATACTAAGATGCTTAGTGAAAATATAATAATCATCAAGGAATACTTGACTGGAGGTCTTTTAAAGAAATTGATCATAGAACGCTCTCTATATGTGTCTTAAATATAGTATAGAAATTCTTGAGCAAGATTGCATCAAATTCTTCAATATTAATATTTATTCCCAATGATTTAAGCGAACAAACCCCAAAATCCTTTAGCCCACAAGGAATTATGCCATCAAAGTAAGTGAGGTCAGGATCTATATTGATGGCAATACCATGATAACTTACCCATTTATAAAGCCTAATTCCTATAGCTGCTATCTTTTGCTCTAGACCGCTCTTTGAAACCCAGATGCCAACACGTTCAGGCACCTTGT
>CAYWJW010000066.1:0-7375 GCA_964458795.1 uncultured Candidatus Jidaibacter sp. | reverse complement strand
TGGTCCGATGCGAAAATTAACTACCGATGGCCAGCGCAGGTCCAGCAATTGGGAATTGCGCTAAAACGATAAATTCTGAAATTGCCCCAACGGCGGTTGTAGCAAGGCTCGCCGCGTTGACACCTGGCGGGCATCGAACGGCAGCATGGCTGCCGAAGCGACAGATTTTGTCGTCATCACCAGGATATTGGCGTTGATGTCGGAAAATGGTCGGAGTGGAGAGATTCGAACTCCCGACCCTCTGGTCCCAAACCAGATGCGCTACCAGGCTGCGCTATGCCCCGACGTGAGATCCCTTTTACCTCAAACAAATTCTAAAGGCAAGTGTTTAGTTAAAAGTTATCTAGTTTGTCCACTCTCAGTACGTACCGCACCATAGACACACCCTAGAAACGTGCCAACCAGAGCGATAGTTAAGCATGCTTTCAGTGAAAACTCCCCTAGATATTTAGAACCAAAAGAAGTACTTGAGCACTTGTAATATCCTAATGACACCAGGCCGCTCAGAGCAATGCAAGATAAACATCCTTTTAAGTTGAAGTTGCTAGATTTTATTTTTGGTTGTTGCCCAGTTTCAACACTGCTAAATTTCATCCTTTGATGCCAATCTTGTAGGACAAGGTTATCGTCTAATTTCTCAGCATCCTGAAAAAAATCTTTATCAACTTTATATTGAGATTTAATGTATTGCTTTGCTTGAGCAATAGTGGTTACACCTGATATAAATTTAAACATATATTCACAGTCACCATCAACTAGGATAGCTTCTCTCTCGGATGTACACTCTGTTTTCTTTCTTATTTCAGAAATAGTCACAGTGCTATATGGAGTCACATAAGCTCTTACATCTTTATCATCCTCTAATACTTTGCCTCCAAATGTTAATATCTGTCCATCTATTGATCCGCTAGGTTTATTTGCTATTCTGGCTTTTAAATCACTTACTTTTTCATTTGGGTTTAATATGAAGCAATGTATTTCATTCTGTTGAGTTTTTATAAAAAAAACTTCCTCATTCGGCAGAACTGAATAAACAACAGCACCTTGTTGAAGCAGATAATCATCTCTTATCTCCCCGGCACCATGTACTATATACTTCCTATTTCGTGATATTAAGTTTTGTGACTTTAGGTCAGAGATGGTACTCTGTCCTATTTTTACTTCCAATTCTTCTTGATCTTCTATATCGTGCGCATACAAGGTTACTAGTTTAAATTTCATACCGAATTCTCCTTAATTATCTGGAACCATTATACTAATTTTGAGCTAAAGATCAATGACAGTCCTCAAGAATATTTCACTCTCAAAAATCATTGCCAACTATGTTTGAATAATGCATAATCATTCAGCATCAACAAAATGGTATGTTTTATGAAAAAGATCTTAATGGCGATAGCACTAGCTTTTTCCACATTTACTGGCGCGGGTGCCGCAACAGACATAACTAAATCTACAAACGAGGATAATATGTACGTAATAGAATTGAAAGACGGACCGGTAGTTGTTGAACTCTACCCTGAGAAAGCACCTGAGCATGTTAAGCGCTTTAAAGAACTAGCAAATAGTGGCTTTTATAACGGGATAGTTTTCCATAGAGTTATTGATGGATTCATGGTGCAAACTGGTGATCCAACCGGCACTGGAACCGGCGGCAGCAAATTGCCAAATTTAAAAGCTGAGTTCAACGATACTAAGCATGTACGCGGCGTATTGTCTATGGCAAGGAGCTCAAGTCCGGATAGTGCAAACAGTCAGTTCTTCATTATGCTAGCTGATTCTCCCCATCTAGATGGTCAATACACAGCTTTTGGACGCGTGGTAGAAGGCATGGAGTTTGTTGATAAAATCAAAAAAGGTAATCCATCTCAAAATGGTACGGTTACAAACCCTGATAAGATGATAAAAGTTCATCCACTAGCAACTGCTGGTAAAAAGAGTTAGTTATAAATTTTATCCTCCTGAATAGTTGATTTCAGGATCTCATAAAAGATAAAGTCATTCCGGGCACAGGTTAGGAATCTATTAAACTATAGTGAGATGCCGGGTCAAGCCCGGCATGACTATTTTTATGGCAACACCAATTTTTCAAGTTTATGGAGTATAAACGATGTTTGATGCAAATTATAGCCACTTAATATCCGAACCTAAATGGCAGAAAAAGTGGTTGGAATCCAGCCTGTACGATTGGAATATAGAGGAGCCAAGAGATAATTCATTTGTCATAGACACCCCTCCTCCCACTGTCTCTGGTCTTTTGCATATGGGGCATGTGTTCAGCTATGCTCAAACAGACTTCATAGCTCGCTTTAAAAGGATGCGTGGGTTTAATGTCTTTTATCCCATTGGCTTTGATGATAATGGACTTGCAACTGAACGCTTGGTGGAAAAGATTAAAGATATAAAAGCCGGGCAAATGCATCGAGAGGAATTTCGAAAAATCTGCTCAGAGGTAGTAGTAGAGGCCGAAGAAGAATTTCGCGGGTTGTTCCGCGAGATTGCACTAAGCGTGGACTGGCAACAGGAATATCGCACTGTTAGCGATAAGACCATCAAAATATCACAGATGTCGTTTATCGACCTTTTCAAGCGTGGCTTTGCTGAGCGCCGCTTAGCTCCTACATTTTTCGATATAGTAGATCGCACTGCTATTGCCCAAGCTGAAATTGAAGACAAAGAAAAGCAAGGCGTTATGAATGACATAGTCTTCAAAACTGAAGACGGAGATGACATTGCAATTGCCACCACAAGACCGGAACTAATAGGCGCATGTGTCGCACTTTTCTATCATCCTGATGATGAACGTTACACCCACTTAAATGGCAAGCAAGCCATCACCCCTATATTTGGTGCAAAAGTACCTATTATGGCCGATGAGGAAGTGGCTATAGATAAAGGTACTGGCCTTGTTATGTGTTGCACATTTGGAGATATCCAAGATATAACCTGGTGGCGCAAACATAATCTTGCAATCAAACAAGTAATTGATATGACCGGCCGTATGATAAACTTAGGGGCATACACTGGTATGACCATAAAAGAAACCAGAACTAAAATAACAGAAGAATTGAAGGCTAGCGGACTACTAATTAAAGAAACACCGATAACTCAATTTGTTAAATGCGCAGAGCGCTCAGGCGCGCCACTTGAAATAATACCAACCAACCAGTGGTATATTAAAGTATTGGATCAAAAAGAGCGATTATTAGAAAAAGGGCGTGAGTGCAGTTGGAATCCGGATTACATGCGAGTTAGATATGAAAATTGGGTAAATGGTTTGAATCAAGACTGGTGCATTTCCCGCCAACGCTATTTTGGTGTCCCCTTCCCTGTTTGGTATTCCAAGCGCGCTGGTGAGGAAGGTAAAATTCTACTGGCTGATATCAACCAACTTCCATGTGATCCAACAATTGCATTGCCAGAAGGTTATGCTATCGACGAAGTTACGGCCGAAACTGATGTAATGGACACATGGGCCACAAGTGGCTTAACACCGCAAATAAACTCACAAGGTATAAATGATGCCTTTATGGTAGATAAGGAGCGCCACAGTAAGCTATATCCGGCAGACCTTAGACCGCAAGCGCATGAGATCATCCGCACATGGTCATTTTATACTATTGTGAAATCGCTACTGCATGCAAATACCATTCCCTGGAAAAGCCTGATGATAAGTGGATGGTGTTTAGCTGCTGACAAAACCAAGATGAGTAAATCTAAAGGAAATGTAGTTACCCCTAAAGCATTGATCATTGAGAAAGGAGCCGATGCGGTGCGTTACTGGGCCTCCACCTCCAAATTAGGTGTGGATATAGTTTACTCGGATGATACATTCAAAAGCGGCAACCGCTTGATAATGAAACTTTGGAATGCTTCCAAATTCGTGAGCATTCATATGAGCCATATTGCAGGCACGCCTAGCACGCCTACTGTTGATGTCTCTACAAAAGTAATCTTTGAGGATGCTGATATTTGGATCATCTCTCGCCTTACTCAAGTTATTGAGAAAGCGACAAAGTTATTTGAAGGCTTTGATTATGCCGATGCACGCGGTGTTATAGAAGAATTCTTCTGGAAGGACTTATGTGACAATTATCTGGAGCTTGTGAAAGTTCGCCTTTATGATGAATCTGAACCCAATAAATCTGCGCGTCAGAGTGCAATTTACAGCCTATATCATGTGCTAAAAACCATCTATCATTTGTTTGCTCCATTCATGCCTTATATCACTGAAGAGCTCAGTGAACTAATGTTTGATGGGGCTTCGGTACATACACGCGGTTCCTGGCCTAAACTTGAAGACTATGTGCTTGATGAAGATAAACTGGATATGGGTGCACATATGACAAGCATCCTAGAACTAGTACGAAAATATAAATCCATAAACAATATCTCGCTAAGAACTGAACTTGCAGAAGTCTACTACAGCGGACATGAACTCTCAGAATCTATGCAGAAGGATCTAAAGAATGCGGCTAATGCCGTGAACCTTATGTACGCTGCAAGTATTGAGCCTACCTTAAGCTCTGAGGACAGCGTGTATAAAATAAGTGTGAACATGTAAGATTAATTTTTACTGTCTTAATATTGCTTTAACAATACTGCTGTATAGTTACGTTTATAAAATAATATACTATAGGTCATGTGATGATATTAATTGCTGTTGCTGGAATTATACTATACGTGAGTTACCAAGTTACTAGCCTTAATGCTAATGAAGATTTTCGTATTGCACTAGAGAACAATGATTTTGCTACTGCTGAAAATGCGTTACAAGATGGATCGTTCCTTAAAGGTGCCGATATAAATAACAGACCTTATTCTTTCTTTGACGCTTCTAACACTACTCATCATTATTCTTATCTTGACATTGCTGTGGCTCATAGAGACTTTGAGAAAATTAAATTCCTTATAAAAAATGGGGTTAATGTTAATGCTAAGGGTGATAATGGTATGACGGCCTTGCATGGGGCATTTAATATTGAAGTGATGGAATTACTCATAGAAGCAGGAGCTAACGTCAATGCTAAGAATGACGACGGTGAAACACCCCTAGACATTATTGTTACTAATGGGTCTTCATATTCTAAGCAAGATGATCTAGCCGGTGCCAATCTCTTAATTGAGCATAAAGCTCATATAAGAAGAGAATATAAACAAAAGCTAGAATCACTGGGTGTAGAGATTGATGAAGCATTGGTATACCCAAAGATCATAATTGATGAATACAATACACATAAAGTAACATCAGAATATGCTTTTGTAGATCATCCCACAGAACTTCACACTTATCAACCATTACCCTCTACTGAGGCTTAAAGAGAAGTAAAGATTGTGGTGGTAAGGGTTTACTAATCCCACCACCCCCTCTTCCTTCCTTTCCACCTGCCTTCGGCATCGAACTCACCTCTTTCGAATTCTGCGATTTTTAGCTCATGGTTGTGTATCCAATCCGGGCTACGACCTTTTGGATCTATATTCCACCAAAATTTATGTGCAACTATTTTTTTGCCATCAAGCCCTTTATTTATGCGATCTACAAAGTTGGTAGTAGCTAAAACAGCATCATACTGATATCTCGGATTAAGCTTTCCGCTCGACCCTTTGGGTAGTCCTAAGTCTGCTCTGAGCTTGTTGAAATAACTGTAGGGAGAATTGGTTGTCCTTGATATAGCCGTAAACCCTACTTCATAAAACATAATTGGTTTCATTCTGGGCTTCCAACCTGTTACAGAACCATCTGGGTTTTTATGACGATGCAGCCACCAATATCTGATGTTCTCTATAGCATATTCCGGACTTAGCTTCTTTTTAACTCCATTATCGTCATAATATTCATAATTCTCACCACTCTCCCATCCCTCCTCAATTAGCTCTGGATTGAGTTTCTGCGTAGTAGGTATGTGAGTTGTTAAGGGAAAGTAAGCATCAATCCCCACGTAGTCTATATTCTTATCTTGCCATAACTTATCTAGATGATACCACCCTTTATCACTATGGTATTCTGACCAGTTTGCAGCATAAGATAGCTTAACTTTTTTACCGACAATAGCTCTTACTTGAGCTGCCAGATCAACTAATTTCTCGGTTACCAGGAATTTTCTTGTTTTATCACTTCTGTATTTTGTAAGCGCTTCGAGCTCAGAGCCAAGTAAAAATCCTTCTATAACATCCTTAAGCTTTACCCCGTTGTATTCTAGAGATGCATAATGGAGGATGAATTTGTTATATTCATCAAAAAAATGTTCAACATCGGCATCACTAGTAGCTTTAATATATCCTCTCCACGGTTGAGAGCGCTTATCAATAAAGATAAATGGGTATATGGTTACTTCATATCCTAAAGAATGAAGATGCTGCGTTAGTTCAACCACAGACTTATCTGTTGGTGTGCCTGACCAATATGGGTTTCCTTCAAGATCAACTTTAAGTTTTGCTGCCGTTCTTCGTGAATAGCCTGCAACTTCCCAATCCGGTCCGCGATTAGAATCTACTTTTGGCAGTATAGTTATTTTGCCAGCATTTACGGTATCTCCGTACCAACCAATAACTATACCTATTCTCTTTGCATTTGGATAGTCACGTTTAATCTTCTCAATGACACCAATTATTTGCGCCTTGTTGCGATCATTATAATAAGCATTCATGGGCCTACTCCACTTGTCTCTAACAAGTTTCAATTCATAGCCATATTCGCCGGGCACGGGACCTATAACAATTGAGCCTATAGATTCAGATAACTTAGAAGTTATAGCAGTAGCCGGTGTTGTTTGCACTATGATAGTAAGAAGCAATACTATTAAGTAGACTACCTTCATCACTATATACCTATCTTAAGTCCATAATAAGACGATGATATACCAGCTTTATATTTGCAATATTTTTCAAATAGTTATTAATAAATTTAATATTATCCAAACAATTAGATTTAACGTAATACCAAGTGTTTAGCACTCTTGAGTGGTATTTGACAAGATATATCTACGGCAAAGCCTGGCACAACCTTGCGTTGCAGCAGATTAGTAAGCATTTAAAAATATTTTTTATCCATTATTTTTTCACCTGTTTTAACAGGTATAGAAGGCATTTTTCCTCAGCTTCATTTTCAAATAACAGGTGGAAACAGGGGTTTTACTGGCATAAGCAGGATCCGAAACAGGTGTAGTGGCTTATCACTAATAAAAACGGAACATCTTGATCCTATAATACCTACTCTTTTTACCGTGTTTTAGTATATAGCTAAGTCAGTAGTTACGTTAGCTTATTTATAACTTAGCCCTAACACCATTTTGGGCACTTTCTTGGTTATATATTATTTTCATGAATGCACATCCACCATCTTCAACAATTACATTTAATATCACGTTATTGATTCCGG
>CAYWJW010000065.1:0-7433 GCA_964458795.1 uncultured Candidatus Jidaibacter sp. | reverse complement strand
TTCTTCTCATCTCTTCCACATAACATTTTTATGTTATCTGGTACAGCCCCATTTTTAATTATAAATTATCCAAACAAAAGGAATTTGCTGGCAAATTGAATGATAATAAGTTTGATGAAGTAACTCTTTCTAAAAGTAGAAACACACCTTAAAATACAAAAGGTCATTAGTTCTGATATTATAAGGCTTATGTAGAGGTTTTTCATAGGCTAGCTCTAATGTAAGAGGCTTTCCAACTGTACGGGCTCCGAGTGCGAACCCGCTTATGTTCTTTTGGTTTAAGCTATTGAATTTATTCTTTTTAATTGCGCCATAATCAGCGCCTAGGTATACCTGTATGTTACCTATGCTATTTTCAACTCCAATATGGGGTAGTGTATATGCTATATTGTTCATTACATACCAACCGGTCTCCCCTTGAAATTGGGCCTCTCTGAATCCACGCACACTGCTTATCCCACCTATACCAATTTGCTCTGAATCATATAATGTATTAGGACTTGCTTGTATATGTAAGGATGAATCCCAAATAATATGTTGCTCAGCTATAGAAAGATATTTTGCATATAAGGCATCAAGCAAATACTTTGTGAATTGTGCTTTAGGACCAAAGCTACCTGGGATATCCTTTTCTGCTCCTAAGAAGCGTATGCCTTGTTGCGCACCTAAAGATGCACTCAAAGCCCCATCATATGCCTTCATGGTATGAGATACTTTAAACCCTAGGATAGAGAGTTTGCGGCTACTTGAAGTCAATAAGGTTTTACTCATGAAATTTTTGCTATCTTTTAGTATGAATGACCATGCCACGATAGTTTTGCTCTTGTGATCTCTACGCACTACACGTTCTATATCCCCAGTATAGTTGTAAGTATTACCAGTATATTGAAGATCAGTATACTGGCCAGGCAGTAGCCTTTGATAATCAAAATAGCTCACGTGCAATTTAAAGGTCCAATATCCATATGGTATAATGATTCCACCCATAGCGCTTTCACTTGCCATTCTTTCAAAAGAGCTATTGAATCCGTACTTATAGTCGAAGGTTAGTATATCATATGCCCCTAGGGCATTATATGTTTGCAGGAATACATCGCCCTGGTTTATACCATTGCTTTTCGTTCCATGGTTATCTATCGATGCCGAGCCACCTAAAAATTCTCCTGGTGTTATCCGCATTATAACATCAGATTCTCCTGCGTTATTGCTAGGAGTGATAACAGCCTGTGCGCTATATCCCTTGAGCCTTGAAATTTGCTCTGATTCTTGCTCTACGTCTCGAATATTAAGGTCCGTTCCTCTCGGGATAAAGCCTGAGTTTCCAACTACCCCAGAGACAGCATGTACTTTTAATATATTATCATCGAGCTTTTTGGGATCTGCATATACTCGGGTCATTATATACCCATTTTTTATGCACAGGTCAGCTACATCACTAAGTAAACTCCTTATATCATCTCTAGAAAGGCACCTCTTCGAATATTGCTCCTGTAGCTGGTGCAACATGAACTCATTAATCATCCCATTATCCATGATCTCAACTTGCTCTATATAAGTGCAAGTTGCTGGCTTTGCCGTTAAAGCCTGTGTTTCTATGCTCACTATAATGAATATACAAGTGAGTATATAAGCAATTTTTCTCATCATAATTAACAACCCTGTCTATTTTCGGATTGCAACTTTAAGGATTTATTAAGTACTAGTAAATAAGAGTAATGTTAAGATTTTAGTGGATAGAATAAGAAGGGTAAAAACTTAACAAATAATGCATTGAAATAAGGAGAAAGAGATTTTAGCATGATGACTCATTTTTAGAGTAGATTAGTGATAGGGTGAGGGACATAGCTCGGATATTGTTGGTAGCGCTAGCGCTGTGGGGCGCGCAGGCTTATGCTGATGGGGGTATAGTTGCTGCGCCAAATGCTCCGCCTGACAAGATGCCTAAAGTTACCGTCGTAGAAAGTGGTCCTACTATTATAAATCCTGCACCTGCCGATGGCACAGGCAACTCCCACAGCCAGTATTCTAACTTTAATGTTGGAAAGGAAGGTGTAGATATCATCAACCCTGCTGAACGCAGTGCTAGACTCCTCATCAGCGAAGTCACCCACCCTAATCCTTCAACTTTGTTGGGAACCATAAAAATTGTAGGGCTACCTGCCGATCATGTAATCTCCAACCCTTACGGCATCACCTGTAATGGATGCGGATTTATCAATACTCCACGTGCGACGCTTACAACTGGGAGGCCGCAGTTTGATCCGAGAACGGGCGCGCTTTCTGGGTTTGATGTAAATGATGGTATGGTAACTATAGGAAAGCTTGGAAACGAAAGCCATGTTGATGTAATCGCGCGGGCGGCAAAGATCGTGGATGCAATGAAAGCCAAATCTTTTGAAGTATATGTTGGGCGCAACGAGATTGATTACAAAACAAAGAGAGTTACTAAAAAGGCTGATGATGGCTCTAAAAAGCCAATGGTTGCCATAGATGCTGTGGAGCTTGGAGCGATGCATGCAGGCAGAATCTTTATAATCGCAACCGAGGATGGCGTTGGAGTAAAAACGCCTGCCATGAGAGCAGATGAGCAGGATATTGTGATTACTGCAGATGGTGCAGTAGAGATAGGGAATAGTTTCGCAGCTGGCGCAACTAAAGTGAAGTCTAAGAGTTCTAGTGTTAAAATAACCTCTAACGCTTTATCCAGTGGCGCCCTGGGGATTAAAGCAGCAACTAAGGTAAAGCTGAAAGAAGGTAACAATGTGCTATCGCAATCAGATCTAACGCTTAAAGCACCGGAAATTGAGCTTAATAATGCTATGGTTATCGCAGGGATAGCGGATGAGAATGGCGTTAATAATCCCGCAAAGCTGAATTTATCCACAAATAAACTGCGAATTGATAAAAGCCTCTTATTTAGCAGTAATGGTGGAGGGATTTATACATTCGATGGTGCTGGAACCGAGATAGATGCTCCTTCAAGTATGATCCACTCTCAAGGAGATTTTGAAATCACCGGCAAGTCCTTTGCGCAGTATATGAAGGCGTATGATTATCAAAAGGATGTGCAGAAGGGTCCACCAGTCGAGAAGCGCATAGGTTCACCAGGGGTAGAGTCGGGTTATACAAAATATAGGAATACAACTTATGAAGATAAATTCACCGCCTTAGATGTAGTACCTGTACTGCACGTAGAAGGGAATCTTAAACTGGATCTTAAGCGTATGAGTAATTCCCTAGGTCATATTATCGTGGATGGTGAGTTAGACCTTAAAGATACAGCAGTTGCTAACCAAAACCTGAATATCTATCGAACACTCAAACAAGAGAGAACGGCATATCCATGGTTATGCGTAAAAGAACGCCGTTGGAATCACAATCCTAAGTTTGATAATGTAGCGCAACCGTCTGTCATTACCAATACGAAAACTCAAATCGACACAGTTTATTCCATAATTAATGCAGCGGGTGGGGTAACGGGCGCGCAAGCTGCGGAGGTAATAAATGCAGCAGCCAATCACGACGTTCGTGCCCAAATAGCAGCGGATTTTAAGGGTGATCCTAAGGCAATAAGCTTTGCGGAGTTTCCAATTTATAGATTCAGCATAGCGCTTGATAAGAAGTACCTTTATGAGACACCACACAATTTCGTAGATCCGAAGCAGTTCGTAAGCTCTGAGAACTTCCTTGAGAAACAGCAAGCAGCACCTAGCAACATCACGCAGAAGCTATTAGGTGATGGTTATGTAGAGCAGCAATATATTCTCTCTCAACTCCGGAACGCAGCCGGGGTAATGATGCTTCCTGGATACATAAAATATAACGATCTTGCGACCGCGCTATACAGCAACGCCAGCGACTTTGCAAAGAATACCAACACACCGATAGGTAAAAAATTGGATACAGCCCAAGTAACAGCGCTCACAAAGGATATGATCTGGTTGGAGGAAGAGAATATAAATGGAGTGATGGTACTAGCCCCTAAGCTGTATTTAAGCAGCGCAACCCGAGCAACCCTAATGAAAGAAGGAGCAGTGATAAGGGGGAAGACCGTGACTCTGGCTGCAAATAATATTAAAAACAGCGGCTCGATACTGGCTGATAGCAAGGTGGCACTTAGTGCGGATAATCTTACCAACTCTGGAACCATCAAAGGCAAAGAAGAAGCATCTGTAACAGTTGCCGGACTACTTGCAAATATAAGCGGCATAATATCTGGCAAAACCACAAACGTAAAAGCAAACACTATTCACAATGAAACTGCCAAGGTGCGCCAAACTTACGCGAATGGCTTCAATGACGTCTTAGGCCGCAAGGCGGAGATAACTAGTGATGCCCACACAACAGTTGCCACAAGTGGAGATCTAATAAACCTAGGTGCTAACATAACCTCCGGAGGTGATACAGAAGCAACATCAGGTGGCAATGTTTACAACAGCGCGCAAGAGCAAGAAAGCTTGTTTGCCTACAATGGCAAGAAATACAGTAGAAGCGAATATACAAGCAAGAATGAGGCATCCAAAATAGATGGAGCCGGCAACACCAAGCTTAAAGCAGGCAAAAATATACATAACATTGGCTCAACCATCTCCGGCAAGACCGGAGATATTGAGGCAGAAGGGCAAGTAATATCAGAACACTCCGTAGACTATGCAGCAAACTCAAGCTCTCTAACCAACAAGGGCTTGACAGGTAAAAAGAACATAAGCAAAAGCGAGACTACAACCAAAGTAAACAAATCCACGCTAGACTTCAAAGATGGCTACCGCCTAAAGAGTGGCGCAGGAGACACAATCCTACAAGGCACCGATATCAAGAGTGAAGGTGCTGGAATACATGAGAATCCAAATGGCAGAACTGTTTACAAGACAGCAATAGAATCCAAAGACAGCTCACACAGCAAGAACAGCAAAAACCTAGTGCGATTTAAGAATACTGCAATGGGTGATCATAGTGAGAAGATAATAACCGGAAACATAGATGTGAAAGGAGGAATAACCCATCAAGGCTTAAAGGATCCAATCACCGAAAGCATACAGACAAACAATTATGCCTACTACCAAACACAAAAAGGGTTTACACCTCAGGCAGCAGCTTTTGCAGGGGTTGCAGTGGGGGTTCTAACCATGTGTCCTGGGGCCGCAATCGGAGGGTATACAGCCGCAGCCTTAGGAGCTCAGGGAGCAGTAGCGGTAGGTGCACAAAGTGGAATCACTGCAGCTGTTACCAGCACCGCATCAGGAATTACCAGCAATTCAGTTCAGAATAACAACTTTAAAAAAGGAGTAAAAGAAACCTTCAAACCTGAAGGATTAAAGCAAATAGCAGCATCTACATTATCTGCAGGCGTTACAGGATGGGGAGCAACTAGCTTAGGCACTACTATAGATAGCAGCACTCTACTCCCTGTACCTACTATGGATATCACTCCTCACGCGACTTTCGCAGCCGTCAACACTGCAAGCCAGACGGCTGCAGGTGTAGCCCTACTAGACCAAAAGCTTGGAGATTCATTTGTAGAGAGCCTACAGGGAAACGTGGCTAGCCAAGGCCAAGCCGTAGTTGCTAAACATATCGGATCGGCCTATGCATCTGGCAAAATCAACTCCGCCGAACAAAAGCTCGCCCACGCAGCCGTAGGCGGTATAGCTGGTGCTGTTGCAGGTGGCAAACCACTTGCCGGCGCATTAGGTGCATTGACTGGAGAGGGGACTGCTGAGGCTTTATACACAGCAGGCATGAATAAAGAGATGGCAGCTGATTCAGGAAAGATTAGTGGCGCTGCAGCAGGCCTAGCATCTGGTGATACGGTCACCGGCGCAAATACTGCAGCTATTGCGGTGGATAATAACTTCTTGCCGACACCATTAGATGTAGCAAATGTGGCGCTTGATACGGTGAAAGCTGTTGATGCCTACAACAATGGGACAAACGAAGAGTTCGTAGAAGCCTTAATCAGTTTAGGGATTGATTTAATTCCTGGCACGCCAGTAGGCACTAACCAAGCCATCAAAGCTGCAAAGACGCTGACTAAAGCCACAGGTGGTGCTGGAGAAGCTTCCACAAAACAAAATCTCAATAATTTTAAGAATCTTAATAAAGCAGAGAAGAATGTCATTGAAAATATTGCTGGTCCGAGTGATATTATTATCGCGGGCAATGGTAAAGCTTCACAGAGTCGACTGCCGCAAGATGTGAGAGTTGATCCAAAGCCTCCAAAAGCTAAAGATTTGGATAACAGAAAAGTTGGTAGTAGTAGAACTCAAAATGAAGTAATGCAGGCAGATGTGCAATATTTAAAGGACAATTATGCGAGAGATATTAGGATTAATCAACAACAGGGAGTTGATCCATTCTGCAGGGTTGGCATATGCAGGCCGGATGTGCAAGCAACTTTACCAGATGGAAGAAGAATCCACATTGAATACGATACATCTAAGTCTACAAGAGGACCATTACATGCTGAAAGAATATTAAAAAATGATCCAAATGCGATTATAATTTTACGCAAGGTAGATTAAAATGAGAGATCCAGAATTTTTTCTAAAGAAATACGAACCTGTTACATCATCAATGAGTTTTATAGATATAGATTTTGAAAAATGCGCACAAGAAATCTTTGAGCATAATTATCGAGTAAATAAAGAATGGGAATTTCCGTGGGAGGTACAAAAGATTCATGTGCCAGACAACTTGGTTGATAAGTTATATAAAATGTTACCTCTTGCTCCAACCAACTTGACAAAGGAGCTGATTTCTAAGACAACTTCAAATTGGGTTATGTACACAACAAATGGAAATTCGGGAAGCATGTCTTGCAGTGAAGCAAGCTATGTAGCAGAGAGATTTAAAGCTCGTGTCGTTACAGTGCTAATGGTAGAAGACATACGAGGAGGTCCACCAGGTTCCGTACAATTCTCAGTCAAAGACTATAGTAAAAGTAGGGATACATTCAGAATAGTATCAGCCCACAAGGAGAGCCGTTGGGAGTGGACGGATTATGGCGAGCTGTTCTCGTGGGAGGAAGTTGAGAAATATAAAGAAAAGAAAATAAAAGACCGCTTAACCCCCGAGATGCTAGAAAGATACTGTAAACACTTAGGTATAGATCTATTTAACCCAGATTTTTATGCAGGGGATGCGTACATAATTGAATCGTATACTCTTCCTAATAGCATTTGTCTTGATAAATATCCTAATCAGTAATGTAACCCAGGTAAAAGCATCTCCCAAGTGTTCAATTATTTTTTTACTTAGGGACTTCCATAGACAATGGTAAGTCAAGTATACTGATAAATGTAAGATGAGAGGAGGGTGTAGAAGATGAAGTACCTACTTTTATCAGATCTTTAGGTAAGTAATGTGTGCATAGTTCAAGGATATGTTACTAGGGTGCAAATATTGCACTAAGAATATGTTAAAAAATAAGCTAA
>CAYWJW010000064.1:0-7561 GCA_964458795.1 uncultured Candidatus Jidaibacter sp. | reverse complement strand
AAACTCATATACGGAATATGATTGATACCCTAAAGTTTGCTCCTAATAGCGTTGCCTTACTTATGGTTGATATTGACCATTTTAAGCAGGTTAATGATACTTATGGACATCAAGCAGGAGATGCAGTCCTCATTGAGACAGCCAAGCGTTTGGATAGCAATCTAAGGATTACTGATCTATGCGCGCGTTATGGGGGAGAGGAATTCGTAGCAATTTTAACTGGGATCAACATAGATTTAGCAAAATCTATAGCTGAGCGTATGAGATCCAACATGGAAACTAAGCCATTTGCGATACCAGTAGAGCCATTCAATATACCTTGTACCATAAGCATTGGACTTACTTTTTTAAACGACGGTGATAATCTTGATGAACTTATCTCCAGAGCCGATAAAAACCTGTATAAGGCCAAGGAAAGTGGGAGAAACAAGGTTGTGTGTGATTAACAAAAATATTTTCCATGGGGACTTCCATAGTCAAAAAAGATCAAGTATAATGATAAATATAAGATCAGAAAAGTGTGGTTAAGCTCCAAAGAACAAACCATCTAGTTGCTTGCAGACATTGTTGTATTGAATCATTGAAATCAGATACCACCTCAGTTCGTGATTAGGTTATAAGTAATACAGCAAGTAAAGCCCAATTCCTGTCATCCCGCGACCCCGATCGCGGGATCCATGTTAAAGCTTCACTAACGCTCATAATGTTTTATAGAAAGAGAGTTTTGGACTTTAATAATTCTATTGGAACATGGATCCCGCGATCGTAGTCGCGGGGTGACATTTGCCATATACTATTTAGCATAAATAATATTAAGCACACCACTATTCTTAATGTGCTTACCCTGGGCTCACAAGGCATTTATACAACGCTTTTCTTGACTCTATAAGGGGTATTTGTTATAATTCCCATGATTCAATTAATTTTAAAAAGATATGAAAGAAGCCCTTCAGAAACAAAAATTAGAAACCTTATATCTCGATAAGGAAGTGCCTAAGGCATTTAAGAAATTTGGTGTTATCTTGGCAGGAGAAAGTCTAGAAGGAGCTATAATTAGCTTAGCCAAAAATTGGGGCAAATCAAAAGATATAAGTGCTCTGGTAGATGAGAAAAGCCCGGTATTAGCATGCGCTCTGCATGTGTTTCGGCATCGAAATATGCCAGAACAAACTCGAGCAAATCTACTTGAGGTGATCCAGGCGTTTATCGATAATAAAATAGGATTGCGCTATGTGGATGAACATCATAACTCAGTGATTGACTACTTGTTAACCTATGGACCAGACGAATTGATCGCTAACAATCTTAGGAAAATTTGGGACGGTAATCTAGCAACACTGCCACAGAGCAGTGGAGTACACCCGATGTTCAGGGCCATTTACCTTTGCCAGTCTAAAGTAAAAGTCTTAATGGACGTGTTTAGTGCTGAGTTTGAGAGCATGTTATGCCAGATAGAAAAGTTTACTTTTCAAGGCGGCGAAGTGAAAATAAACTTCGTGGAATACGCCGTACTGAAAAACAATCCTTTAATTCTTGAACAGCTATGGACAAGATCTAATAAAATATTATTAAGCAGTACTAATGATCTAACAAAATATGCCATTAACCATAGGTGCAGAGAATCTTTTAAATTCTTACTCTTAAAAGCGCAAGGCGTCTCAGCGGCGAGTTATATGAAAGACCTGAGGCTCTATGCAGATTCACCTTGGTTCAAAGACCTTTTAGATTGGCTTATAAACTACACTGAAAGCACTGGCAATCCAGTGCAAGCTTTGCGAGAACTAGGGCTAGATCAAGTTGAATACATAGCTAAATTCAGTAAGGAGTGCAAGTTGGGAGGCTTTCCCGCACTTTCTTCGGAAGTTGAGGATTATATTAGTGATAAACTAGAAGAAGCAAGAGTTCTAGAGGAAAACTTAGAAGCCTTATGCCCAGCACCTAGTGAAAAATTTGATAAAGACGTGAGTGATAAATTACACAATTTAGTTTCGAACTGGGACAAGTCACAGGATCTAAGCACTGTTAAAGGTGAAGAAGCAAGCCCTATTTTGGCATGTGCTTTACATGCATATAGATGCGAGGGAGATACAGATTGGTTAAGCAAGCTTGAGCAAATTATCCAGGCGTTTTTTGATGATAGTATCGGTATACACTATGAGGACGACAAAGGCTGTACAATAGCGGATTACTTGCTGACTTATGGATCTAGCCAAATAGTTTTTTTGAATATAAGAAGTATTATTGATGACAAACAAGCGCTGAATGGCAAGGCTCATCCCATAATTAGGGCCGTCTACCTAGGTTCATGTACAATAAAAGAGTTCACACTGGCAGTTGGCGATGAATGCCTTCTAAAGGAAGGAATAGAATACTTAGATGCTAAGGGTGTAAAACAAAGAATAACAGCTATTGAATATGCTATATTAATTCACGATGACATAGAGGCTTTAAGAGCCGCCTGGAGTGTCATGAAAAATGAAGCAATGAAAGATGATGTGGCTACTATAACTCACAATTTATTAAAATTTGCTCTAGAACATGACAAAGAGGAGGCATTTAAATATTTATTCTCAAAAGCAAATTTTTTAGTGATATTACAAACGTATAGGCTGTCTGCTCCAGATACTACTTTAGTGGATTGTTATTTAGAAGAAGTTGAGACTCTTATATCTGCTAATAATTTCTCCAATAAATATCTCCAGCATGTGCAATTAATTAGAAAGTTTGTTGCCATAAGCAAGCGCCCTGAATTAGAAACATCGGATGAAGGGCTTAGAGCGCTCGAAACAAAGGAGCTTGTGGAGATCCATCAATTCTTAGCAGAAATGGATGAAAAATCATGGGAGAGTGTTAGGGTAGCATATTTTGACCCATGTAAACCTAAAATCCAGACTATCCTTGAAGAACGCGGCCTAACCCATGATGAGAGCCACAATATCTGGAGGCAAAAACAGGCGCCAGTGCAGGCACCAAAGCCAAGGGAGGAAAGTTCTGCTCCTGGCTTAGCACTTAAGGTAGCACGATTTTTTGGTGAAAATAAATTGCTATGCGAGGGTATAGGGATATTGCTGACAGCGCTTATGGATAGATCTACACTTGCACTTGCAAAGAGGGTGCATTCTTCAACTGGCTTATCATCTTCAGCACCGATATTTTGTACCTTTATAGGTAAAGGAATTGTTATAGGGATGGCATTGAATGTAATATCAAAGCTTGCTACGCATTACGGCACTCCAGGCCATGAAAGGTAATCTTAAAAATAGGCTTGAGTTTACGCACGTAGTGTTGTAAAAGGGAGCCCGTGCCTTTGTGGCGGAATTGGTAGACGCGATAGACTCAAAATCTATTATCCTCCGGGATGTGCCGGTTCGAGTCCGGCCAAAGGCACCATTCTATAGTTATTTATGGGTTTTGGTATTAGCTATGTTTCGGACGAAACATACACTCATTAACAAGCGATTTGGCAGCCTCGAGTGAGATACTGGTGATTTTTTCACCCGAGATCATGCGAGCAATTTCATCTAAATGAGCGTCTTCACCAAGTATATTTATATGTACCGATGTAGAATCATCATTAGCTACTTTTGATACGTTTATATGGTTTAACCCAAAAGCTGCCACCTGGGGTTGATGGGTGATTGCGATCACTTGAGACTGAGTAGAAAGCTCGGTAAGCTTTTTACCAACTGCACTGGATACAGAGCCGCTGATACCGGTGTCGATCTCGTCGAATATAATAATTTCAGCAGCACTTTTTTCGGAGAGCGCTAATTTAATTGCAAGCATTATCCTAGATAATTCGCCGCCTGAAGCTGTTTTAGAGATTTCGCCAAAATCTAGACCACAATTAGTGCGAACAAGGAATGCAATACGATCGATGCCGCGAGCGCTCCATTTGCTCGGGTCATCGATGCTTTCGATGTTGATCATCACTTCGACTTTTTCCATTTTTAAGTCGCGCAAGTGTTCTTCAATTTTTGTCTTAAGTGTTTTTGCGACTAGTTTTCTGCTTGAACTTATTTTATTGGCAAGTACTAGATAGGCATCCCGAGCGGCTTGTAATGAGCCTTGTGCTTTTTTGATTAGGTAATCAAGATTATCTATTTCATCAAGCTCAACTTTTTTGGCAGTTAAGAAAGAGTTTAGATCTGAGCTGGCAACACTATATTTCCTAGCAGCACTACGTATCTTAAATAAGCGGTTTTCAAGCTGTTCCATATTTAGGTCATCTGGAAAGTTGCTTGCAATATCCTCTATCTGGGCTTCAAACTCTTTAAGCTCAGATAGTGCGCTTTTGAGCGGAACAAGGGCTTTATCAAATAGTTCACCGCCACGCTCAACATCTTTCTGCAAATTGTAAAGCTCAGAGTCTAGGTTTAATGAGCTAAAGCGCCCACCAATCTTGCTGATAAGCTCGGTTATCCTATGCTTGTCGGCAATGGTCGTGCGTTTTTCGATTAGGATATCTTCTTCGCCTGCGTAGGTTTTAAGAAGCTCAAGGTCGCCGATAGCAGTTTTGAGAAAATCTCTCTCAATTTCGCTTCTCTCCTTCTTGATAGCAAGCATGGTAAGCTCTTCGGTAATCGTTCGCAAAGCAGTATGTAGAGATGCAAGTGTTTGCAGGTCGGGTGCATGGCCTGCGTATTCATCGATAAGGCGTAAGTGATTTGATTTTTCAAGCAAACTGCGACTAGAATGCTGGCCGCACACCTCAAGCAGCATATCTCGCAGTTGGCTTAAAGTTTGCACACTCACAGCAGTATCATTGATAAATGCTTTAGAGCGCCCATCTTCATAGATGTTCCTCCGCAGTATTAATTCATCTGTGCTCTCAATTCCAAGAGAGTTCAGATAACTAGTGGCCTCCAGGTGTTTATCGATCTCAAATGTGGCGGTAATCACGGCGTTTGTAGCGCCCGTACGAACTAGTTTTTTGCCGGATAGTTTATCGCCCAAAGCAAGCATTAAAGCTTGGATGATGATGGATTTACCAGCTCCAGTTTCCCCGGTGATAACCGTGAAAGCCTTCTTGAATGGAATTTGGATGTTATCAATAAGCAGAAAATTCTTAATTTCTAAGGAACTTAACATTACCCACTGCCTTCGATTTTCTCTTGAGTCTATTATCAACTACAGACAAAGTCATCCTGAACTTGTTTCAGGATCCCATAAATAATAGGCTGGTGCCGCCGGCAAGAATCGAACCTGCGACCTCTTCATTACCAATGAAGTGCACTACCACTGTGCTACGGCGGCCTAAGTATTTGCAACACTTCTAATGGCATTTTAACAAAAACACAAGTTCTTTTATTGCTTTTGTGGGAATGCGCATAGTATGATTAGTTCGATAAATATTTAAGGAGATAGGTATGAAAGATAAAATAGGTGTGTTTGTTATTGGACAGGGCTTTATAAAAGATTTAAGTAAAGCTACTGAATATGCAGGTATTGAACGTTATTTTCCTCAAGATGAGTGGATAGCCATTTCACCACTTTTGATAACATGCCTTTTGAAGTTCACTAAGAAAGAGAATCTCACAGATCTCCATGCAGGATTTTTTAAGCGCGTAGCCGTGCTCAAAGGTTCTGGCTGTAGAGTAGAGTATATTTTAGAACAACAAATCAGAGATAATGAAAAGCTTCCTAAGGAAGAAGTATTTGCTGCTTTTGGTAAATTATACAATTCTAACCATAAGATAAATAAAGATGCTGTCCGAGTTTTCGGGAAAGAGGAACCTGGAAAGAAATATACAATACATAATAATTGTTTATTCACTAATATCTTCCTCCTTTGGTTTTTAACTGGGCATCAAGCCAAAGACAATGCTGCTAGAAAAGAGATCACAAGAGAATACTTAAAAGCAATTAAAGAGCGAGCTAAGGTAGATAATAATGCTCGGGAGATCAGAGAACTCGGAGCCGCTATGATGAATATATGGCCAGAGGACAGAGATGTTTTGAGTCATCTACTGTCGACTGAAGAGTACAGTCCATATAAATCCATAAATGAGTTTTTTGAAGAAATTAAAAACATCATTAAACCACCATTGTTTGGTAAGTTAGATCCATACTTAAAGCCAATTACGCCACTGCATATTTGCATGGTTCAAACAATAGGATCGCTAGGCATTGGCGCATTATGTGGGCAAAACAGGATGGTGCTTGCTGGTGTAACACTTATTAATAGTATTGCCTGCGTGAGTTTAGCTAAAGTTGCTGCAAGGAGCGATAATTTCGCTAAGTGTGGGGCATATACATTGCGACAAGACTTTAAATATCTAGCTGCGCTCTCAGCAGGAAACAGCTTAGCCTCATTGATTGCGGGATCTAGAATAGCTTTTGCTTCTAATATCCCACTCCTTGCTGCAATGGCATGCAAGGTAATTCACGAAGGTGTGACTAATAGAAGCGATTATTCATTCGTTGGGATATAAATTCCCTCAGGAATGGGCGCAGAGAAAAATTTGTATTAATGGTGTAGTATGAAAATCAAGGTTGTAATAGATACTCAAAATAGCTTTAAAGGCAACGGCACTCATGAAATCCGATTTGAAGTGGGAGACACTCTTGCTGATTTGAAATCAAAGATTGAAAAGGGTAAATCAAAACTTTCTGCGTCGCTGCAAAATGATGTGCGAGAGGTTCTATTTTTTTCGTTGTCGAATGATTTTGCATGGGGTGGTACGCCATTGGATATGGCTACGATTCTAGGAGAAGATCATAATGATTCAGTTTTATATGCACAACTTAGTCTGTCTGGGATACCTATACCCGATGATGCTGAGATAGAAGAGCTAGACGATCCAGATATAAATGCAGCAACAAGGGCGGAGCTAAAAAGGGTATTTGATGAAGATAAGGCTATAAAAAATGCTAGAGAAAGTTCTAAAGAATTAAGGAGATATTTAACTGGTCTTACCATTGGTGCACTAGCTCTACCATTGCTATATTACGGATGCTCTAGCACTTCTATTGGCTCAAATTTCCTCAGGAATTTTTCTCCAAGGATAGGTCTAGGCTGTGCGCTCACCGGCGCCATCTTAGGCTGCGGCGCTGCCTATGAACTTAGTAAGTAATGTTTCCAGTATTACGTCATCCATGCCTGTCAGGCCGAAGCCTCTGGCGAAGGATGAAGGAGCAAAGCAACGTAGGGATCTCAGGAGATAATAGGGTAATGTTCCTGACGAGATCCCCAAACTCGCTTCGCTCGTGTGAGGATGACTATGCTGGTGCAAGTGAAAAACCCTAAGCAGCCTTAGCATTCAAGTGATCATACTTAGCAAGTACAGCACTCAATGAATCCACAAAGTACTCAATCATTTCATCAGTATGTAGTGGGGTAGGGGTGATGCGCAAGCGTTCAGTGCCACGTGGGACGGTTGGAAAGTTAATGTGCTGCACATAAATTCCATAGTCACTTAGTAGAATGCCCGAAATTTCGCTAACCTTAATAGGATCACCAATGACTACAGGGATTATATGCGTGGGATTCTCTAAATAATTAACGCCCAGCTTTTTCATACGTTCCTTAACTTTACGGATCGTTTCTTGATGGGCATCT
>CAYWJW010000063.1:0-7993 GCA_964458795.1 uncultured Candidatus Jidaibacter sp. | reverse complement strand
ATTGTCTATGCTTCAAAACTTTTATATCATTCTTCAGACTTACAATAAGATAAGAAAACTGTGCTTAGACTCCAAAATAAAAGTCATCCTGAACTCGTTTCAGGATCTTGCGAGGAGATTACTATTTCTTATAAATACTAGTATAAGGCCTAAGCTTTGGTTTTAGCGTTGGCTGTTCTTCCATAAGATCATATTTGATGCCATTTTTATTAGCATATGCTATGGCTTCCGATTTGCTTTTGAAATGCAGCTTTACTTCTGAAGCATACATGTCTGAGCTTCCAGTCCAGCCGATGATATCATCGATGGTGCTATCGGTTGTGGTATATTCTAATAACCAATCTTTGGTTTTGGCTTTACCGGATTGCATAGCGGTTTTACAGGGTTTATATATTCTGGCGGTTGACATACTTTCTTCTTCAGCTTGCTTATACACAGTTATTTGTTAGCATAGGTTCTAGAAAAATTCAAACACAAGGTGGGTTTTAATGACCAAAAATGAAATAAAAAATTTAAGCTTCGAACAATCCTTAAGCGAGCTCGAAGACATAGTGCGTAAACTTGAATCAGGCTCTGCTGAGCTGGAATCAGCTATTGATCTATATTCTAGGGGTATGGCTCTAAAGGAACACTGTGAGCAAATCCTATCGCGCGCGAAGCTTAAGGTAGAGAAAATTATAGCTAAAGACGGTGTGGCTTCTGGAGTTGAACTGTTTGATGAAGAGCCGCCTCAATTGCTCTAAATAGTTGACTTGACTCAGTGTGTATGGCAAAAATAGTATAGGTGCGGATTTTGTGGATGTGTTTATGAAGAAATTTACAATAAATTGCCAATTTGGTGGGTCAACTGGTAACTTTACTGTATATATTGGCAAGCCTGAAAGTGGGCATCATCCTTTACAGTTTCAGGCAGATTGGCTTAGTAAAGAGCGTGGAGGGACGATACCTAAAAAGGTGATGGATAGCTTGGAAAAGCTTAAAGAGATTGCTGAGAAGAACAATGTATCTTTCGAAGAGCTGTGTGAATATGCTCTTCAAGCGGCGCAGATAGAGGAGAATGCTGAGAGCAAAAAAACTGATACGCCCGCGATAACTGATAAGCCGCCTACTCCTACTCAGCCAGGGTAGGGCGGTATAAGGCGCTTTTTTGATTGTCATAACCTGGGACTTTAGTTATATTCAATTTGTGTTAACGGTAATGTCTTAGTTTCGAAGTGAAAGATAATTTTGAATTTGATAAAATTGTACTAGCAATAGCCTTTAGTGTTTTGGCAGTTATATTATGCAATGCTATTGGTGGATTTATTTATCGTACTGATCGTATAGTTGAAAAACGTGGATATCAGATAGAGATTACAACCGAAGCTGCTGGTGGTGCAGAGACCCCAAAGGGTTTGCCAGATGTTATAGAGATTGGAAAGATTATGGCTGCCGCTTCAGCAGAGGCTGGACAAGCTACTTTTAAGCAATGCTTGGTTTGTCACACATCAGGCAAAGGGGAGGCCAATAAAGTAGGACCAAACCTTTGGGGGATTGTTGGTGCGAAAGTGGCCAGGCACCAAGAGTTCAAATACTCTGATGCTATGACAAAGCGAGGTGCAGAAGGCAAAACATGGACTTATGAAGACTTGTACCGCTACATATATTCGCCAAAAAGCTATATACCAGGCAATAAGATGGCGTTTGCTGGCGTAAAGAAAGATGCCGATCGTGCCAACTTAATTGCCTATTTACGTACTTTAAATGATTCTCAGATAGCCTTGCCGCCTGTGGAAAAACAACCTACCGTTGCGGCTGAAGCACCAAAGAAAAAATAACCAACATGCTGCAGCCAAGGCCTAGGAAATACAAAGGCATAGTGAGTAGTGAACCATTATGCAATGAACCCATGCCAAAGGTTGCAAGTGATATTCCTAGATAATATATAAATCCAAAAAGTGCAGAGGCTGAACCAGTTGCATCATGATAATCATGTAATGCTTCAGATAGTATGCTAGGGATAGTGATTCCTATGCCAAGCATTACAATGGTCATACACGTAATGGTTGAAGATATATGCATCCAATTTGAGGCATTAAAATATACTAGAGTCATGCTAGACACAGAAAACATAATGCAGCCCAGCAGTATGCTTAAAAGGCCTATTTTAGTTATTTCTAGGGCACGCATATAATCATGCAGCTTGCGAGAGATAAAGCCACCTAAAGCACCAGCAATTGCCGTGATAATAAAGCTTGCACCATAGTATGATGGGCTTAACCCTAAAAGATCGATCATATAGAATGACCCCTCTGCATAATAACTGAAGATAATACCATTAGCGCCTGCAACTAAGAACCCATATGCTAGTACCTTACTATCCCTAATCATCCTAAGGCTTAGAGTTAGGATTGAGAAGTGAGTGCGGTTATGCTTCAAGTGGGTTTCTGGGAGCTTAATATAAGCAGCAATCCACACTGCGATGCCTAGGATAATAAGGACCAAAAATATAGCGGACCAACCAAATGCTTGGTCTATTATCCCCCCAAATACCGGGCCAATTGCTGGTGCAAAGGCAAGGGCACCTCCAACTGCTGCAAAGGCCTTTCCTCTAGCAGCCCCTGCTGCGAAGGCATCTCTACCAATCGCCTGCCCAAGTACGCTACCAACGCTGCCCCCAAAAGCTTGAAGGAATCGACTTGCTAGCAACATCTCTATAGTGGTTGAAGCATAGCAGCCAACACATCCCAGGATGAATAGTGTGAATCCAGCCAATAAGCAGGGTTTGCGACCGTATTTGTCAGAAAGTTTGCCAAAGAATAAAGAGCCAATTGCAAAGCCCAGTAGGTATATACTAAGTGTGTACTCGACCATCGCATCGGAGACCATAAGCGATCTTGCGATATCGGGAAGCGATGGCGTATATATAGTTTCGCTTAATTGCGGAAGTCCGGCAATAGCGATTATCAATAATATTGATGGAGTTATAGATTGTTTCATGAGTAATAACCGTAATTTAATTTATAATTTAGACAGAAAAAGCAAGCCCCCTTAAGCGAGAGCTAGGAAGGGCCAAATTGTAAATTAGACAATGACGACGACGGTTACCATGTGCAGCCTATAATTTATAAGTGTATAATACTAGTACATAAGAATAAGTCAATATTGACTTATTCCACCATTACTCCAAATGGTGCAAATATATCTTTTCCATTTACCCGTACTTGCACAAAAATTTTGGTAAAACCTTGCTTAGTTGGCTCAATATGAAACTGTAATTCTGGACCACCGCGATCAGACTGGTTGCTAGGTTCTTTACCCATAGGATGTACATGTGCGATCGTATTGCGATCTTTATTAATGGCTACAACATGTGCAAACGCTCCCATGACTGGTTCTAGTTGAGCAAAAGGTTTTCCATCTTTGCTAATAACTACCTTACCTACAGAACTAGTGCCAACTTTGAGTGGTGTGTCAAAAGCAAGTTGAAAAGTCAGTCCATCAACGGTAACACTATTATTTACAATGCGGACTACTTCTTCTGTACCAGATTCTATACCCTGTAAATCAAATACAGTATACTCTTGTTCATCGGTATCTAGAGGTGTGATATCTACCCATAAGCGGTAAGCACCATGATTTCTAGGAGTAAATGCAAATTTATATTCTCCCGGTCTATTAGACGGTGTTGGATGCAGATGCTGATAATCAGTTAGAGTATGATCAACCGCAAGTACATGCATTTTTTTGGTATGCACTTCCTTCAACCGATCATTAGTTAATGGTTTGCCAGTTGCTCGTTCCACTGGCCTAATAGTAATACTTGCCGGCTTTCCTTTTTCCAAGGTTACAGGGGTTACTACATTAACCTTAACATTATTGCTGTTTCTGGCTATTGGCGCAACTCGCTGTTCTTTAGGAGCCTGAGCGCCATGCTTATCATCTAATGCAAATGAGTACTCATAAGTACAACAAACAATTAGTAGAAAGAACGAAAAAAGAGTTTTATGCATACTGTTACTCCGATGTTATATTAGTAAAATATATCTTCTATTTTTATTGGTTCAGAAGCCCTTTAATCAGTAGTGCTATCAGCTATGCCGGGTTTTACTAGTTCATTATTAGTATCATATCCAAAAAAACTCCAGAAAGAGTCCATGAAGGTTGGCTCAGCTTTAGGCTCAACTATGTTTTTGATAGCTTTGTCCAAGCTTTCTAAATTTTGATGGGTATCACGATGATCTGCAAGGCTTTGTTTTTGAGCGTCGGTTAACGCACTATTTGTCATGATTTTAGCCAATCTTTCAAGATCATCTGGTACTGCAGCATATTTGCTTTTTTCAAGCGCAAGCTTAAAGGCAAATAACCGAGCTTGCATATTATCAAATTCATACTTTGAAAAAACCTCTAAAAATTTAGAAGCACCATATGTATCTATCACTACTTGGCCCTTTACACGGCTATCTCCTAAGAACTCAAATGTGGAATATAAGAGCGTTGCTGCATTGTCACTAAGCTGGTTTATTTGTTCTAAGATCAGCGTTTCATCAAGAGCTGCTTTAGATGATATTAAGTTATACAAGTCTTCTTTAGGTTTTGATAAGTTGTCATATGCCATATTATACCTTGATTATATGATGTTGAATTCTTCTAGCCATTCTTACCTCACTTTAATTTAACTAACAAGTGCTTTTTCTGGCCTGAGGACAGCTTAATATGCCCATTAAGCAAATGAGTGGAGTTGATCACATTCTGCTCATCTACAACTGGCTGGTTATTTACTCTAGCACCTTTACCTTGGATAAGTCTGCGGGCAGCGCTTAAGGAGTCGCAAAGCCCACTCATTTGAAATAATTTAAAGGTTGGAATGCCACTCTCAAGCTCAGATGCATTGATGTAAAATACTGGTAAATCATCACCTGCACCGCCTTCTGCAAAAGTTTTGAGTGCAGTTGCATGAGCTTCGCGGGCAGCCTCTTCGCCATGGCAAAGCTTGGTTGCTTCATTGGCGAGAACTACTTTAGCATCGTTTATAGCCCTGCCTTCTAGCTTGGATAAACGTTCAATTTCACTTAGTGGTAATTCTGTGAATAATTTCAAAAAGCGCTCAACATCACCGTCTTCAGTGTTGCGCCAGAACTGCCAGTAATCATATGGCGATAGCATATCACTATTAAGCCATACAGCGCCTGATGCGGTTTTACCCATCTTGGCTCCTGATTTTGTAGTGATAAGCTCTGAGGTTATGGCAAACAGTTCTGGGCGTCCAAGCCTGCGTCCTAGTTCAACACCGTTTATTATATTGCCCCATTGGTCTGATCCTCCCATTTGCAAGCGGCAACCATGACTCTTACTTAGTTCAGCAAAGTCATAAGCTTGTAAGAGCATATAGTTGAACTCAAGGAAGGTTAGGGGTTGTTCACGCTCTAACCGTAGTTTTACGCTTTCAAAAGTCAGCATGCGATTGATGGTGAAGTGTCTACCAATATCGCGTAGGAAATCAATATAATTGATGCTTTCAAGCCATTCAGAGTTATCAAGCATAATAGCATCAGTTGGGCCATCACCAAACTTTAAGAACTTCTGAAATACTGTTTTAAGGGAGCGTTTATTTTCTTCAATAATTTCGGGAGTTAAAATTTGGCGAGACTCATCCTTGCCTGATGGATCGCCTATTTTAGTGGTTGCGCCACCCATGAGGACAATTGGCTTATGTCCGGCTTTTTGCAAAGTTCTAAGCATCATTATCTGTACAAGGCTGCCAACGTGCAGAGATCTGCCGGTCGCATCAAACCCAATATATCCTGGGATTATCTGCTCGGATGCAGCTTCATCGATACCTTCTAGATTGCTGGCTTGATATAGGTATCCGCGTTCTTTGAATAGCTTTATTAAATCTGATTTTGCCATATGTACTCCGCTTGATTGAAAAATTAGCATTACTTATTTTAGGTCTTGAGGAGATCCTGAAGGATGACTTAATTCCTAATTAATTGTCACCCCGTTGCTTGACGACGGGGTCCATGTTTAAACAAAAAACTACTTTAACTTTTTATATAAAAATTTAAGATTTGCTTTCTTTTATAACATCTTAAAACTTTGAAAAAGCCTTGAGATGGATACCGCTGTCAAGCAGCGGTATGACAGTTGTTATTTTAGGTCCACCAATACTTCTCTTATCTTATATTTATTAGTATACTTGACTTGTTAGAGCAAATGGAAGTCCCTTTAAAAAATATTTTTTACTCCGTTAATTTTTATATTACTCATATCGCAAAACCTCAGTTGGCATTAATTTAGATGCTCTATATGCTGGGTATATTGTTGCGATTATAGAGAAGCCAAATGAAATCGCAAATACCAAAATCACATTAGAGAGCTGCATTTCTGAAGGCAGATGAGTTAGAAAATATATTACAGGATCAAATAAGGTGATTCCTGTGAGCCTTTCAAGCGCTACTTTAATGGTCTCTATGTTTGTGGAAATCAACACTCCTAATACCACTCCAATAGAGGCTCCTGTAAGGCCAATTAGGCTTCCAGCTATCATAAATATTTTAATAACAGATGCCTTGCTAGCACCCATGGTGCGAAGTATTGCGATGGACTTAGCTTTATCTTTCACCAGCATTATAAGGCTAGATATTATATTGAATACTGCGACTAGGATTATTAGTGTAAGGATTAAAAACATTACATTCCGTTCAACTTTTAAGGCAGTTAGCCACTTTTCTTGTGACATTTCCCAGTCCACCAGTTTTACAGAGTTTCCTGCAAATGCGGTGATCGCCTCCTTAACCTTTTCAACATCCTCTGGACGGTCAACCATTATCTCAATCTCGCTTACTGAGTTTGGGAACCTATACAAAACCTGTGCATCCTCGAGTGGCATAAAGATGGTGGAGGAATTATATTGATATAATCCTACATCAAATAGGCCCACTACTTTAAACGATTTAGTGCGAGGTAAACTACCAAGTAAAGTGGAAGACATATCCGGAGTTACAACTCTAATACTATCTCCAACTCCCACATTTAATTGGCGGGCAAGAGCATTTCCTACTAGTACCCCTTCATGTCTTTTAAAACGCTCTAAATCTTCAAATCCTATAGCGTCTTTTATCAGAGGTTTTAGCCCTAATTTTTCTGGCTCTATACCACGCACAACACCCCCACTAGCACGGTCTTTACCTAAAAACATGCTTTGTTCAACTATGATGGGAGCGGCAAACTCAACAGGTTTAATTTTTTCGACCTGATCAGAAAAATATACATATTGCGTAAATTTCCCATTAGTACTCACAGCCGTGATATGTCCTTGAATACCTAGAATGTTTTTAACAAACTCAGTATGATAGCCGTTCATCACCGACATCACTATTATCAAAGTTGCAACTCCAAGCGCTATTCCTATAAGTGAGAACAGAGTAACAACAGAGATAAAGCTATCCTTACGCTTGGAGCGCAGATAGCGGATTGCGATCATTATTTCAAAAAAGTTCATTACTTATCTCATAAATTAGGAGGTCCTGAAAACAATTGTTCAGGATGACTAAGCCTATATTCATTTCTCCAACCTTTTATGTTTTGGGCGGATCAGGTGTATGATGATACCACCAACAATGCTGGAAATCAATGAGCCAGTTAAAACTCCAATTTTCATACTATCTAGCAATTCTGGATTATGGCTAAAAGCCAAGTTTCCCACAAATAAGCTCATAGTAAAACCTATTCCACATAGCAATGATACTGAATAAAACTGAGCTGGAGAGAATTTATCAAATTTCTCGTGCATATTAAGTTTTCTCAGTATTAGCATTGATACGCAAATCCCAATTTGCTTGCCTACAAATAATCCTAAAATTATTCCAAGTGTTATGGTATTAGTAAAAGTGCTTACACCAAAATTGCTGATGGTCACCCCGCTGTTTACGAAGGCAAATATTGGAAGAATAAAGTACAGAACAGCTGGATGAAGCAATCTCTCCAGATATCTGATAGGAGAAAAATCACC
>CAYWJW010000062.1:0-8311 GCA_964458795.1 uncultured Candidatus Jidaibacter sp. | reverse complement strand
TACTCAACAATCTCAGCAACAACGCCAGCGCCTACTGTTCTGCCACCTTCTCGGATAGCAAACTTTAAGCCTTTTTCCATCGCAATTGGTGACATTAGTTCTACTGTTATCGCTGTGTTATCTCCTGGCATTATCATTTCCACTCCTTCTGCTAGTGCTATTGACCCGGTTACGTCTGTTGTTCTAAAGTAAAACTGTGGTCTATAGTTGCTGAAGAACGGAGTATGACGTCCACCCTCATCTTTTGTTAATACGTAGATTTCTGCTTTAAACTTTTTGTGTGGCTTAATTGTTCCTGGCTTTGCTAGCACTTGTCCACGCTCTACAGACTCTTTATCAACACCACGTAACAATAGTCCTACGTTATCTCCAGCTTGTCCTTGGTCTAGTTCCTTACGGAACATTTCCACTCCGGTGCAGATTGTTTTGATAGTGTCCTTTAGTCCCACTATCTCTACTTCTTCTCCTACCTTCACTATTCCCTGATCAATTCGCCCGGTCACCACTGTTCCCCGCCCAGATATCGAGAATACATCTTCCACAGACATTAAGAATGCTTTATCTGTTGGTCTCTCTGGCACTGGGATATATTCATCTACTGCTTTCATCAATGCTTCGACAGCTGCCACTCCTTCCGGCTTTCCTTCAAGGGCTGCTAGTGCACTGCCGCGAATTACTGGGATCTCATCTCCTGGAAATCCATATGCTGAGAGTAGCTCTCTTACTTCCATTTCCACTAGTTCTAGTAGTTCTGGATCATCTACCATATCAACTTTGTTTAGGAACACCACCAACCCAGGCACTCCAACCTGACGGGCTAGTAGGATATGCTCTCTTGTTTGTGGCATTGGCCCATCTGCTGCTGATACTACCAGTATCGCTCCATCCATCTGTGCCGCACCCGTTATCATGTTCTTCACATAATCCGCGTGTCCAGGGCAGTCCACGTGTCCGTAGTGACGGGTTTCTGTTTCATATTCTACGTGTGCTGTATTAATTGTAATACCGCGCTCTTTCTCTTCCGGCGCCTTATCGATTTGATCATACGCTACGAAATTTCCAAATCTCTTCGTTATCGCCGCTGTCAACGTCGTCTTCCCATGGTCCACATGCCCGATTGTTCCTACGTTCACGTGCGGTTTATTTCTTACATACTTCTGCTTTCCCATTTTCTTTCTCTCCTTTTTTAGTAATTTATTTAGACTTAGAAATTATTTCTTCAGCAACAAACTGTGGCACCTGCTCATAATGTGCGAACTGCATTGAATACTGCGCGCGACCTTGAGTCATTGAGCGCAAAGTATTAACATAGCCAAACATAGTTGCAAGTGGCACCATTGCCTTAATTACTTGTGCATTTCCTCTGGTATCCATGCCTTGGATTTGCCCGCGTATACTATTTAGCTGACCTATAACATCACCCATAAACTCTTCTGGTGTGATAACCTCTACGCTCATGATTGGCTCAAGAATCTTAGGACCAGCTTTTAACATACCTTCACGGAAGGCCGCTTTTGCAGCAATCTCAAACGCAAGCGCACTGGAATCTACATCGTGATAGGCACCATCATAAAGCGTTGCTTTAAAATCTATGGCAGGATATCCAGCTTGAATACCGCTATTTCTAACATCATTGATAGCCTTTTCAACAGCAGGAATATATTCCTTAGGAACGTTACCACCAACAACCTTATTTTCAAAGACAAATCCATCGCCTGGATTAAGAGGTTCAAAAATAATCTTAACTTTTGCAAACTGACCAGCACCACCAGATTGTTTCTTATGTGTATAGTCAATATCGTATGATTTGCTAATGGTTTCACGGTAGGCGACTTGCGGCGCACCTACGTTGGCTTCAACTTTAAATTCTCTTCTCATTCGATCAACAATGATATCTAAGTGAAGCTCCCCCATACCTGCAAGTACAGTTTGTCCGGATTCATGATCCACTTTAACACGCAAAGAAGGATCTTCAGCAGCTAGCCTGCTTATGGCAATCCCCATTTTTTCTTGATCCGCAGTTGACTTTGGCTCAATAGCAACCTCGATAACTGGATCTGGAATATCAAGTTTCTCAAGTATGACTTCAAAATTCTCATCACACAATGTATCACCAGTTGTTGTATTTTTTAGCCCTGCAAGCGCAACGATATCACCCGCATAGGCTTCTTTGATATCTTCACGGTTATTGGCATGCATAAGCAACATACGTCCTACGCGCTCAGACCTGCCTTTAGTTGTATTCTCAACTGAAGAACCAGCCTTAAGCTGACCAGAATAAATACGTATGAAGGTAAGCGATCCGACAAATGGATCATTCATAATTTTAAATGCAAGTGCAGAAAATTTAGCACTGTCTTTTGGCTCAACCGAAAGAACAGAACCATCTTTAATAAGAGTAGCTTCTGCAGGAGTTATATCCACAGGACTTGGTAGATAATCAACCACTGCATCTAACAAAGTTTGAACACCTTTGTTTTTAAACGCTGATCCACAGGTAACCGGGACAAATTTAAAGGACGTAGTCCCTTTTCTAATACATCTCTTAAGATCTTCTTGTGAAATTTCTTCACCATTAAGATACTTTTCCATAATCTCATCGTCCATTTCGACGGCGAGCTCTACCAATTTTTTACGATACTCAGTGGCTTTTTCAAGCATATCTGCTGGAACTTCAGTAACTTCATATTCTGCGCCCATAGTCTCGTCATTCCAAACGATACCTTTCATTTGCACAAGATCCACAATACCAATAAATTTATCTTCATTACCAATTGGAAGCTGCAACACAAGCGGAACCGCACCAAGGCGATCTACTATCATATCTACACAACGGAAGAAATTAGCACCAGTACGATCTAATTTATTAACAAAACATATCCTTGGCACTTCGTACTTATCGGCCTGGCGCCAAACGGTTTCAGACTGCGGCTCTACCCCAGCTACACCATCAAATACTGCAACAGCACCATCAAGTACACGAAGTGATCGCTCAACTTCAATGGTGAAGTCTACGTGACCAGGTGTGTCAATAATGTTAATACGATAGTCTTTCCAATAGCAAGTGGTAGCGGCCGAAGTAATTGTTATCCCTCGCTCCTGCTCCTGCTCCATCCAGTCCATAGTGGCAGCACCTTCGTGAACTTCCCCGATTTTATGAGATTTACCAGTGTAGTATAGCACACGCTCTGTGGTTGTAGTTTTACCAGCATCGATATGCGCCATTATCCCGATATTACGATATTTCTCAATTTGGGTCTTCCTTGCCATCTATATCTCCTAAAATCCCTTCTTTTAATCTTACCAGTTGTAGTGTGCAAATGCCTTATTAGCATCAGCCATTTTATGCGTATTCTCTTTTTTCTTAACAGCCTCACCTCTACCTGCATGAGCATCAATAAACTCAGCAGCCAAGCGATCTGAAATAGTTCTTTTATCCTTGCGAGCACGCGATGCGGTTATTAACCATCTAATCGCCAAAGCCGTTCTTCTTGCAGGCCTAACATCGACTGGAACTTGATACGTTGCACCACCAACACGTTTTGAACGCACTTCAATAAGTGGAGCTACATTACCAACTACAGTTTCTAAAACTTCAACAGGATCTACTCCCAACGTCTGCGCTGCTTTATCCAAAGCTTTATACACCGCCCCTTCAGCAATAGTTTTTTTGCCGCTAATCATAAGATAGTTCATAAACTTAGCTACCAAAGTACTTCCATATTTTGCATCTGGAAGTATATGTCTTTTTTCTGCGGCTCTTCTTCTTGACATTTTATATTACCCTATAAAAATTACTTAGGCCTTTTTGCACCATAGTGCGATCTCGCCTGCTTACGACCAGAAACACCTTGCAGATCCAATGCACCACGCACACAGTGATATCTAACCCCAGGCAAATCTTTAACCCTTCCACCACGAATAAGCACAACTGAGTGCTCTTGTAGATTATGGCCTTCACCAGGAATATAACTTGTAACCTCATCACCACTTGTGAGCTTAACCCTGCATACTTTACGAAGCGCTGAGTTCGGCTTCTTAGGAGTAGTAGTATATACACGAGTGCATACGCCACGCCTTTGAGGGCAAGCTCTAAGTGCTGGAACTTTGTTCTTCACAGCCTTTGGCTCCCTAGGTTTACGAATCAACTGGCTTACTGTAGGCATTAATTAATCTCCAAATTTTACGAAAATTCTAACCCGCGCTTAATTCTGCAATTAATCGGTGGTGACGGATAATATTATCTAACGATACCGGCGTCAAGTTTATTTTTATGCCAAACACTAATTCTTACAAAAATTAAGTGTGCGCACAGGTTCGGGATGATAATCTTTTTATACACTTTTCCTATCTTACATTTATCATTATACTCAGTCTATTTGGGCTGTGGAAGTCCCCGTGTAAAATATTTTTCACTTGTTAAAAGCCTATAAACATAGCTCTTGCGCAAAGAAAAATATGGCTCTACTTTTAATTTATAGCATTGAATAATTTGAGCTTTATATGAGAACAAGAGGGTATGTGATAACCATTGCTCAGCAAAAAGGCGGGGCAGGCAAAACTACATTGGCAATTCATTTGGCAGTAGCACTGTCCCAGAAGCGAAACAAAGTAGCAATTGTGGATGTAGACCCGCAAGGTAGTATGCAAAATTGGTATAATATACGCTCTGAATGTTTTGGTGAAGAGTATACTGGCGTTTACTTCAACTCTATAGCTGGTTGGAAAATAAATAGCGAGTTATCTGATCTTAAGCGCAAATATGATTATATAATAGTAGACAGCCCACCACATATAGAAACAGATGCAAAATCTGTGATCAGAGCAGCCGACTTAGTTTTAGCCCCGATTCAACCAAGCCCCGCAGATGTATGGGCAACCAAGGCCACTACAGAGCTTGCAGAGCGTGAGGGAATTCCCTGTTACCTACTTCTCAACCGAGTTCCACACAATTCAAAATTTGCTGAGACTATAATAAAAGGTCATAAAAATGTACTTAAAACAAAACTGGGGAACCGTGTAGCCTTTGCAAGCTGCTTATCGGAAGGCAAATGCGTGACGGAAACTCAACCAAAAAGCGCAGCAGCAAGTGATATAAAAGCTTTAGTATCCGAAATATCGTCCATAATAAATGCGCTTACAAAGCCCAAAAAGGCAGCAGCATAGCTCATGGCGGATTTAGAAACAAAGCTTTTATACCTTGGTAGAGATCCTAAAAAATATAACCACTGCGTTAATACGCCAATATATAAATCTTCTACTTTTATTTATTCAACCATAGAAGAATTCTTCAAAGAAGATGGACCATTTCATACTGACACTACCTATGGTAGATCTGGCACGCCTACCATCCATGAACTAGAGGATGCAATAACGGAGCTAGAAGGGGCATATCACTCAGTTTTAACATCAAGCGGAATGTCTGCAATTATTCTGGCTCTACTTAGTTTTTTAAAAAGTGGAGATCACGCACTCATCCCAGATGCATCCTATAAGTGCACAAAACGCTTTGTGGAAGAAGAATTTGAGCGACTAGGGATTAGCTATGATTATTATGATTCCACTCTAACAGATGGTATCGTAGAACTGATTAAGCCAAACACTAAGGTGCTTCTCTTTGAAAGCCCAGGATCTGTGACTTTTGAAGTCCAAGATATACCAGCTCTTACTAAAATAGCTAAAACTCATGACTTAATTACCATACTAGACAACACTTGGGCAACCCCCCTATTCTTTCGTGGCTTAGAACATGGAGTTGATGTAATTGTACAATCACTAAGCAAATATTTCTCCGGCCATGCTGATGTAATGATGGGCTCAATCAGTTTTCAAGAAAAGCACAATTCTCAAATTAGAGCACGATTCAGAAATTATGGTGTTATTGCTTCTCCCGAAGATGCGTATCTTGTGCTCCGTGGATTACGCACGCTAGCTATTAGATTAAATCGCCATGGCGAATCCGCACTAAAAATTGCTGAATGGCTGGAAAATCAACCTTATGTGGAAAGAGTTATGTACCCTGCCCTCAAGAGTTCAGCAAACCATACTATATGGCAGCGTGACTTTAATGGTGCAACTGGTGTTTTCGGTGTAGTGTTAAAAAGAACTAATAAAGATACTTTATATAAATGCTTAGATATGTTAAGATATTTTAGTGTTGGGCTTTCGTGGGGTGGCTTTGAAAGCCTAGTTGTGCCGTATGACGTGCATACAACTCCATCGATATCCAAACGCCTACCTGATGGAAATTGCATAAGGTTGAACATTGGACTTGAATCTGTTGACACTTTAATCGACGATTTGAATAAGTCCTTGAGTAATTTAGAATTATAGGGACATGCGAAATTTAATAAAGAAACCAATCGTGCTAATTGGCATGATGGGAAGTGGTAAAAGCACTATCGGGAAACGACTTGCATATAAACTTAACTTGCAATTCTACGATAGCGATAAATTGATTGAAGAGCGCGAAGGCTTATCGATCGTGGATATTTTTGACTATCGTGGCGAAGAGTACTTCAAGGCCCAAGAAACTAAAGCGATAAAAGAAATACTCGGTTATGGCACAGTCGTTATATCGACAGGTGGTGAAAGCTTTATGAACGATGAAGTACGCGCTGCCATTAAAGATACCGCTATCTCCATTTGGCTAAAAACCAATATCGAAATTCTGCATGAACGCGTCTCCAGAAGAAATACTCGCCCACAATTTGCTGGCGAAAATAAAATGGAGCTAATAGAGCGAATGGTTGCAGAAAGCTATCCAATATTTGAACAGGCTGACCTTATAATTGAAAGCAAGGACATGGAAGCCCATTTTGTGGTGGATACTATTATGAGCAAGTTAAAGGCTTATGTTGAGCAGTAACTTCATCCGCGTTGTTGTTGAGGTTGCATTGCAGCTTCAAGGGCTGCGGGCACACTTATAATCTAATCCCGACCTGAGGTTCATACATTATCTAAGCGCTAATTATTTATGGGTTTGGCATTACTAGGTTAAAGCTTGAGCGTAAGGAACCACATGCAGCTCAATGCTATGTTCGGTTTCAGTTAGACAAAAGATCTTATGGTTAACATCCGTATCAGTATGCACAGACAGTGTTGGTATAAAAAATCATGCCGTACTTGATACGGCATCTATATTCAGGCTACTCTAAAACGTAATTACTGTATAAAAATAGAGTTTTGGACTTACAGAGAGAAAAGGTAAAAGTATTTTTTGTTGAAATATGGATGCCGTATCAAGTACGGCATGACAAATATGCGCTTATCTTTTTTATGTTCCTTTTATACTAGCTTAGCTATATTATCTTTTAAGCAGCTTCTTGGTGAAGCAAAGTTGTGTAATTTACACTAACATAAGTTAATTTGACTATACTTCGTTCCCAACCCTTTGCGATTTACCTGCGTCTTTAGAAAAGTAGTTATATATGCAGACTGCAATTAATCCTATTTTTACTAAAAGCGCTGCTGATCCAATGTGTGCAAGTGCGGTGCTAGATATTTTATCCGTAAATATAGCTTCAACCAGCTTTTCTCCAGCAATTATACTTAGAGCTGATAGCGATTGCCAATCGCAACTTCGGTAAACATTGTAACAAGCAAGAGGAACTGCTGTAAAAAAAGAGCGAAGACTAACAGTGAGAGTTAGTCCAACAAAGAATTGCCCATCCATCCATTTCTCTTTCTGATGGCGCTGGCTTAGCTTTTCTTTCTCTTCCTGGTGTTTCCGGGTTTTCTTCTCTAGATCGCTTTGCACACGCTCATCCAGCTTGTTTAGCGCATGTTCGAACTCAGCCTCATTTTTCATATAACTCTGCTCACGTCAAATTTCTTATTTAAGCAGCTTCCTGGTGAAGTAATTTAGCTTCTTCTAGCATTTCACGTACTTGCTTACTTGCTTCTTCTGAAGATATGGAATTTGTTGCAGCGTATTCATTTATAAAACGTTGGAAGGCGGATTCATAGATCATCCGCTCACTGTACGAGCGATTAGGGTCATCCACGTTGCGGTGCAAATCCCTGAGTACTTCGGCGATATATACCACATTGCCTGAATAAATTTTTTCTTCATATTTTTGTGCGCGCTTGCTCCACATGCCTTTCTCAATTCTTGCTTTACCACGAAGGGTAATAAGCGCTTTAGCAATATCTTCCGAGGAAGATAGGTGCCGCAGGCCTGCTTTTTCTGCCCGATTAACTGGAACCTTCAACGTCATTTTATCTTTTTCAAAAGTAATAACCAGACATTTTATTTCAATCCCGTCGACAACTTGTGCTTCTTCATTAATGATCATCCCAACTCCATGCG
>CAYWJW010000061.1:0-8314 GCA_964458795.1 uncultured Candidatus Jidaibacter sp. | reverse complement strand
AGACGCCATAAATGCAACATATAAGGGCTGCTAATTCCACTTTTTATTGGATGCACTCTTAAAAAATGCTTGATAATTAAGAGAATAACCATTAAGTAAGGTGATCTGTTTCGGATGCTGCTCTTCTATAGGCATCGATTCCGCATATCTCTTCGGGGCATAGCGCAGTCTGGTAGCGCATCTGGTTTGGGACCAGAGGGTCGGGAGTTCGAATCTCTCTGCCCCGACCATTCAAAAACTCACTATCTCTCAACCTTTGCACTATCTTTATTCTTTGTAAAACCAGGCTTACGTGGGAGAGTCGGTAGTTCAACTGGTTTGACCTTGCTGGTAAAGTTACGATCCTTAACTACGTGCTCCGAGCGGTTTTGGATGTTTTTTTTTTAATTTCTTCCGGATTATTGACTTCATTACGTGGTACACGTTCCGCAAACGATTTCCTTTTTTTTGCCACTCGCTCTTCTGATACATCTTCAGCGATGCTGGTACGCTTACGCTTATTGGTAGCAACTTCAGTTTCTTTAGCAGGATTCTTATGCTTTGCCTCAACACCTTCTGCTTTCCCAATATGAAGCTCCTTTTCCATCCCTTCAATTGCTTTTCTACGTTTGTTTTCGAAAGTTTCATTACTGTAATGGCTCATCACATCAGCTTCCATAAAAGATGGCGTAAACCTGCGGTTAATATCTTCCCAACTTATGCCGTCTTTTAGTAATGTCCAAGTATCTGCAAGGAAAGAAGGTCGCTCAACTGCTGCTTCTGAATTTGCTTTTTCTGACACTAACACATGGTATTCAAAGGCTTCAGCAAGTCTAGTTCTCAAATATTCAGTATTGAAAGTCTCCTTCTTAGCCTCCGGATCTTGCATAACTTCTTTAACTGCTAGATTATAGCACCTAAGATGTGATAAACGTTTACGTAAATACTCTATATCATTACCAGGTGCAAGGTCTCCTTCTAAGCCCAATTCAGCTTTCGCTATTGCATTGGCATTACATAGGTAGACGAAGCGGTTATTAAACTGACCATATATTGCAGTGGCCGCGCTATACCCTGTAATCATCATAAACATAGATGCCATTATGGCAATTGGTGAAAGAGTTGCTACAGAGAGAACGGTGGCGGTTATCATATTGGCAAAATTATTTTGCGCCACATAGGTGGCGGCGTCTATAAGGCTTGGTTTGGTCTTATTTGGATTAATAACAAGACCAGATGCAGTTGCCATTACGTTTATTTTGTCAAATGCAGTCTCACCTAAGCCCCGGCTTTGCTCAATTTCTTCACTTACTTTCTTTATTTCATCCAGCAATACCTTCTCTTCTTTCACGCGGTTAAGCTCGCGGTATTTGTCTACATACCGGTAAGTATCATAAGCAAGGCTAAGTAATGCGATAGACATTCCAATTGCACCAACTGTGTAGCCAAGTGGAGTAGCCATTATAGCTCCAGCAGCCACTAATGCCACAATCCTACCAAAGGTAGGAGAGAAGGCGAAATTCATTATCGGAGTTATCCAGCCAATATATCTACCGATATTTAGAGTTCCAAAATACTCGCTCTCATACTTGAGTGTTCTTATAAACTCAAGGAATTCTTCAGATTGAGTAGTTACCGGTGTTGTGGGTATGCCAGCCGCGTTTGTAGCCTTATTTCTTTTGAGCTCAACATAAAATACTTTTTCTGCAAGACTACTTTCATCCCAGTGCTTTTGTAAATGTGGATTGTTATTGATGTGTTTTCGCTCTGCTTCAGTAAGTGCGAACCAAACATTATCTTCGGTTAATGGTTCATCCCCTTCTGTCTGCGCAAAATCTTGACCTTTGAATATCAACGCAAACCGTATGTTCTTCAAGGACCACACGCCTTTGATAATATTCATTATGAGTTCAAAATATGGCATAAACAAAGCGCTCTAATACTCTAGCTTTATACTAAACACATATTGTTTAACAAATGGTTAACAAAAGAAATTTATTTTATTAACCTTATACTTGATGAGGTAACGAATAAGGATTAGTATTCAGTTCGTACTTTTTATGGGTTTAGGTAATGAGACAAGATTTAGCCAATGCAATCCGCTTCCTCTCAATTGATATGGTTGAGAAAGCTAAGTCTGGGCACCCAGGAATGCCCCTTGGTATGGCAGGTGTTGCAACTGAATTATATAGCAAACATTTAAGATTTAACCCGAATGATCCCACTTGGTTTAATAGGGACAGACTAGTGCTCTCAGCCGGCCATGGATCTGCACTTCTCTACTCTTGCTTGTATTTAACTGGATACAGCGAAATGACGATGGACGAACTCAAGCGCTTTAGATCTTTAGGTTCTAAAACTCCAGGTCATCCTGAATATGATCCAAAGGTTGGGGTTGAAGCAACCACTGGGCCTTTAGGGCAGGGGATAGCTATGGCAGTTGGAATGGCAATGGCAGAGCGGATATTAAACGCTAAGTTTGGTGATGAGCTGGTGGATCACAAAACCTATGTTATATGCGGAGATGGTTGCCTGGCTGAAGGAATAGGGCAGGAAGCTATATCAATTGCGGGGCATTACGCATTTAAGAATTTAATAGTACTATTTGATGATAACGGAATAACTATAGATGGCCCAACTTCACTTGCCACGTCTGAGGATCACGTAGCTCGTGCGATAGCAGCAGGGTGGAATGCAATGCGAGTTGATGGCCATGATGCAGAAGCAGTGGACATGGCTATTGAACGTGCAAAAGTATCAGATAAACCTACTCTAATTGCTTGTAAAACCAAAATAGGATTTGGGGTGCCGGACATGGAAGGGTCGCACAAAACTCATGGCGCAGCACTGGGTAGCGAAGCTGTTGCTGCTACTCGCCTTGCCCTTGGTTGGAAGGGTGGTGACTTTGAAGTGCCAAAGAATATTCTAGATAAATGGCGTTCTCTTTGGGAGCGCAATAAGGCTGATTATGATAATTGGAAAACAACATTTGCGCGTGATGGTGCTAGACTCAAAAGTTACATAGAGCAAGAAGCTTTAAATAAGCTAGATGCTAAAGTCGCTGAGTTTAAGCAGCAAATGCTAAATAATCCGAGTGATGAGCCAACTCGGGTATCTTCCGGGCGTACCCTTGAAGAAATTACTTCTATTATACCAAATTTGGTCGGAGGTTCTGCGGATTTAACTGGGTCGAACAATACTCATACCAAAGAGCAAATAGATATAAAGCCTGGCGATTATGCAGGGTCGTATATCCACTATGGTGAGCGTGAACACATAATGGCTGCAATGATGAACGGTATAGCAATGCATGGTGGGCTTATTCCCTATGGCGGTACTTTCCTCTCATTTGCAGACTATGCACGGCCTTCTATGCGGCTTTCTGCCATCATGGGTGTGGGAACAATATATGTGATGACGCACGATTCTATAGGTCTTGGTGAAGACGGCCCAACCCATCAACCAGTTGAGCATTTAGCATCGTTTAGAGCCATGCCAAACATGCGGCTTTTTAGGCCATGTGACGCTGTCGAAACGTTGGAAGCTTGGTCCGTTGCTTTAGAGTCCCGCACAACACCATCGATACTTGCACTAACAAGGCAAAAAGTAACTCAGATCCGAAAGGGTGAGGAAGATGCTGGCAACAAGGTTTCATCTGGAGCCTACATAATAAAAGAGTTTGAAGCAGACTTGAAGGTAACGATCTTCGCATCAGGTTCAGAAGTACAAATCGCTATGGAAGTGGCTAAGAACTTGGAGAGTAAAGAAATGGGAGTGCGCGTTGTATCAGTACCATGCATGGATATATTATTCGAGCAGGATGTTGAATATCAGATGATGCTCACCTGTAACTCCAGCCTTAAAGTGGCAATCGAGGCCGCAAGCGGCTTTGGATGGGAGCGCCTTATAGGCTCACATGGAGTGTTCTTCGGAGTAGAAGGGTTTGGTCATTCAGCACCTGGGCCAGATCTCTATAAGCACTTTAGGCTCACTCCTGAGCATATTTCTCATAAGCTTTTATCTTTGCTTAATGAGATAGAGTAGAGGAGCTATGCCGTTCACGTTGCTCCTTCACAAATATATCCTGCTCTTTCTGAAGTACTTCTTTAATAGCTTCGTTCTTCATCTGCACTCTTTCCACAAAGTTTGGAGATAACATGAATCTTAGCATACCAATTCCAATATCTTTATATTCACAAGTTCCCATGAATTCATAAAAAATATTACTTGCTATTTCTTTTGGTAGTAGTTGCTCAGATAAGATATGAAAATCTCCATTAAGTATAGTGGAATTCCAAGCTTTGCATGTAAGTATTAATGGAAATAGTTGCTTAATACTATCTTTGAAGTAACCCTCTGCATAAACAAGTAGATGAAGCTTGTTGCTTGTAATTCGCCTTGTTTCATTTGCAATATTAGGCTCATTCAATAGACGCACCATATCAAAAAGTGAGTTACTCTCCATCAAATAACCCTTTAAATGCGCCCTACTTTTTATCACAAAGTCCAAAGATGCTATATTCATTGGTACACAAGTGTCACCTATATCTTGCTCTTCAACACCTAGGTATCCTCTAAAATTTTCATTCCGTATACTAACATAATTATCACACAAAAATTTTGCCGCATCCATATGACCTGCGCAAAGAGCAAAGGCTACGTGCTCTTTATTGGGCTTTAGCTGCGGATAGCATTCTAAAAATGTTCTTAGCACATTGATATCTAGGTTTAATATAGCGCTATGCAATATAGTCATTACTGAACCAAATAACCTTCCATTATTAATAAAATTAAAGGTAACAGGAGCAGTGCTCACAAGATCAAAACGGAATCCACAGCTCATTAAATGCTTAATTATTGCGAGGCTTCCATACCTTGCAGTATAATGAAGGACATTATATCCGTTGAACTCAAGAGATTTTGTCCAAATAGTAACGGCATCAAATGCGCCCAATGCAATGTTGGTAAGCTTAGTTGGATGGCGTCTTCTATAATGATCATTAGCACTAGGATTGAGTTCATAAATATATGAGTTGTATAGCTCTTCGTTCCTATCCATCCGCCAATTTATGGCGTTAATAATAGCTTGATCGCAGATATTATCACCGACTTCAAATTTATCTAATTCGGCTTTAAGTGTCTCTTTATCAAGCTCAATCTTAGGTTCTTCAAAAAAACTTCTGATAAATTGTTTGCAAAGAGAAAGTAGCTTTAAGCCACCAATAATATAAAATAGATATTTTAATAGCTTCCACATCCACATAATTTATCGTTACTAAAATATTTTATCAGGTACTTCCATTGCTACTTATAAGTCAATTATACTAATAAATATAAGATGAGAGGAGTGCACATAAAGCATCATAAAGAAGCCAAGTATTCGACGAAAGTGACAATGATGATTTAGTTGTTGAAAATCTGTCATCATAGGTTATTATTTTTAAGATAAAAATATTGTTAGGTCAACATGGAGTTTTCGGCGAAAAGGGATGATTTAAGTAAAATTCTTGGTCACGTACAATCTATTGTGGAGAAGAGGGCCGCTCTACCGGTGCTCGCCAACGTTAAAATTACAGCAAATGATGATAATACCATTGAGTTGCTTGCAACTGATATGGATATCTGTATTGAAGATCGTATTGCTGCGCAGGTTACAAGTCAGATGTGCACCACGATACCAGCATCTACACTATATGAAATTGTGCGTAAGATTCCTGATAATTCAGATGTTAAATTTATAGTAAACTCACAAAAAGAAGACCTTATCAAAATTCAAGTGGGGTCTAGTGAATTTAGTCTTCCAACCATCAAAGCTGAGGAGTTCCCTAGCTTTGAAGATGCAGCAAATACCTTGAGGTTTAGAATCTCATCTGAAATTTTGCGCGTACTATTTGCAAAAACAAGGCATGCTATTTCTAATGAAGAAACCAGGTACTACCTTAATGGCATATATTTACATACGGCTACTTTAAGTGATGGCTCGCCCATTTTGCGTGCAGTTGCAACTGATGGACATAGACTGGCGCTCGCGCAAACTATGGAGCCTGAGGGGGCTGATGGTATGCCTGGAATTATCATCCCAAGGAAAACGGTTTCCGAAGTTATAAAGCTCTTAGATGGTTTTGTTGGTGAAATTGATGTTGCGCTTTCATCAAATAAAATAATCTTCTGTATTGGGAGCTCTATAATAACCTCTAAGCTAATTGACGGCAAGTTTCCAGACTATGAACGCGTAATTCCTAAAGGGAATGATAAGACATTGCAGGTCTCCAAAAAAGATCTATCTAATGCAATCGATTTGGTTATCTCTGTATCTAATGACAGAACCAAGGCGGTTAAATTTGGAATTAACGCAGGTAAATTAGTTATCTCAGCAACTAGTGAAACAAATGGCAATGCCAAAGGTGAGCAAGATGTTGCTGTTGAATTTGATTCTGCAGAACCTCTAAATATAGGCTTTAATTCTAGGTATGTACTGGATGCTCTGGCAGCGATTGATGGGGATAAAGTGCTTATGACCATGTCTGGCAATTTAGGTGCTGTAGTTGCTCGTGATGTTGAAGATGATAGCTTTAATTATATCTTGATGCCGATGCAGGTATAATGGTTGTTAGGCGCCTTTATCTAGAGAATTTTAGAATCCACAAAACGTTTCTCTTCGAAGGCGATTATGATCTCGTATGCCTTGAAGGCCCAAATGGTGCTGGTAAAACAAGTGTTTTGGAGGCTCTTTCTTTTTTCGCTCCAGGCAAGGGTTTGCGAAATGTTGCTTTTGATGATGCTATTAGACTTTCTGCGAATTCATGGACAGCTTTCATGCGTGTAGAGCGCTTAAGCGATATAACAGATGTAGGAATGAACTATGGTAAGGCAACAAGGCGCACGATAAAAATAAATGATAAACCGGTACGCTCAAGTAGCGCATTGCTACAGGAGTTGCGAGTTATATGGATTACTCCATCGCAAGATGGATTGCTAGCCGAATCAAAATCACTGCGCCGCAAATTCTTGGATCGCTTGGTATACAACTTTGATGCTTCCCACGCAGAAACAATCGTCAAATACGAACGTGCACTAAGATCGCGGCTGAAGTTGTTAAAGACTGGGAATGCAGATAAAATATGGCTTGCGCAGCTTGAGAGGGTGCTTGCAGAAACCTCTATAAAAATTTCTGCATCAAGGCAGGGCGCAATAGCTCGGCTAAATAAACATATTGATCTGGATCAAGCTGAATTCTTTGCACCCAAGATCTCACTTTTTTGCGAAATAGCAGATGACTTAAGCGATGCGAGTTATGCGCAAATTTTAGAAGGATTTGAAAGATCAAGGAATCTGGATGCGCGGGTTGGTAGGTCGCTTTATGGAGTGCATCGTGCTGATTTTGTCATTAACAACTCTCAGAAGCTTACGAGTGCTAGTAAGTCTTCTACGGGTGAACTTAAAGTAATGCTACTTAATTTGGTGCTGTCACAGATTAGATCTTTAAATATGATCGATGAAATTAAGCCTATTTTGCTATTGGATGACATATTCTCTCACCTTGATGAAAAGAGAATATATTCGCTAATTCAAGAGCTTAATAAAATTGATGCTCAAGTTTGGATTACTGGAACAAATTTCTCCAATTTAACTGAATTAGAGAAATGTAAAAAATATATTAAGATTCCAGTATAAGCATTTGAAATGCGTTACATTTAATGTTAACATTTTTTTATAAACTTATCTTGCAAGGCTTAAAATGAAGAAGATAATAATTTATACTCAATCAAGCTGCCGACATTCGGATAAGCTAAAACAACTACTTAACTCAAAAAAAATCGATTTTGTTGAAAAAGATATTACTCATGATGTCCTTCTCAAACGTGAGATGATAGAGCGTAGTGGCGGAAGAGCTATCACCCCACAAATTTTTATTGAGGGAAAGCACATGAGTAACAAAGAGGATTTGCAAAGCAGCATAAACAGCTTGCTAGAATCACAAGCTGCTTGAGTTATATGTTTGTTAATGAAGTATAAAAATATTTTGCAGTGGGACTTCCATGGGGCAAAAAAAGGTGTTATATTGATAAATATAAGATCAGGGAAGTATGCTTAAACCCCTGAGGGGCCTGTTATACCATACAATAGCTGCGCAATAGGATGACAAGTATAAGTCATCCTCGCGAACGCGGGGATCCATGGTTCGATAAATACTACCTTCAATACTTAAGCACAAATGCATATGCATCACCACTACTACCACAAGTTACTCTGTCCTTACGATGGATCCCCGCATGCGCGAGGATTGTAAAAGTTCAAGAACTCGGTTCCAGATTAAGTTAAGATAAACTTAAAA
>CAYWJW010000060.1:0-8576 GCA_964458795.1 uncultured Candidatus Jidaibacter sp. | reverse complement strand
GATTATTTTAAGTTTATCTTATCCTAATCTGGAACCGACTTCTTGAACTTTTACAGGAATGACCACGAGTGCAGTGGCGCCCCTATGTTGCTATATATGCCACACTTCGGACACTTGTGAATTTATTTCAGCATCTCGCTAACTTTTTGCAATTGTCTATCTTGGTCTGTTTATCAGATGCCTTAAAAATATTTCATGCAGGTACTTGCAACTACTGCAATGACTAAGTTATAATCTCATACATAATAAAATATTAGAGGAATGAGCGATGGTATTAAAAGTTAAATATAAGGGCAATGCCAGTTCTTTTAGCTATGATAAATCGACGTATAATGAATCTACAGTTTTAGAGTTCTTATTGCTTGGCCTTAAATTAGTATCTCATTATGATCCCCAAATAATATCTGAGCAGTGTGCACAATATTTGTTGCTTGATAGAGATGGGGAAGTAATGGATTCCAAAACACTTATAGAAAGTGTGGCTGATAATTCCATATTTCACATATATGAAAAAAAGCAAAAAATAATTTTCTTTGATGGATATAGTACTATGTTTACCGCAGATATTACACTGGGTGATAATGGAGAAATCACATCTAAAGATCTTATAGTTGCAGTAGAAAAAGCATGTCCTGGCGCTAAGGTCGTTAAATTTGAGCTTAGTGATGGTAAATCAATAGCGTCTGGTGATGACATGACGATAAAATGGAAAGATATACTTGGAATAGATTTGCACCATAGTACTAGTATGCCCATAGTATCTCCAACATTCAGTGAAATCTTCACAGTAACGGTAATTACTGAGAAAGGTGAATATACTGTTGAGTTAGATCGAGATAGTAAAGATCATAGAGAAGATATAGCAAAAGCTATGAATATCTCAGCTGCTGAATTGAAATTGCTGGGTAAGAGGCAGTATGGTAATCGGTTTTTAGAAATACATGGCAGTGACATGATCCATTTATTTAGAGGCCAAACCATAGCCGCTGTTAAACAAGGTCAAACGATAGTTATAGTTAATGCTAAAGATAGCGATATCCTTCGCCCTTTCACAATTGATCTCAATGAATCGATTTTAGATATTGCAGAACGTGTTGGCAAGACTATGCAACCGAGTGCGGATTTTGATAAATCTCACTTCAAGTTATCACTATCTGATACAAATGTGCAGCTACTTTCAGGTAGAGCAGGAGAGCTTTTGCAAGATGGAACAATGCTTACACTTCTTACATTCGAGAAAAAACTTGAAGCGCCAAAGATCAATAATAATAACAATGCAAACCGTTTAACAAATGCTGCGTTAATAGGTTGTTTAGCTGCAGTAGCGACATATCTGTTGCCACGTAGCGTTACCTACTTTACAGGCATAGATGCATCAGTGCCAAAGCGAGTTATCATACCTACTTCTCTGCTAACTGGGGTGTTTGCAAGTTGTGCAGCATATATGTATCAGATCAGGTCAAGCGAACCTCAGAATCAGGCGGGTAAATAAAGTTTTTCAAAAGAGGTTGTTGCAATATATTCTTTGCGTGTGGTATAATCCACTAAAAGTTATTGAAAAGAGGTTATATGAAACTGAAGTTTTGGTTACAGTATGAAGGACGCGATACTCTTAGTTCCTTTGACGCTAATGAAACAGGCGCAGAAGTTAGACAAGCTTTTGAAGATATTGTTCCCGGATCTTTCGCTTTAGATGACTATCTGTTAGTTTATGATGGAAAAATATTGCAGAATAATGAAAGTATAAACTTTATCCATAATGAGACCAAATTTAAATTGGTTAACAAAAAGCAGGAAGTCATCTTACATGGAAAACTAAATACTATTAATATCACATTAGATAATGCCGGAGAAATTACAGTTAAAGACCTTAGAGCCGCTGTGGAAGCAGCATATCCTGGTAGCAAAGTTTCTAGCTTCCGTATCAAGTCCGATAAAATAAGGGATGACAATGCAAAAATGAGATGGTTTGATATATACCAGCCTTCTACGGAACGTGCCATACTGTATCCAGAGTTCGAGTCGTTAATTGAAATAACGTTTGTCAATGAAGTTGGCAATAAAATCAAAGTTAAGCTTGATGAAAATAGCTCAATTACAGAAGCTAAAGAAGCTATCGCAAAAGCCGTGAATATACCGATTGATGAGCTTAAGTTAGTAAGGCCACCAGAAGCGGGTGATAAAATAGGCAAAGAGATTGAAGATACTTGTCTAGTTTTTTACCTCAAAAATCGAAATATAGCCGCTGTGAAAAAGGGGCAACAGGTGCTTTTTGTTGCCTTTTTAGATAATGGTAAAGAGGGTGAACTGATGCCTTTTATATTTAATCCTGATGAATCTATATTGGATATTAAAACTCGAATGAGTCGTCAATTAATTAAGACAGATTCTTCCAATGTGGTGCTAGAGCTAATACTCGAAGGTTTCTTTTTAAGCGACAATGGAACTGCTCAAAACTATTTAAGAGATGGAAGTGTGGTAGTGTTGCAGGTAGCTCAGAAGGAAATTGAGCAACCTAAGGCTAAAACTCCTAATGCGCAAGCTCCACTTCAACAGAGAGATAAGAATGGTACTATGTCTGTTAAACTTTCCTCAGTGGAGCCAACTGATCCAGCTACTCTTCCAGGGAATTGTATTCCGGTTCCTGAGATAAAAGTAGCAAGTCTACATTCAATAAACAATCAGTCATATCCTTCACAGAAGAGAGTACCTGTAGGTCCCAATAAATCATCTACACCTCCTTCACAGAAGAGAGTGCATGTAGGTCCCCCACCAAATGATGACTCTAAACGCCTCCAAAATGCTGCATTAATTGGATTCACGTCAATGGTAATCTGTTTGGCTGCGACGTATAGTGTTCGTTTCTTTACAGGTGCGGACCTTGCATCTCCCAAAGTTTCAGTTCCAGCTTCTTTGCTAATTGGTGCAGTAACAGGAATTATGGCATATAAATGCCAGTCTGATGGACCAAGTGGAGCTCAAAGTCGCCCTTAAGTGCGATTTCCAAAGCTGTCATACTGAAGAGCTATAAGCGACGTAAGGCCAGGAATTTTAGCATACCCTATTGTAATATCTTCTTTGCTTGTGCTACAATTTACAGAGAGTTATTGAAAAAGAATTGGTTATGAGATTTTATTTAGATTATAGAGGGTATAGATATTATATTACATGTGATAACAATTTTAAAGGTGCGGATGTCAGAGAAGCCTTTTGTAAGGCTCTCCTACTACGTTTAGATGAATACTTGTTGGTTTATGATAATAAAGTATTACAGAACGATCAGAATATAGATGCTATTGAAGATGGTACATATTTTAGATTGGTAAAAAAGGAAATCTTTTTTGTCAATGAATCTGGAAAAGAAGTTACTGTTAATATTACACTAGATGCAGAAGGAGAAATTACAGTTAAAGACCTTAGGGCTGCCGTGGAAGCAGCATCTCCAGATAGTAAAGTTGCAAGATTTAATTTTAAATATACTAAAGTAATAGATGATAACGCAAAAGTAAGTTGGATTGATATATATCAACCTTATAGTGATCATACTACGCTATATATAGCTTTTAAATCGCCAGTTGAAATAACGTTTGTCAATGAAAAGGGCGAGAAAATCAAAGTTAATCTGGATGAAAATAGTTCAGTAGGAGACGCTAGAAAAACTATTGCAAAAGCCGTAAATATCCCGGTTGATGAACTAAAGTTGATGTATTATATAGCAGAATCTGGATTAGGTAAGAAGATTGAAGAAGATACATTAATTCTTCATCTTAAAAATTCGAATATAGCTGCGGTAAAGAAAGAACAGCAGGTGCTTTTTGTCGATATTATATATGAGGGTAAAGGCAATTTGGTGCCTTTTGTATTTAATCCTGATGAGTCCATAGTGGATATCAAAACTCGTATGAATCAGCTATTATTAGGTATGGATCTTAATAGTGTGGCACTAAAACTAATATATAGAGGTTACCATTTAGCAGATGATATAACTGCCCAGAACAGAAGCTTGGGTAGCATAAAGGATGGAAGTATGGTACAGTTGTGTATAACTCAGAAGGAAATAGAAGCATCAAAGACTGCAACTCCTTCGCCAGTTCTTACAGCACAAACTCAATCTCAGAAAGAGAAGCGAGAATCTTCTGATAAACTAACTGCTTCCAATGAATCATGCTTCCGAAATGCTGCAGTAATTGGATGCGTAACTACAGGTATATGCATGCTTGCATCGCATAGGGTTCGTTTATTTACAGGTGCTGATCGTATACCTCCCAAAGTTTCAGTACCAGCTTCTTTGCTAATTGGTGCGTTAGCAGGAATTATAGCATATAAATGCCAGTATGATGGACAAAGTGGAGCTCAAAGAGCTTAGTTTAACATAGTTAAAAAGTGCTTGCTTTTTTATTAAGATAATGTTAAGCTCATTACTTAGTAGCCTGCTTTTGCTTGAGCTAGTATTTACATAAAATCTTACTGTACTTTAATAAATTTTTGCCAATGTAGCAGGCTCCCAGAATTTTGTATTTTGCAAACTTGGGGAGGCACTGTTTATCGCAGGACTTGACTTTGCTACTGAAAGGCAATTAATAGATTTTAGTATAGAGCTCATGAGCAGATTGCAGAGCAGGAGGTTGGTTTTGTGCAAAAATCCAATCCGTTATAAACCTAAATAAATGAGGTATATTATGACAGATCAATTGACACAAATAGCAAATTTACTTGCTGAAACGCAAAATGCAACTAAAACGCAAAATGCTATTATAGATGCACTAAGCAAAGGAAATGTTGAAGAAGCGATGCAGTTAACTTATGCTGCAACCCAGTTAAATGAGAAGTTGAATTCTCCTCTTATTAAGGGTGCTGAGATTTCTCCAATTGGTAAAGGCTTTTTACTACATGCTGGAGCAAATTGGGAAGTTAGTAAATTTGCTAAGGATGTGGGTGAGCTAAATGTTGCTCCCACTGAACAACTTAATAAGGCTTTGACAGAATATTTAGGAGTTAAAGCTGAATATAAAGATGGTAGTGTTGTTCTTACGCATGATGCGCCAGCAGATAAAGTAGCCCAAATAAATGGTCTACTTGAGAAAGGGCATTGTGGTGTTGTTTCTATGGAACAAGATAGTACTCATGCTAGAGAAATATCTTATGCAATTGAACATCAATACCATGACAATATTAAAACTTGGGTTGAAAACTCCGCTTCAGCTCTGCACGAGGGTATACCTCCAATTTCTGAGATGGGTTGAGGTGTTTAAGAAACTTAAGTTTTTTTAATAAAAAAGGCCTTGAGACTTCTCGAGGCCTTTTTATCACTGTTCCTGTTAATTTGGGATAAATTTTGATTTTTTTGGCTTTTAGTGGTGACCAAAAAAATCAAAAGATGAAACGCATCTGTGCAGTCATTTACTGAAATTGGTATAATATCACAACCAGAACGAATACCCCTTATTACGCTCCGTAATAATAAACCTTGGCACTTTAGGGTCAGCTTCAATTTTATTGCGTAGTCTTGCTATCATAGTGTCTATAGTGCGAGCGTTAAGATCGTGGAAGTGGTTTATTATATCTTCACGCGTAATTATCTTTTGAGGCTTAAGGCAAAAAATACTCAGTAAATCACGTTCTGATTGGGTTAGATGGACTTGCTCATTGTTATGCATTAATATCTTACTGGACAGATCAAATTTAAACTCCCCAAAAACCACAGTTTCAGGTTTTGCATTATCAGAGATTAAATTCTTAATCCTAAGCAGCAATTCCCTGGGCTCAAATGGTTTGGTTATATAATCGCGCGCGCCGCTTTCCAGACCATAGACTCTATCATCCACATGTCCAAGAGCCGAAAGTATAACAACCGGGGTTTCAAGAGTTTCGCGATGGCGATTGATGAAATTAAAGCCGGTATCATCGGGCAGCATTATATCAAGGATGATAAGGTCAAATTTGAAGTAAGTATAGATCTCCTCGCATTCAGCAATGCTTGCGGCGGTAGATACTATATACCCTTGGCTTTGTAAATATTGGTGTAGCAGTTTTCTTATTTTGTCATCGTCTTCAACAATAAGAATGTGATGTTTCATTTACTCTATAACTTTTGGAACAACAAAATACCCGTACTTACTATTAGGTGCAGAGGCCATCAGCGCTTCTTGATTACTGGTAACCGTAATTTCATCAGTACGTAGCGCAAGCGAGCTTTCCTCTACAGAAGTGAGTGGTGTTACATTATCTGTGTTAACCTCATTCAATTGCTCAATCCAACTGAAAATTTTATTGAGTCCGGCACAATGCCTAGTAATTTCTGCATCATCCATTTTAATGCGAGAAAGACTCGCTATTTTCTTTACTTGATCCGTAGTTAAAGACATATTATATACACCTAGTTTTGAGGCCTTAGAATATAATAATAATTGGATATAAATGCAAGCAGGTCTTTACGAAATCAAATCAGAGTTTTTGACAGCTATCATCTCATCTGGTAGACATTCTGTGTTGGGATTAGACTTAGGAGGCCGTAAAGTCGGCATCGCAAAGGGGGATGTGCAGCTTAAAATTGCAGTGCCACTTGTAGTTATAGAATATAAAAATCAGTCCGATTTAGCTTGCAAGCTTGCAAGCATTATAAAGGAAAACCAAATCGGTGGCTTAGTTATTGGCCTTCCAGGTGAGGGGTGCAAAGCCAAGTTTACAGAGTATGTAGACGGTTTGAGTCTTGATCTACCGTTTATCTTCGAAGATGAAACCTATACCACTAAAATAGCCAACAATATGCTAGCTGAACTTGGCGTAAACCGTAAGCGACGCAATAAAATCGATGACAAAATATCCGCCCAAATTATCCTGAGTTCATTTTTCGAAACTTAAAACTCATACCTATGGTATTAGGCCTCGCTAAAAAATAATAATAATCTATTGCAGGCGCTTAAGTTTTTATTTATGCTGTTGCTCAGTTAATTTATTTTATGGGTTTAATTATGAGTAAAGAAAAATTCTATTCAGCCTCTTCGTCGAGTTGTGTTATTTCTAGCAAGCGTCCTAATGAAGAAAGGCTATCTAATCAGTATGATGATTTTTTTGCTGATGTTAACGCAGCGTATGATGCACATTCGAAGACATTGATTGCTAGCCTATTAGCAGCACAAAAAGGTGAGCGGCTTACTCCAGAATCAGTAGATATTATGCCTACTACTACCACTACTGCTACTACTATAGCTGAGCAAAAGCCTATAGAAGCTGCTAAAATGAATCCAGCACAAATAAAAGACGCAAAAAATGCTGCTCGCTATGAATTTGAGCAAGCGATGTTTGAGGTTATTGATGATGGAGTCCAAGCAATTGTAGCAAAGATACCGATGTTCACTGATCTACCAGGAACTTTAGGCGAATATATGCAAAAGAATAATGTGTTATCTATAGTTGCATTTGCTACCCCTGCGGCTAACCCAACTCTTAAGATACAACACATGGCCCAAATTGCTGAATTGCTCAAGGAATCTGAGTGCATAAGTGATGAATGCAAAAAAGATCCAAAGGCATTTAATAACTATCTGGCGATGTTTGATAAGGATATGGATAGGTATTCGACTAATGCTGGTAAGGTTAAGGAGAGGGTTGCACTTTTAAAAGATGAAGTAAAAAAGGTTTCTGAAGGAATACAAATTCAACTTGAAAGAGATGCTAAACCGCAAACAACATCGTTCTTTACTCTTAGAAAAGGGTTTTTCCTTTGTGTATTGGCCGCCGCTCAGACCCTTGCTATGTTTAGAACGGAAAGTACCGATAAGCTAAGGCTTATGTCATATGCTTTTACAAGTACTGGTACATCACTTCTTGCAGTTCAATATCTATTTAGATCCGCTGTCAAAGTATTTGATAATGCTGATTTTAAGAAAGAACTTGCAGATAATCTAAAAAGATTGGTAGTTGGAGGCGAAAGAAACAATATAGGTGGATTGGAGCCTATTGTAGCTGATTTCATTCATTCAAAACCACAAAATGTTGTCGCACAGCATGAAGTGCACAGCCGTGAAGATAAAGGTAGACATATAACAGAGAGAGAATCATATCAAGAAGCAGTTAAGAGAAGCCAAGAAGGTTCTATTGTTACTAGTTCTAATATTAGTTAATACTAGAGAATAACCAAACCAGGTCTTCTTTGCATTCTCGTTTATGAGAGATGAGTATAGGAAACTAATATCTAAGTCCTGGCTCCTTCCCCTCAAGGAGCTAGGCGGCATTAGGGTCACGAATTAATGAGTAGAGTGATATCGCAAAAATATTTTGCACAGGGACTTCCATTGAGCAAAAGTGTCAAGTATACTAATAAATATAAGATCAGGAAAGTGTAGCTACCCAGGAAATTAAGAGGTGAGATAACAGTCATTACTCTTAACCAATTAATGCTAAGTAGCTAAACCCTACCAATCAACATCCCTACCCAGAGTATTGCACCTATGTGCCAGTTTGAATAAAACTTTTCAGCACAGTCTTTGGGGTCGTTGATGTCTAAAGTTGCGGTTTGCCAATACATATAGTATGTGGCGGCGGCAGCTACTATATAAAAAACAAAATTCATACCT
>CAYWJW010000059.1:0-9398 GCA_964458795.1 uncultured Candidatus Jidaibacter sp. | reverse complement strand
ACCATGCCGGGTCCCACTTCTATGAATCTATCAACGCCTTGCATAGCTAGATATTTCATAGTTTCCCGCCACCTTACTCTGCCGGTTATTTGAGCTACTAGGCTTTCGATAATCTCAGCTTTTTCAACAACTATCTGTACATTGAAGTTGGCAACTAAGTAGACGTGTGGCCTTGAAATATGGCTGTTGAGTAGCGCTTCCTTCATTACAATTGCTGCGTTTTCCATAAGCTTGCTATGGAATGCTCCGCTTACATTAAGCTTTATTGCCCGTCTTATACCAAATTCCTGTGCAACTTTAACAGCCCAATCAACGGCTTCCATCTCACCGCTTATCACAACTTGTCCTGCTCCATTATCATTTGCTATCTCACATACGCCATAGTCTGAGGCTCTTACGGCTAACGCTTCTGCTTGTTGGGTCGTAGCACCAATAAGAGCTACCATTCCAGATGACAGCTTTTCAGATGCTTCATTCATAGCGGTACCGCGTATCTTTAGGAGTTTTGCAGTCTCGCTTAGACTGAAAGAGCTGGCTGCAGCATGAGCGCTATATTCTCCAAGTGAATGGCCGCAAACATATTGACATAGCTCGTTCACTTTTTTACCGCCCTGCTTCTCAAGTACGCGCAAAGAAGCTATTGAGGTTGCCATAATCGCCGGTTGTGCATTTTGTGTTTGAGTAAGTTCTGTCAAGTCTCCACTAAATATGAGCTTAGATAAATGCTGATTTAACACATCATCGACTTCCTCAAAAACTTCTTTAGCCTCTAAAAAAGTATCATAAAGTTCTTTGCCCATTCCAATGTATTGTGAACCTTGCCCAGGAAAAATTAATGCAGTACTCATGTGAACCTCATATTATACCCAATCCAATAAATTATACCAATTCCAGTAAATAACTGTACAAATACGCGATAAATTTTGGATTAGGTATCCTGAATCTACGCCATCTTAGAGTTATGTCAAAAAAAATTTATAGAGGGACTTCCATCGCCTTTTTTGGATATGGTATATTAATAAATATAAGATAGAGAGAGTGTAACTTATGAGAACTTCAAATTACCAACTAGACCTACTTGCTCAAAATCAGGCAATGAAAGAATTCACAATCAATCATGCATTGGATAAAATCGACTGGCTTATAAACCGTTCTGCTATAGATTTTATAAATGAACTTCCAGAGGAAAAATCCGAAGGAGATATGTACATAATTTATTATTCTGAGGGCGAGCTTAGAGAGGATAACAATAAGCTTGCAATATATATAGGTGAGAGATGGCAGCTATTAACTCCAAGTGCCGGCACAATTCTATATGTGCAAAAGCAAAGGAGTTTTTATATAATGTTTGAGCAAAGTTGGGAGAAAGTCTAAACCAATTCCAGTAAATAACTGTACAGATGCGAGATAAATTTTGATTTTTTGGGAAGTCGCTGAAAGCCCATAATATTCTACATATTTTGGGTTTTCAGTGGCGATTAAAAAAATCAAAAGGTGAAACGCATCTGTGCAGTTATTTACTGGAATTGGTTTATTGACTCCATAGGCGGTTATGGTGTACAATGCGTTTATTAATAGTTTAGTTTAAAATGACTAAGAACATTACATTGTCATTCATCAACTTTCTTGCTGGTAGCCTGCTGCTCCGCTGAGGCGGATAGTCATTTCTTGTTCACATCTATATTCCGATATTTCTAGATAATTTCAAATGGAGATCACTCATGTCTACTTCACGTGCTATCGCATGGATAGTGTGGATAATAGCATCCATATTCTATGCATACCAATACATTTTACGAGTTATGCCTAACATCATGATGAATGATATTATGCAGCAATTTAATATAGATATCGCAACCTTTGGCCAGTTTGCTGGTGTTTATTATATAGGCTATTCGCTTATGCATTTACCGGTTGGCATTATGCTTGATCGGTACGGCCCTAAAAAAGTAATGCCGATTTGTATATTGTTAACTGTGGCAGGAATGTTGCCAATCATTTTTGCAAACCTTTGGATCTACCCGATCATTGGACGCGTATTGATTGGTATAGGCTCATCTGCTGCAATTCTTGGAACCTTCAAGGTCATCCGATTAACCTTTAAAGAGGAGAAGTTTACCAGGATGCTTAGTTTCTCAGTAACCATTGGATTGATTGGTGCCATTTATGGTGGTGAGCCAGTAAACTATATGGTAGAGCAGCTAGGCTATAAAACAGTAGTGGCTATTTTATGCGGTATGGGAACTGTCTTGAGCATTGTCACATACTTCATAGTTCCGGGTATTACAAAGCAGGAGAAGTCACCTGTACTTGCAAATATCTGGAGGGTATTTGGCAACTTAAAAGTAATGGCTATCTGTTTTTCTGCAGGTCTTATGGTGGGGCCATTGGAAGGTTTTGCTGATGTTTGGGGTACCGAGTTCTTGAGGAAAGTTTATAACTTTGATCATATAATATCAGCCAGTCTTCCTTCGGTAATCTTCATGGGCATGTGCTTCGGTGCGCCCGTGCTAAGCTTTATTGCAGAGAAAAGCAAAAGTTACTTAGGTACTATTATTGCATCAGGAATTATAATGATGGGTAGTTTTTTTGCGCTTATTACCGGTGATATAAAGGTAACCGCTATGAGCGCAATGTTTGTGATAGTAGGGGTTTGCTGTGCCTACCAGATTATTGCTATCTATAAGGCATCTACTTATGTTAGCGAAAATGTTGTAGGACTTACAACTGCTATTGCCAATATGATAATTATGAGCTTTGGTTATGCATTCCATAGTATCATCGGATGGGTAATAGAATACACAGGCTCCTTTCGCTACGGTGTCATGGTAATTCCAATTGCGCTTACTATAGGCGTTATAGGCTTTTCTATGATAGTTATGCTGGAGAGGATGGCTGCTAAGGCTGTTGCTTGATAACCTTGAACTTTTACAGCTCTTCATGCCGGACCTTCGTCCGGCATGACTAAAGCTAATGAAGTCTAGGCAGCTTTCTTGCTGCCAAAGCGAGCTTCAATATAATCGCATAGGATCCTCTTAAAATCCTCAGCTATAGTATCACCTCTTAGTGTGTGAGCCTTTTGACCATCAATGAATACAGGTGCGACTGGTGATTCTCCACTACCTGGTAAACTTATTCCGATATCAGAGTGTTTGCTTTCACCTGGCCCATTCACTATGCAGCCCATAACTGCGATGTTTAGGTTTTCAACTCCTGGATAGAGAGTCTTCCACTCAGGCATTTGCATGCGGATAAAGCCTTGGATGCTATCTGCTAGTTCTCTGAAGAAGCTGCTGGTGGTTCTGCCGCACCCTGGGCATGAAGACACAAGTGGGGTGAAAGAGCGGATGCCATTGGTCTGTAAAATTTCTTGCGCTACTATAACTTCTTTCTCGCGCGGTGCACCAGGCTCTGGAGTCAAAGATACACGTATTGTATCACCAATACCTTCATGAAGCAAAATAGCAAGTGCTGCACTAGAAGCTACAATGCCCTTACTGCCCATACCAGCTTCAGTAAGGCCTAAGTGTAATGCGTAATCGCAACGCTTGGAAAGTTCGCGGTAAACGGCAACTAAGTCTTGCACGCGACTTACCTTGCAGGAAATACAGATTTTTTCAGGTGCAAGCCCGTATTCAACTGCTTTGTCTGCGCTGGTAATAGAAGAAACAATAAGCGCTTCGCGCAATATTTCATCGGCATCTTTTGGATCTGCAAGACGCGCATTGTCATCCATCATTTTGGTGGCAAGATCTTGATCCAAGCTACCCCAATTAACACCGATCCTAACAGGCTTGTTATGCTCGATAGCCTTGTCCACAATCATTTTAAATTGTGGATCATGCTTTTCTCCAAAGCCAACGTTACCAGGGTTAATGCGGTATTTATCTAGTGCCACTGCGCACTCCGGAAATTTTTCTAGTAAGGTGTGGCCATTGTAATGAAAATCACCAACTATGGGCACATCGCCAAAGCCTTTGTCTATCAAAATCTTTTTGATTTGGGGCACTGCAGAAGCAGCTGCCTCATTGTTGACCGTGATGCGCACAAGCTCGGATCCAGCCCTAGCAAGGGTCATAATTTGTTCTGCAGTTTTTAGAACGTCCGCAGTGTCAGTATCTGTCATTGACTGAACCCGCACAGGAGCGCCACCACCTATGGTTATATTGCCAACAACCATTTGCCTGGTAATTCTTCTGTTAATTTGTGCTAGTGCTACCATTAGTACATCCTGCATTAAAATATGAGAATTATACCAGCCAATGCTTTAAGTGGCAATCGATAAATTGGGAGGTAATAGTTGCAATATATCTTGAAAACCATTACGTTATACTTTATACTTTATAGATATGAACTACGATAAATTAACAGAGAAAAAACTGGAGCTGGATGGTCTTAGACCACTTCCGCCTGAACTTACCCGTAATCTTGATGATTGGTTTAGAGTAGAGCTTACTTTTACCAGTAATGCAATTGAAGGGAACACACTTACACGTCGTGAAACAGCTGTAGTAATTGAAAAAGGTCTAACAGTTGGTGGGAAAAGTCTTAAGGAACATTTAGAAGCTACCAATCATGCTCACGCATTAGATTTCGTGCATTCATTGGTGCAAAAGAAACTTTCTCAACTTGACGAAAAAGATGTGCTTGCCATTCACGATATTATCCTTAAGGGTATTGATGATGATAATGCTGGTCACTACCGCAACGTACCAGTTAGGATTTCAGGCTCACCGGTTGTTATGCCTAATCCACGCAAAGTACTAAAGCTTATGAGTGATTTCACGAAATGGCTTACAGGTAAGCACAATCTACATCCTGTAGCATTTGCTGGAGAAGCGCATTATCGGCTTGTGACAATCCATCCATTTGTAGATGGCAATGGACGTACGGCTCGGTTATTGATGAATCTACTTCTCATGGTGTATGGTTATCCTCCAGCGATTATACGTAAGCGAGATCGTCTGGCGTACATCAGTGCATTAGAAAAAGCACAGTTGGGAGGATCTATTGAGGATTATGAGAAGATTATTGCGCTTGCTGTTGATAGGTCATTGAACATTTATCTGAAAGCAGCACATGGAGAAACTGCAAGTATGGATGTAGATACTGATGACTTGTTTAAAATAGGTGAGTTGGCGAGTGCAGTAGGAGAATCAGTTTCTACCATTCGACATTGGACGAGAGAAGGTTTGTTGGATGTAGCAGAGATTACTGAGTCTGGCTATCATCTTTATACTAGAGATTCTATAACTAGATGCAACCGGATTAAGAAGCTAAAAGGTGAACGGCTCACTCTAGAAGAAATAAGAGTGAAAATAACCAAAGAGACAGAAAACCCTAGTTCTACTAGGCTTAGAAGGATGTAAAATATTTTTCCTCAGGGACTTCCGTGGGCAAAACTTGTCATATATAATATAAATATAAGATAAGAAAAGTGTGCTTAAAAAGAAAAATTCATCCTGAAATAAATTAAGCATGACAATGCTTGGGACTAGAAAAGCCCCTGTTTCCACCTGTTAAAACAAGTGGAAATAATTTATATATGATACTTAAAATTTTTAAAGGAGTCCCTTATGAGAACAATAACATATGAAGAATTTGAAAGTGTAGAACTACGATCGGGTACTATTATAAAAGTGGAAGAGTTTCCACGAGCTAAAAAGCCAGCCTATAAAGTTTGGGCAGATTTTGGAGCTGAAATAGGTGTGCTTCAGACATCTGCGCAAATAACAGCGCATTACACGCCAGCAGACTTAATGGGCCGCGGGATAGTAGGATGTGTAAATCTAGGAGAAAAGAACATTGCAGGCTTCTTATCTCAGTTCTTGCTAGTTGGATTTTCCGATGCTGCTGGCGCGATCTGTCTGATAAATTCTGACCCTAAAGTTCCAAATGGTAAGAAGCTTCATTAACTATTCTTTCTCAATAGCGGCGTTTTAGCTAGATAAGGTATCACAAGTAACCCCATGGTAGTAAGCGCTAAGCCTTTTAGGTATGCTATAGCTTGAGAATCGCTATTTGGTAAGTTGATCGCATACATAAATGCTAAGGCCAGTAACAGTTCTGCTAAACGGCGGCCGCTTAGTTTGGAAGTTATAGTAAAGCACTTAAAGCGTTCAAGTAATAGATATAGTATTGTTCCTGTATACATACCTAAATACATAAACAGCCATAGGTAATTATGTGGCTGTGAGGGTAGTATTATAAGTACAAGCAGCGAGATAATAAAACCCGCGATGGAAAGCGCAAGCTGCCGATTTTTAAAGAAATAATCCCATAACACAAATAGTAGGAAGGTCAAGATGCCGAAGAAAATGCCACCATAGATATCGTACCAATCATGGTAGTGGAAATGCACCATGCCAAAGTATGATGTGATAGAGATTATAATAGCAATAAGAGCAATCCATAATTTTCGGATTTGGTAGATGAGCATAAGCCATAAAACCAAGTTAAATTGTGTGTGGCCACTTGGAAAGGCCCATCCTTGGTGTCCTAAAGACGGGTCTAGTGGTGTCTGCCATATAGATTTTAGAAATATGTTAATGAAAGCGGTTAAAAAACACACGATCATTACATTAAGAAAGGCTTTTCTATCCACACAATATATGCCAAAAATAAGCAGAGGACCTAAAAAAGCAAAGTTAGATAGTAAAAGGAAGGTCTTAAAAAAATAGTCTAACAAGTCTGTACCACTTACTGCATCCATTAGTTTCTCTCATCTAACCAAGCTTGTTGGATCGCTTCTAATATTTTTTCGTTACACCTGCTTATGTCATCGCTGAAGCCATCGAGAGATACTACATATTTTTGCAAATCTGTGAACCTAATGGTAACAATGTCTACTTGTGGGAATTGTTCTTCCAGTGCTATTGCGATGTCATATATTTGTGTCCAATTCATAACCAACCATATTTACTTTAATGATAAGTTGACCTATAACTTTAGTTCAACCAAACTTATTCTAATGTACGTATTATATGAAACTTACTAAAGTAGTAAAAGGAATTTTAAGTAATTATTCTTCGGAGAACCCGGGAGTTATCTCAAAATTGGCCCATATTCTTATGAATGGGAAGCTGGGAGGGACTGGAAAACTGCTTATATTGCCAGTGGATCAGGGCTTTGAACATGGCCCTGCGAGAAGTTTTGCTCCAAACCCAGCGGCGTATGATCCGCTATATCATTATGAACTTGCAATTGATGCCGGTTTAAATGCATATGCAGCCCCGCTTGGAATGCTAGAGATGGGTGCTGACAAATTTGCAGGATGTATACCGACAATTTTAAAGCTCAATAGTGCCAACTCCTTAACAAGTGCAGGCAAGGCGGCTGATCAGGCTATAACAGCATCGGTTAAAGACGCACTAAGACTTGGTTGCTCTGCAGTTGGATTTACTATATATCCCGGTTCTGAGCGCGGATATGAGATGATGGAAGAGATCACGGCTTTAGGCGAAGAAGCTAAGTCTTATGGTCTTGCTGTGGTTATATGGTCATACCCTAGAGGTGGAGAATTGAGCAAGGATGGTGAAACAGCGCTAGACAGCATAGCGTATGCTGCGCATATGGCTGCTTTGATGGGTGCAAACATCATTAAGGTTAAGCCTCCTACTGACTTCATTGAACAAGAAGCTGCAGCTAAAGTATATGAATCGTATAAAATAAGTCGTGCTACTTTAGCTGAGAGGATCGCCCATGTTATGCAATCTAGTTTTAACGGTAAACGAATAGTTGTGTTTTCAGGTGGAACCGGCAAATCTGACTCTGAGATTTTAAATGAAGTACGCAGCATAAGGGATGGTGGAGGCAATGGGTCGATAATTGGCCGCAACACTTTCCAACGCCCTAGGGAAGCAGCTTTAAAAATGCTAAACAATGTTATCGATATATATCGTGGCAAAACTTGATTTCAAAGAATAAGGGATGCAAACGAATATTTTATGCATGTACGGCATTGCATAAGATAATGTATTGTAAACCATAATAATAAGTTATAGGATTCAGCAAATCAATAAAGTGATATAAATGAAAAAGAGTACGGTATTAAAATATATTGCCATAATACTACTCTTAAACCCATTCCTAGCTTTAGCTACTGATATTGGCGCCTCCAATAAACAATACCCACCATATCCTGATATTTGGGGGTATGATTTGTCGAAGTATCAAGCAGTAAAGGAGAATAAAAATCTGATATTTGCGTATAAAGTAGATAATGGAGATTATTGGTTTGAGTTTAGAAACTTTATCAAGATGGAAGATTCCAATGATGAACATAACAAAAAAGTAACAATTGAAAAAAAGCTAGGTTTGCTTAAATTTTTTGAAGGAACTGTTGCCAGACTTACTGATCAAGAAGAAAAATACATGAGTACACTTTCAGGTAAAAGTGAGGTATGGCGAGACTCAGGCGAAAAAATAACCTTTTCAAATGGGCATACTATAGAGATAGAATACAAGTTTAATAGACCGAAAGCATGTGATGGTGAGACAATACGGGAAGTTTCTTTTATAAAAAAAGATGAAAAAGGTAATGAGCTGGGGGAATATTCAGTAATAATAGCAACGCCAACAGTAAGCAAAGTTGAGGAGTGGACTGCAGAAGGTGCAATTGATGGCTGCGGCTTTCCAAGTTATGATGGATACATTTATAAGCAGCTATTTTCACTTTCTGGAAAGATGATTAAGCTAGAAGATGATACTTTTATTTTGTATAAGAGGAATTATAATATAATCGCTAGATTTGATCAGAATTTTAAGACAAAGTTTAATCCAAAAGTAAATTTTAAGACAAGAGATGGTAGGATATTGAAACGTAACTTATTTGTAATACCGCATAAAGTTGTCAATGATATTTATTTGGAAGTTACTGATAAAAAAATCCCATGGATACAAGGGTTACATGATGGACTTATGGATTACATAATAAAGAATTATAACAACTAATATTGAGGGGCAAAACATGCTATTAAAATTTATTGCCATCATATTACTCTTAAACCCATTTCTAGCTTCAGCTACTGATATTAGTGCTTCTAATAAACAATACCCACCGTATCCTGATGTTTGGGGGTATGATTTGTCGAAGTATCAAGCAGTAAAGGGGAATAGAAATCTAATATCTGCGTATAAATCAGGTAATGGAGATTATTTATTTAAGTGTAGAAGCTTTATTAAGATAGAAAATCCCAATGATGAACTTAGCGAGATAATTGAGAAAAAGCGAGGTTTGCTTAAATTTTTTGAAGGAACTATTGTTAAACTCACTGATAAAGAAGAAAAGAAATTAATAAATATAATTTCAGATAAAAATTATATTGGGCGATATGAAGGCAAAAAAATAACCTTTTCAAATGGAAATACTATAGAGATACAATACAAGCATAGAGCAA
>CAYWJW010000058.1:0-9410 GCA_964458795.1 uncultured Candidatus Jidaibacter sp. | reverse complement strand
TGCACGTAAAACTCAAGTTATTGCGAACCAATTAGTCGACACATCTGTGCTAACCATTGCCATTGACAAGTACCCAGTGACAATAACTTTATCAAAGCAGGGATGGCTTAAGGCCTTCAAAGATCATGGAGCTGCCAAACTTAAATATCGTGATGGTGATGATGAAAGATTTGTGCTCTCTGGGAGCTCCACTGATAAGGTCATAATTTTCTCAAGCCTTGGTAAGTTTTATAATATAGATGCCTCTTCCCTTCAACAAGGCAGAGGAGATGGAGAGCCTGTTAAGCTGGCGTTTGACTTTGCAGATAGTGAAGAAGTACTTGCATGCTTTATCTATATACCTCAGACTAAATACTTAGTTGCTACCAAAGATGGTCGCGGATTTATATTACTAAGCGATGATATGCTATCTTATACTAAAGCCGGCAAGCAGGTTTTAAATGTAAGCGCTAACAATGCATTAGGCTGTTTAAAGGTGGATGGCGAGTACGTACTTTCCATGGGAGACAATAGGCGTTTATTAATATTCAACACTGATGAAATACCACAAATGAAGCGTGGCAAAGGTGTGATTCTACAAAAATTTAAGCATGGTGGCTTGCATAGATTGATGATTTTTAACTCTGAAGAGGATCTGTGTAAATACTTACCTAGGGGATTAAAGACACTAGATTTATGGCGTGCTAAACGAGCAACATATGGCAGACTAGTATTTGGCAAAACTATTTTGGATTGATTTCTTATGGAAATATATTTGAGTAATTCGCTCACTAAACGAAAGGAGTTATTTAAGCCCATTGATCTAAATAACATCACCATGTACGTTTGTGGCCCAACTGTTTATGATCGTCCACATCTAGGCAATGCACGCTCTGCGGTTACGTATGATGTACTATTTCGGTTTCTGCAAAGTGTATATAAGCGGGTTACCTATGCACGCAATATTACAGATGTAGATGATAAAATAATAACTGCATGCCAAAGTTCTAGTAACCCATTTAAAGAACTAACTGAACGCATGATTAAATACTATCATGAAGATATGAAGGCGCTAAGCTGTTTGCCACCTAGCAAAGAGCCTCGTGCTACTAACTATATACGACAGATGATAGAGATGATAGAAACTCTAATTGAGCGTGGCCATGCATATATAGCAGAGGGCCATGTCTTATTCTCAGTTGTGAGCTTTGCTAGTTATGGCAAACTTTCTAATCGTACTCATGATGAGATGATAGCAGGTAGCAGAATAGAAATTGCACCCTTTAAAAAGGATCCCGCTGACTTTGTACTTTGGAAACCTTCTCCAGTGGAGGAAAGAGAATTTGGGTTTGATAGCCCATGGGGTAAAGGACGACCTGGTTGGCACATTGAGTGTTCAGCTATGACACGTTCGATTTTAGGTGAGAATTTTGATATCCACGGCGGTGGAGCAGATCTAATGTTTCCACACCATGAAAATGAAATTGCGCAGAGCGAGTGCTCTGGAGCGCATAAACAATTTGCCAACTACTGGGTACATAATGGATTCCTGATGGTGGGCGGTGAGAAGATGAGTAAAAGTTTAGGCAACTTCAAAACTGTACGAGAGATTTTGGATGAAGGCATAGAAGGCTGTGTAATTCGCTGCTTCTACCTAACTACTCACTACCGTAAGCCAATAGACTTTAACGACAAGGCAATAGATGATGCAAAAAAATCGGTGAGCCGTTTTCGCCAAGCTTTGGAAGGTGCTGAAAGCACTGCATATGAACCAGATACAGAATTTCAAAGATATCTGGCTGATGATTTAAATACACCACTATATCTTGCCAAAATGCATGAATATGCAACACGATACCTTAAAGACCATAACAAGTCCGATCAAATCAAACTAATGAGCGCTTGTACTTTGATAGGACTGGATTTGAGCGAGCAGGAGCTTGTAATACCTGAAGATGCTCGCAAACTTGCAGAGCAAAGACAACAAGCACGGGTAGATAAAAATTGGCAGAGAGCTGATGAACTGCGAACCGAGCTCGCGGCCCTAGGCCTTGAAATGCTGGATACTAAGGATGGATATAAGCTTAAACATAAGTAATAATACCCTAGTCACGCCTGCATAAATATGCTTTAATACAAAATAATATTATACTGGTTTTGGTTTTATGTCCGTTGTTACAAGATTCGCCCCTTCTCCTACTGGGGTACTGCATACGGGAAGCGCACGTACTGCTTTATTTAACTACTTATTTGCCAAGAAAGCCGGTGGCAAATTCCTGCTTAGGATTGAAGATACAGATCTAATACGCTCAAAACCAGAATTTGTAGAAGCTATAACTAGTAACTTGAAATGGTTGAGTATTGACTGGGATGGTGAAATAATCTATCAGCTACGCCGCACACCTAGACACACTGAAATTGCAAATGCATTGGTAAAAGGTGGTAAAGCATATTATTGCTATGCAAGCGCCGAGGAGACAGAGGCCTTCAGGCAAAAGTTTCCGCATGAGAAATTTGCGAGTCTCTGGCGTGACAAGGATGCTAGTGAAGCTCCAGCTGGGGTAAAACCTGTTATAAGACTCAAAGTCGCAAAAGAAGGCAACACTACCATCCACGATCTAATCCAAGGTGATATTACCGTAAATCACCACGAACTGGATGATATGATTTTACTTCGTTCAGATGGCACACCTACCTATATGCTTGCAGTAGTAGTGGATGATTATGATATGAAAGTTACCCACATTATCCGCGGTGATGACCACCTGACAAACGCATTCCGCCAAAAACAAATCTATGATGCTATGGGCTGGGAAGTACCAGAATTTGCGCATATCCCACTTATCCATGATAAGAATGGACGCAAGCTTTCCAAGCGTGAAGGTGCACTAGGAGTAGATGCTTATGAGAACTTAGGGTATCTACCAGAAGCTGTAGTGAACCACCTATTAAAACTGGGGTGGAGTCATGGAGATCAGGAAATCTTCAGCATGGAGGAAGCTATACAATTGTTTAACTTAGAATCTGTAGGCAAATCCCCTGCACGCTTTGATTTAGACAAACTAAACTTTATCAACGCTCATTATATGCGCGCTTTGGACAACTCTACACTTTTTGCAAAACTCAAACCATTTTTGCAGCAAGATTTAAGTACCGAGATTTTAGCAAGGATAGAACGTGGTTTAGATGGACTAAAGCAAAGATCTTCCACTTTACGTGAGCTTGCAGAAAATGCGCAAATCTACGTTGCCAAGAAGCTTGAGATGGATGAGAAATCCAAGGAGATCTTGAGCAAACTAGGGCCAGCTTTGCTTAAAGAGATTAAAGTCCTAATTAAAGAGGTTACCAGCTTTGATAAAGAATCTCTGCATCAGGTATTTGAACACCTTGCACAAACAAATGGGCTGAAGTTTCCATTAATTATGCAGTCTCTCAGGGCATTACTCCTAGGAACTTTCGCCGCTCCCGGTATTTTCGAAGTGATGGAGATACTTGGGAAGGAGGAGTGCTTGCGCAGGCTTGACGACACTAAGGAGGTGTTGCCCTCACCAAAGCTGAAAGAACCTATTAGAGGATAGTGTGATATAATCAATAGTTAAAGAACATTACCAGAGCACCATCAAACTACCTGGTCAGCATAAAAGTGGTATTTATAAAAAATATAGTCTCATTAAATACCAGCAATTATTTTAGAAGGATGGTGGGTCTGGGTGGAGTTGAACCACCGACCTCACGCTTATCAGGCGTGCGCTCTAACCACCTGAGCTACAGACCCAGAGCTTGCTTTATTACGCAGCAATGACGTTAACTACAACCTTGCCTTTGGTGGTGCGACTAAACGCAACTTGACCACCTATGAGAGCGAAAATTGTATGGTCTCTACCAAGACCAACATTGTCGCCAGGGTGCCATTTTGTGCCGCGCTGTCTAACAATAATGTTGCCTGGAATGACCTTCTCGCCACCGAACTTTTTAATACCTAAACGTCTACCAGCTGAATCCCTACCGTTTCTGGAACTACCGCCTGCCTTTTTCGTTGCCATTGCTCAAATCCTATTTAAGTTTAAACTAGCCTTTAACTTCTGTAATTTTTAACACCGTAATAAGCTGGCGATGCCCACGCTTTCTACGATAGTTATGTCTACGCTTTTTCTTAAAGATAATCTCTTTTTCGTTTTTGCGTTGATCGATAACTTCTGCAATAACAGAAGCATCCGCACTAACTGCACTTCCGACTTTGCCGCCAAGAGCGAGTACGCGGTCAAACTTAACAGAAGAACCAACTTCTGCTTCAAGCTTTTCAACTTTAATGATATCACCTGTTTTAATGTGATACTGCTTGCTGCCTGTTTCGATAATTGCAAACATGAATCTATCCCTAATTTGATGTACATATTATTTTCAAGAGCTTACTTTTACAGCCATTCCCTCCCCTTGTCAAGACTGAATCATTGCCCTCACCTAAAAAGTTTTAGGCCTAGCTGCGCCCAACATAATCTTCATATACTGCTTTTGCCTGATCGCAACTTACATACAAGTTTGCGGCTAAAAGTAAGGATCTTATCGCTATAGCGGGTTTGGAGTCGAAGCTATGTATACATTCATATAGATAAATTGCAGAAAAACAGCTCATAATCGCAAAACAACTCATCAGCATAACATTATTTTTTTTATCTACACTCTTCATATCCTCATGATTACACATTTGCATAGTAAGTAATACAGTCCCTGCATTCAAAGCTAGCTTAATTCCATTTGGGCTCCATGCTTCTGCATGTAGACTATTGCATGTGAGAACCCCAAGCGCTCGAGCCACGGTTAACCCGAGAAGGTATCGTTTGTTATCATCAAAGCGGCGCTGCTTGTCGCTCGCTTGATTATAATCATGCCCTCTTGCTTTGGTAATATGTTCTTGAAATACATCTACGAGTTTTTCAAGGGTGTATGGGCTAATTTTATTGCCAAAGTCTTCGTAGGTAATTTTGTCAACTTCGCGAGTTCCCTGATAAACACCAACTGTTTCCTTAGTTATTTCTTTTTTCTTGCCTTCTAATAACTTCCGCATGTCACGAAAAGGACTTTCTACGCAATCAGATTCTTGGCATATACTACGATGGGATGTTCCCAAAGCTCCCATAGGTGTATTGTAAGGATTACTCCCACTTTCTCTAAGCTCAAGCATTGCCTCTTTATTACTTGAAGCTAAGTCTTTAATCTTTTTGAAGTATCTTACGGTGAACTCTTTCTTTTTTTCATCATCATCCCCTATTAAAATCCATGCGAGGAAGAGATCGGAGAAGATTGGATGATTTCTATATTCTGCTTTATTGTCAATGGTGGGGCGACTCAATAAATCAGGTTTTCCAGAGAGATAAAGAGAGAAGTCAGTGCTATTAGCATTGTAGATTCTTCTTAGTGCTTCAGAAAATATTTTATAATGTGCGTCATTTTCATTATCATCTTTAAACTCCGCCAACTTAACAGAAGTATTATCTGAATTTACCTCACTACATAACCCTTTCCATATAGTACTGTCCGCGTCTGTGAAAGCTGGTTTGCTATCTGGGTATGACTCAAAGAATTCTGCCAAGCTAAATAGCATGAGTGGTGAGACTTTTAAATGAGTGCCGGAATTAAGAGACAGATCAAAGTAGCACCCCATGCCTTTAACCCCATGCTTCAGCTCTAAATCACGTAGTGCTTGTTTATCGAGGTATATATGTTTTTTTGTTTTCATATCTAATCGCCATTATTTATCAATGCATTATACTTCAGAAATAGTTATGGAATTGGTATTATTAAAATATTTTTCACCTGTTCTAACAGGTGAAGGCCGCATATTTCCTCACTTTTATTTTTAAATAACAGGTGGAAACAGGAGTTTTTCTGGGTTTTTGGTTTGTTGGTTTAAACAGTTTCACCACCTGACGAGATCATCACATCAGGGAAAGTATAAGATTTTCCAGGTTTTAAGCGCACTTTTCCGATCTTACATTTATTAGTATATACGACCAAAAATGCTTATGGAAGTCCCTGGTGAAAATATTTTTTAAATATTTAACAACTGCCTACTTGCATACCATCCAAAAAGCCCCAAAGCAATTTAGCAGCGGCTAGAGCTGAGCTTTCCGCCTCTTTCCTGTCTGTCTCATTAAGACCTGCTATTAGATCCTGCACTTCTTGAGAGTGCCACTCATCGGCTGTCATATGGACGGTGAAGAACTTAGTTGCTCTCTCACTATCTATGCCATAAAACTCTTTGAGACCATCAATCTTGGATTTCGCGACTGCAGGCACCTGCCTTTCATAGGCATATAAAGCTCCAAGCCCGGATGCGTATGATTTATTGCAAAGCTCGAAAAATCCATCTACCAGACTTTTAGTTTCAGGGTTAAGTTGAGCGTCCTTTACCTGCTCTCTTGTAGCGCCTAGCCCCTCTGCAAAGCGTAACCAAAGTTCTGGATGGTTTTCACTGCCTTTTTCCTCATCGATCAAATTATCAAGCAGTACTTGACGATCTTCTATATCCCCACACTTAGAGTGAATAGTAGAAACATAGCGCGGAAATGCATCGACATGATGGTAATATTGGCATGCATAATCCTTTAATGTTTCTTGAGTTAACTTCCCTTCAGACCACATTTTATAAAATGAGTGATTAAGAAGGTGATATTGGTCTAGGCTTTCTGTTAATTGGGTGAATGACATGGCTTATATCTCATGAAATTAATGCAGCAATAAACTGCTATATTTCCTGTGCGATGTCAAGCATGGGTACTTTACTTCCTGTATTAACTTGTATATAATATCTTTCAAGTATGAATTATTTGGTACTTGATATGACAGTAACGATGCTACCCGCACTAACCCAAGAAGCTGGACTGCATAAATATCTTGAAGAAATCAAGAAGTTTCCAATTCTTACAGAGCAGGAAGAGCATGATCTGGCTATAAAATGGTCTGAACATGGCGATCTAAGCGCCGCTCATACTCTAGTAACCTCGCATCTCAGATTGGTTGCAAAAATTGCAATGCAGTTTAGAGGTTATGGTCTTCCAGTTATTGATATCATCTCCGAAGGTAACTTGGGACTTATGACAGCTGTTAAAAAATTCAATCCAAAATTGGGTTATAGACTTGCTACTTATGCTATGTGGTGGATCAAAGCTAACATTCAGGATTATATTCTCAAATCCTGGTCTATGGTAAAAATGGGCACATCTGGTGCTCATAAGAAGTTGTTTTTTAATTTGAGGAAAATCAAGAATCAGCTTTTACAAGCGAATAATGGGCAAGTGGATGCTAATGAATCAGCAATTATCGCAAAAGAGCTTGATGTATCAAAGGCTGATGTAGAAGAGATGTCACATCGCTTTGAGAGCTTTCATAACTCACTTAATGATACTGCTTATGAGGAAGATGGTATGGAGGTTATTGACCTGGTTGTAGAACCTTCAGACAACCAAGAAGTAATGCTACTTGAATCCAATGACTATGCTTACAAAAAGAAGAAGCTTGATGAAGCTTTAACTCATTTAAATGATAGGGAGCGGATAATAATCTCCGAGCGCAGGATGTGCGATAAGCCAACTAGGCTTGAGGACTTAAGCGAGCGCTTTGGTGTATCGAGTGAACGCATACGCCAAATTGAGGAACGCGCTATGCAGAAGCTTACTGCTTATGCAACCAATGAAAGCGGAGCTTAAAATCTTGAGCAAACACGTGCCATCCACTAAAGATGCAACAGAGATCAAGAAATTTGACGACCTGGCCTCTAAGTGGTGGGATATAAATGGTGAGTTTAAGATTCTACATATAATAAATCCACTTAGGATAGGATATATAAAGACCCATGTATGCAAAGCCTTCGCTCTCGATGCATCAAGTAGAAGACCATTTGAAGGCCTCAAGCTCTTGGATGTTGGTTGCGGCGGAGGATTGATCTCAGTTCCTATGCATAACTTAGGTGCTAATGTAACAGCGATTGATGCTAGCCCTAACAATATAAAAACGGCAAAGGCTTATGCTGCGCGCAAGTCATTGGATATAAATTTCCTTCATAACACCTCTGAAGAACTTGCGGATACCAACCAGAAATTCGATGTTATTTTGGCTTTGGAAGTGATAGAGCATGTGTCTGACTATAAGTTATTTTTGGAAAAACTTGCGAGCCTACTCACTCCAAATGGCGTGCTTATTATAAGCACTATCAACCGCACATTTAAGGCGTTGCTTCTCGCTAAAATTACAGCTGAATATATTCTAAGGATGGCCCCCATCGGCACGCATGATTGGAATAAATTTATAAAGCCGGAAGAGATTTCAGAAGAGCTGGTTAAGTATGGGCTTAAGAAGTCCAACATCTCCGGCATGAGCATGAACCCGCTCACATTTGAATGGCGCCTGAGTCATGACTATAATATCAATTATTTTGCGACTTATCAGGTTTACGCCAAATAATTATCGCTTATAGAAAATAAAGATTGAAGATATATTCAATAGCACTATTATTTCATTCAAAAAATCTCGAGGAGAAGCACTATGCTAAGAAAGCACGGAAACCATCACAAACATACTGAATATTCTGTAAATCTGGATCCAATACTGAATGTACTGTTAATGCCGGAACTTTTTGGAATGATTCTTAACTTTATGCCTGTGAAAAAAGAGTTGTTAAACCTATTGAATACATGTACAGCACTTCGTAATACAGCGCTTAGCAGTAAGTTGTTTTTTACAACACTGTGCTCTATAGTTGAAGATAATCACAATTTTATACCTATATGCGAAGAGAAGAAATTGAAAAAATTAGCTGTGGAATTCCGCTCAAAAAATCATTCATGCGATATGCTATTTTTTATCTCTTCATCAGATAGGATTGTCGATGATGGTAAGCTTTATACAATTCATACTGCAAAGTACAAAAAGACACCATATAACGATTCCTGGGGTTACTACTTTGAAGAGTGGGTAGTAACTACTAGTCTACTCCCATATATAGGGCATAATGGTGCTATCAAAATGTATAAAGAAGAACCCAATTCTTCTTTGATCCCTGCTACTACCTTTGGAAAAGAATCTGAAATACATAGCTATATATTAAAGAGCTGGTTATTTAATACTGCTTGTTATCATCAAAATGCATGCACACCTCAGGGCGAGGCGGATACTAGTGCGGAGCGGTATTAAAGCTTAATGCAATTCGCGTTATCTATCTTTTTTCTCGCTCTTTTTGATGCAGTTGCTCTGACTTGAGTCATTCATAGAAATACTTCTTGCTAGAATTAAAAGTGTTAGTGTACTATGCGGCCGTAATTCTAGAATCAGGTTTTTATAATATGCGTACCCCGGAAATTCAAAAAGTAGGCGCCGTAATAGATTTTTTAGATAATAAAGCGGAGACGCCTAGAAATATTAGAACTTTAAATGCA
>CAYWJW010000057.1:0-9615 GCA_964458795.1 uncultured Candidatus Jidaibacter sp. | reverse complement strand
GTAAACCTTTGTTGATAATCTGGAACCGACTTAGCGAACCTTTACAAGGATGACGTGAGAATACATAGTGTGCACGTGTTTATCATATGTGACCAATGGTTGCATTTAGTGGTGCGGATAATTTATTGGTTTCCCCTATTATTGCTGTAAATATAAGTAAAAAATAAGTTATATCTAAAAAAATATCTATAAATCGCCTTTTTATGATATTAAAAGTATTTGTATAATAAGTCCATATAGCAAAAAAAAATAAAAATCTTACATCATCTTAATAAAATCTTAACCTTTGCGTGTTAATGTAAAATTATAAACATATTGTTAGGAGTAAAATGCGCGGATTAGATACACTTTTAAATTTAGTTGGACCAAAGATAAGTATTGGTAGTACTAGCATGGCATCATGGTTTATGCCAAGCAGTGCAGGTGCATCTACTTCCATAGCACAAGTGCTTGGCGGAAAACAGACCGCCATGATAGCAATCACTTTCGGACTTTTTGCCAGCACAATATTAGTTAGTGCTTTTAACAATATAACCGCGACTGAAGTAGGAGGTTTTGTTAGAGCTTTCACAGCAACAGCTATGATGTGGGCCGCAAGACAAGCACTTGGCAGTTCAGTTGAACTGAAGGAAACAGAGGTTGAAAAGCCATCAACACCAGCTCCCGCGCCTGCTGCTCAAGGTGTCAAGCCAACTGAAGCAACTTATCCTCCAACTCTAAAAAGTGCAGTAGTAGATATAGTTGTTGATACTGGTGCAAAGCAGATTGAAGAGAAAACAGGAGTGCAACTTTCAGGATCATTGGCAACCCTTGTGAAAGAGGCGTTATTAGGTGGTGCAGAAGATAAAAAAGAAGAATCTAAAGCTCTAGAAGCAGAAAAACAAGCCAAAGAAAAAGCTGAAGCGGAGAGAAAAGCTAAAGAATTAGCGGAAAAGCAGGAAGCCAAAGAGAAGGCTGAAGCAGAAGAAGTAGCAAAAGCTTCGCCAGAGTCAGAAGAAGTTGAGGTTAAAGAGCAAAAAGAGCAAAAAGAGCAAAAAGAGCAAGAGTCATCACTGACTGATAAGCTAGCTAAAGAAACAGGAAGATTGGGTGATGTGGCTGGTCTTGCTCAACATGAGGCACAGAAAACTTTGGTTACCCAAGTTGTCGGTTTGGTTAAAGAGCATCCAGGAAAAGCCGCTTTGACAGTTGGTATCGTTAGTGTTGGCGGATATCTGCTATACCAAAATCAAGACAAAATCAGTTCTGCAGTCACGGGAATGAAGGAAACTGTAAAAGGCTTTTTTGACCGTAAGGAATTAACTGAAGAAGAAATACTGGAACTAGCTAAGCAGAAAGAAGCAGAAGAGCAAGCCTTAGCTGAAGAAGCGGATAGAGAAGCAGCGGAAAAACAAGCAGCCGAAGAAGCCAAGGCAGCTAAGGAGCAAGAAAAAGCTAAGACTAAAGCTTTAGAAGAGTTAAAGCATAAGTATGCTTACTCTGCGAGAGAAACCTTGGATGAGTTAGTATATGAAGCTCAAAGAATTGAAAAAAACATTCTTAGACTTCAATCCGAATATAAAAAATACGATGAAGCACCGGAATGGACTTGGTGGGATGGTGCTGAAGCAAAAAATGTTGCAAAAAAGAAATTATTAGAATTTGTTCGTGATGATGAAGATTTTGTAATGGAGTTATTCAAACATCCTTTTTATGACCCAGCAATAGACACGAGGGCAAGCATGGGATTACAAAGAAATAATTCAAATGTTGAACTTTATATAGACAATAAATTTTTTGAAGAAATTAAAGAGTTATCTTTCTTAGATGAAAATGGAGTGAAAGATAAGGTCAACAGTGTTATGGAAGAAAGGATGCAAGAGAGAATTTTAGATATTGGAAAAGGTATGAAAGTAACTCCCAATGTGAGTTTAGCCAGCCTTATGGAATTTGTTAAACAAAGCAAAAAGTCTCAATATGGATTGTTTGCTAATGTTTGTGAAGTTGCTATTAAGTATGATGCTGAATCGAATGATTTACCAGCAAAACTGCAAAATGAAGAAGAAGTAAAAGGTATAGCTCATAGTATAGTTAAGAAATTACAAAGTCATGAACCTTACTTGGATACAGCTCCTCTTATAGACTTTTAGTCATCAGAAACTAGCTGTAGATCACTCGCCTTAAGAACCCTGAACCAACACCCCACCAGTCATAGGTGCCAAGACGCCAGTAGTGGTGGGGAAGGAAATTGGTAATTTTAGCTTTGTGCGTACTGCAAGGTATGCGAAGGCGTAGGCTTCTAAATAATCTGAAGGTAGGTCATAGGTACCGGAAGGGGTAGCTTTAATCTCTGTGACGCTTGAAATCCGAGTAATCAGGTATTCATTATGAGTGCCACCACCGCTTATGATAATTTCTCCTGGGGTTTTAGGTAATGTATCTACAGCAAACTTAATGCTGCATGCTATAAATTCTACAATGGTTGCAAGCATATCGGGTATAGATAGGGTTGCAAGGAGTGAAAAGTCAAAATGATTTCTATCAAGAGACTTCGGCCAGGCTTTGGAGAAATAGGCATCTTTGCATAATATTTGCAGGCTTTCTTTGTGAACCTTGCCACTTGCCGCCAATTTACCCATATCATCGTATGGAAGGTTTAAGAAGCGTTTGCAGGTATCATTAAGGGGGGCATTTCCGCATCCGGTATCGAAGGCGATTAGATCATCTTCACTTATATAACATATGTTTGCGACTCCACCGATGTTTAAGAAGCACATAGGTTTATCGGTATAAGGCCGTATGGCTTTAAGGAATATAGGTACTAGGGGCGCACCTTGGCCACCGCACGCAACATCTCTTCGGCGGAAGTCATAGACTATATCTAACTTAAGACTTGCCGATAATATATGTGGGTTTCCAATTTGCGCACAGATGCCATGCGCAGGATCGTGGTGGATGGATTGTCCATGGAAGCCTATGATATCTGGCGCTCCAAAGTCGTTTATAAATTCGCGGGTTGCATTGCTATGCAATTCACTTATTGCATATTCCACGCTCCATACGTTGGTGTAGTCAGCATTCATTAGTTTTGCTATGTCATGTTGTAGGGTGGCAGGATAGGAAATTGTACGAGCGTCAAGTAGCTTAATGTAATTGTATCCATCTGTTTCTACCATGCCAATATCAATACCATCATGGGATGTTCCGCTCATTAGGCCGATTGATTTGTAAACTTTATTGGGGCTGGACATAAGGTAATGAACCAAAGTTGATGCTTCTGCGCTTCGAGTCTAACCAGAAAATGCTTCTAAAGCAAGAGATGGGGTTTTATCGATATTTAATATAAAATTATATTAATAAATGAGTTAACCATATGATTTTTATAGAGAGCGTGTGGGCTGTAAAGCGCGCAGATTCTTGTAGAGCGCATTTTACCGCGCTTGTCAAAGAAGAAAATTTTAATTTTTTTGCATAAAATGCTTGCCAGACCTTTTTTGCTGTCATAATGTCTTCTTACAACCTGTTTTTAACTCATAAATGTGAGGATTTACCGTGAATAAACAAGAATTGATAAATGCCGTTGCAAAACAAGCAAAACTTACTAAAGCTGCTGCAGCTCAGGCTGTAGACGCTTTCCTAAAAGCTGTTAAGGATTCTCTTCGTAAAGGCGAAGAAGTAAGACTTATAGGCTTTGGTACCTTCAAGAAGACCAAAGTTGCTGGCAGAACTGTCCGCAATCCAAGAAATGGTCAACCTGTTAAGGTTCCGCCAACAAACAGAGTAAAATTCTCTGCTGGTAAGGATCTTAAAAAAGCTGCTAACAGCTAATAAATGAATTCCCTAGACCTTTTGCTCTAGTTTGCAAGAGGTCTATTGAACTAATTTGGCTCTTTGATACAATACGTATCAAAGAGTTTTTTTTATAAATAGCTAGTCATGCAGAACTTGATCAGGCGTAGTTGCATGGATAGTGTCACGTCGCTTATTTTTCCTGACGAGATCCATGCAACAACGCCACGCAGCTAGGAATATACCGACTTGGAGCACCATTTATGATATTCCCATACACAGCACAAAGTGCTGCCATAATAAAGCGGGCCATACTGGCAGGCGAAGTTATAAGCTTCCCTACGGATACACTATTTGCACTAGCATGCGATGCCACAAACGATAAGGCCATAGAACGACTATTCGCACTTAAACAGCGTAAGCTAGAAAAAACCGCTCCAATACTAGTTGCGAGTATTGAGAAGGGAATGGAGTATGCCAGGTTTAATGAGAGCGCACTAAAGCTAGCCAAAGCAGATTGGCCCGGAGCGCTTACACTAGTGCTACCGGCTCTTATAGGGAGCAAGTTAAGCAAGCTTGTAATTAGAGATGCAACTATAGGAATTAGGGTCCCAAACCATGAGGTAGCACTTAACATCCTCAAAGACTGCGGAGTGCCACTACTTGGGACCAGCGCAAACCTCACAAGTGGCCCTAATTTGAATAATGCAGGGGAGATAGAACAAACCCTAGGTTCAGGTCTTGCCATGGTAATCACTGGCGGAACTGAACCTAGCGGAACCGCTTCCACCATAATCAAAGTTGATGATTATGGTGAAATAATTCTTAGACAAGATGTAAAGCAGTAATTACCTATTATTATTAGGTTTTAAGCCATCTGCTGTAATTTGATGACATGATAAATGTCGCACCATTTCGTGACAAGAACTAAAGATATTCCAATCTTTTTTCATCATACCTTTGCAAGCTGTAAGTGCCAAACATCCAACTGCTAATACGCCAGCTGCACACTTTGGATTATACCAAAAACTTGTGCCAACAGCTGCGATTTGGAATAGCTCAGAGAGTGTTTTAACTGATATATTTGAGAAACATTTATCTCCATTTCTGTTAGGATGCCTACGCTCTCTGTCATACAATAATAATGCAGCAACGCCGCCAAGAAAATATTCCATATTGGCTGAGTTCTCGCCAAATGTGGGTTTAAAGTATGATATATTAGGTATACCTGCAGTCCCTATTGCTACAAGTGCAGAGCGCACAAGATTTTTTATGATGAATTCACTTTGTTCTGTATTCTTTTGTTTAGCCATAACTATACTCCATTGTTTTCACGCATTATGATAATAAACTTGATATAGGTTGCAACAACTAATTTTAAATTAATGTTTTTTCAGCAACAATAAGGTGATGCTTATCCCTAATGGTAGACTGGTCATAGCCTAAGTCTAGGGATCGAATAACGCTAAATCCTCTGGCTTTTAGGCGCTTTGCCCAGCCCTCATGCGTATCGTAACTTCCAGGGACTGGTATATCTGCCTCGCAAAGTGCTCCGTGGATAATACGATTTGATAAATAGTCATTCATAAAGACGCGTTCTTTATCTTTTTCTATTTCGTCGAGAGTTTTTCCTTCAGGGACAGTCTCAATTATAATCAGACGATTGCTTACAATACGCGCTAGCTCATCTAGAATTTTATCGCTATCCGGATCATGATGTAAAACATTTATGCATACGCTAGCCTCGAACTCTCCGGCTGTAGCTTCAACATTCCTGCCATTAAAAAGAGAAACATTAACTGTCTGTCCGGCAATAGGCTTATACTTAGCTACTTCTACGCCTCTAACCTGTTTGCCTAACTCATCGACTATTTTCTGTGCAAGCCTTCCATCCCCAGCTCCAAAATCGATTATCTCTCCTTTAATATCGGATAGATAGTCTTTAATTTGGGATAGTATAATGCTTGATCTATCTGAGCGGGTACGGACAACGGCATCTAAGAAACCAATCTCAACACGTTGATTAGCAATTTCTACTCGCTTAGATTTTAAGTGTGTGTGAATTTTCTTTTCTTTAGTCATCAAATCACCACCACTACCCAGCATGCTAAGTATTTCTGCAGTAAGTACTTCAGCACCTGCATTATTAAGGCCTATTCTTTCGAAGGTGTATGTATAGTCATTAAGAACTTTTTGCCGATGTGCAGCATTCTGGCACACATTAACTATCCTTTCATTCATTGTTTTATGACAAGGTGCAACCATAGCAAATATACATCAGACTGTTCTGCGGCATGTTTTAGATTATATAAGCATAATAGTCAATGCGTTAATATGCAGTTTATGCTTAATGCTACTGTAAGCTTTTCTCTACTTCCTCAATCTTACTCCGTACTATCTTATTAGCAAAGAAGTCTTTCCCTATGCATTCCTTAATCATTTCATTGAAGAGTTTGTCGGGATTAGAAATGAAAACAGCTGCATACCCACCTCCCAATATTAAAAGAGCGAGTGAAGTATTATGAAAGAAGCTAGCTAAAAAAGTCGCAGCTTTAAAGACCATCATACCCGTTGCAAAAACCTGATTTTCTTCGGGAGCAGTTGGTTTGCTATACAGTAGTAAGCTAGCAGTAAGCAAGCTTATATAATGGTCTAGGAACAAGGAATGCGAGTCAAACGGGATGCTTATAAAAGGCATGCGAGTAATACCAGCAGCTCCAAGCGATGTAAAGCCAATGCTCATATAGTTAATGATTTTTTGCTCATCAGGTAAACAGTCGCTGGCACGTTTGCGTTGATTACCTAAAAATTCTGCCACACTTCCTTTAATGCTTTTCATAATTATATCTCATATTTTCTTACGTATTGTAACAAAGTTTGCTAGAATTACAACAGATAGTATCATGTAGTGTTGAAAAATAAGAATTTAAAGCATATATCATATTACATGACACAAGCATTTTCCGTCTGCTATTTTACTTATTTTAACAGATGGAAGGCTCATAAAGTTCAGAGCTACTTTGGCTTTAGGACTTTGGGCACAATCCTCTTATCATATATTTAGTAGTATAACTAACTTTTTTGAGCGATGGAAGTCCCCAAACAAAATATTTTTAACCACCTATAATAGTCTACCTAGGCATGCAGTTGAAAAATTTTTAAAAATTACTTTCTAAGGAACTTTCTGATTGGAGATTTTAATAATGTACATACACCGAAGTATGTTATGCCTGCTATACTTAAGTAGATTAAAAGCGAAAGCACTCGCGTTTCAACTGTAAGTATATTCTTAGTTATCATAATTGCTGCAAGCATAACGAGTGATGCAGCCGCTATTTTAAGTATCTGCATTATAGACTGCTTGTATAACGTATAAAGACCGCGTTTATCAAGTATATATCCAAGTAAAACTGCATTTATATAGGAGGCTACTGTGGCTCCAATTGCAACTGATACATGACGGAAGAAAGGCAATAATATAAAGCTAAGCACCACATTTACAATAAGCACAGCAGCTGCAATTTTCATAGGGGTTTTAGTATCTCCTACCGCAAAAAATGCGGCAGAGAATATCTTAATAAAGCTAAACATAGGGATTCCTAAAGCAAATACCACAAGAGCTGCAGCTGTCTCGCGCGTTGCTTTTCCGGTAAACGCTCCATATTGGAATAACGTTGCAATAATTTCTGGTGCTAGTGCTATAATCCCAAGTGCAGCAGGAAGGGTTAAAAACATTGAGAATATAACAGCTTGATTCTGGATTACTTTAAATTTAGTAATATCCGATTTTGCAAACTTCTTTGACAACTCAGGTAACATAACAGTTCCAAGAGCTGTACCAATAATAGCGAGCGGCAATTGGTAAATACGATCTGCATAATAAAGATACGATACTCCACTAATTACAAATGAAGCAATTACGGTGCTTATCAAGATGTTAAGCTGAGACACACCAGAGCTTACTATACCAGGCAATAGTCTCTTTAGTAGTAGTTTAGTATCATCATCAATATGTGGCCATCTAAGCCTTATAAATCCTATTTTCCTATAAACAAAGTAAAGTACCCAAAGCATTTCAAATACCCCGGCAATCGGCAAACTTATAGTAAGCCAGTAAGTTTTATCAATTTGCGAATCGCCAAAAAATATGGAGATTATTAGCAGAATGTTTAGTATTATAGGTGCACTAGCAAATGCCATATAATTACCCAATGTATTTGATATCCCTCCATAAAAGGCCATCATCGAAATGAATACTATATAAGGGAATGATATAACAGCTAAGTTGCTTGCTAGGATTATTACCTCAGGATTATCAATATATCCTGGAGCAAAAACCTTTATAATATCTCCCATAAAAAACATCATTATAGCGGCAAATACGCTTACTACAATTAGCAAAATGGTCTGTACATTGCTAGCAAACTTAATAGCTTCATGCTCTCCATCGCGTTTTAGTTTGCTTGAAAAAATTGGCACAAATGCACTACTTAAAGCACCTTCACCAAATATGCTACGGAATATATTGGGAAGTCTTAGGGCTATAATAAATGCGTCATTAAAAATGCTAGCACCTAAGAAAAAAGCAATGGCAATATCCCGCACGTAACCAAATATTCTTGAGACGAAGGTAAGCGCACCGACTCCAAAAGCTAATCTAGCAATTCTCATATATACCCCGTAAACTTGAAAAATTGGCGTCGTGTATAAACAGTATTATTCAGCATTACTTTTACTAAGTTCATCTTCATCATCTTTATCATCTTCTATCAGACTTTTATAAACTTCCAGTGTCTTTTTACACATAAGCTCTAATGAATATTTATCTGATACAAGTTTGGCCGCATGTTTGGTAATCTTACGAGCTTCCTCAGGCTTAATGCTTAATACTTTATCAAGTACATCTGCAAAGGTTGCTGCGTCGGATGTAGGAACTAAAAATCCTGATATACCGTCCTCTATGATATCACTAGGAGCCCCTATATTAGTTGATACAACAATTTTGTGCATTGCCTGTGCTTCAACTATAGTTCGTCCAAAGCCTTCTGGTTCAGTAGAAGATGAGACTACTAGATCGGCGATTGCATATAAAGCTGGCATATCACTGGTTGGTTGTGTACGTATAATTACATTATTTCCAAGCTTATTTGCTTTAATAGCTTTTTCAATTTCTAATATATACTCACTCTGAGCTTCGCTAGCTTTGCCTATAATAAGACACTTATATTTTTTAAAATTCAAATATTTAAGAGCTTTAAGTAGGTATAGATGCCCCTTAAGCCTGGTAAATCTTGATGGTAAAACTATAAGCTTCTCGCCAATATCAAGTTCTAGGTTAAGCTCATGCTTTATAGCTTTAATACGTGCTTCATCAACCGCGGATGGATTAAAGTATTCAAGATCCGCTCCGCGATCAATTACTACGAGATTCTGAGATGTAAAGCGATACCTGGTTTCTATGTGCTTTTTAATATAATTTGATACAGCAATCACGCGCTTTCCTTTCAGCATTACTGAATTATAAAATCTTTTAAGAGGGTGAGTTGCCGAATATGCGCCATGAAAAGTCGTAACAAATTTACATTTAGTAATAAGACTAGCTATATAGCAGCTCCAAGCTGGAGCACGAGATCTGGCATGGATTATATCAACTTCGTTCTTTCGTATGATCTTTGCTATTCTATAAACATTTAGCAGCATCACTATTGGATTTTTGGAATTTACTGGTAGTTTTATGTGCTTAATTCCTAATTCTTTAAGATTCGCGACTAAGAATCCACCATTACTACATACCAAGTTGTTTACTCTACGCTTCTTAAGATATGAGGCAACTTCAAGGGTGCCGCG
>CAYWJW010000056.1:0-10056 GCA_964458795.1 uncultured Candidatus Jidaibacter sp. | reverse complement strand
GGGTCCATGTTCCAATAGAAAATTACTTTTCTTTTTTAATTATTAAAGTCCAAAATTCTCTTTCTATAAAACATTCTGAGCGTCAGTGAAGCTTTAACATGGATCCCGCGACCTGCGTCGCGGGATGACAGGAATTGCGCTTTACTTGCTGTATTACTTTATAACCTAATACCAAACTGAGGTTAAGAAGATTCCGGATCTAGTCCGGAATGACCTATTTTGAGGCCTTCAGCTACACTGCTCTTATCTTATATTTATCATTATAATCCCCAAAAAAACCTCAATGGAAGTCCCTCGGCGAAATATTTTTTGCTTTTTATGCAACGGCGAAGTTGAAGTGGTCTTCTGGTTTGCGGGTGAATGGTTCGTCTAGGAACTCATAATGCCACCACTCTCTTCTGTAGTTATCAAAGCCATGGGCTTCCATGACTGTTTTAAGAATCATCCGCATCGCTTGCGCTTCTAGCGTTATTGTGTCGCATGCAGTGTGCGATACGGAGCCAAAATAGTCAAATGGTCCACCCATATCAATTGGTTTACCAGTTTTAGCGTCAAGTAGGCTTAAGTCCACTGTACTGCCTCGACTGTGCTTAGAAAGACGCGCGATGAAGCCATCGAATAATAGAGTTTTATCTTCATAATCTGGGTAATAATGATCCTTCATAAGAGTATCTTCCTTATCGTTTGCCCAATTCCAAAAGTCATCAACTGCGCTTTGTGGGCGATAGGCATCGTATACAACTATTTTATATCCCATTTTAAGGAAGTCTGCCTGAGCGGCCGCGAGAGCATTTGCTGCTACTTCAGTTAGAATGGCTACCGGCTTCTCGTATCCTTTTGCCGGGCGGCCCATAAAGTTATCATTCGACGCATAGCGCATGTCTTGAACTATGGTTGGATCTATATTTGATAAATAAACAAAACCTTCAGGTAGTCCCATATTCACGCTCCCAATATGAAAATAATGCCTGATGCTACCACAAAGCAAAAGGACTTAAAGTAAAATTTGCGATATTTAATATAAAGCACTGCAAATAGAACCAAGGTAGCTATGAACAGGGTAAGCAACACATAGCTCAAGCTCATTCCGAATACTGCAAAGAGTGATAGTGATACCACTATCATCCCGACTTCCAGCATTGTGTATATTTTATCAACCGGTGCTCCGCAGTAATTACAACGCTGACGCGTAAATATCCAAGAGAGTATCGGAAAATATTCATAGTACTTAAGCTCATGGTTGCAAACCGAGCAATGCGGCTTTATGCCTTTTTCCCTCGATAGTCCATTAATTGGTTTGCCAGCAGGGATCCTATGGTATGCACTGGTGAGATAGTTACCAAGCAAAGCTCCGTAGATTATGGCTATAATAATTAAAAGTACATTGTTTAAGAAGTTCATTTTTATATTTTATTTAACATAATATTAGAGCGCCATGACTTTTATCTTTAATCAATTGTCACCCCGTTGCTTGACAACGGGGTCCATGTTGACAAAATAAATCATTTGAATTTAGTTTCGAATGGTTCCAAACTTACTTTCTGTATAACTTATTAAGCATTAGAGAAGCCTTAATATGGATGCCGGATCAAGCCCGGCATGACAGGTTTCTCTAAGGTTTAAGAATACTTCTTCTATCCTATGTTTATTAGTATACACCTCCATTTTGCTCAATGGAAGTCCCTCTGCAAAATATTTTTTGAATTATTTAACTTCATTAATTGCAGCAAGTACGGAGTCTTTATCCAGAATCTCGCTTAGCACAATGCCATGCTTATTTTTTGGGCCATATACAACATTAAGTGGAATTCCTGGACGATTATGCAGCTTGATAAATTCACGTATACCTGGGTCTCCGAATGTATAGTCAGCCTTGAGTAGCACCACATCTAAGCTATGTAACTGAGATAATAATTCTTTATTATCCAGGACTCTAAGTTCATTAAGCTTACAAGTTAAACACCATTTAGCTGTAATGTTGACTAGGACTATTCTATCATCCTTTAAAGCTCTTCCAAGACTTACTTCAGAAAACTTACTCCATCCAGCGACTTCCTCTGACCTATCAAGAGCTTCACTACTGAAGAATAACGCCAAAAACCAAACGACGATAAAAGCGGCTATAACTTTTAACTTACTGCGCGCTCTAGAACTTTTTAGCCACAAGCGAAGCAATAGCATGGTAAAGGCCAATCCTAATACCCAGTATATACCGACCCTTAATTCCAATATATGCATCAGCCAAATAGCCGTGACTAAAAAGAAAATTGAAAACACTTTCTTCAGTATATCCATCCAACGACCTGGCTTTGGCAAAAATTTAAGGAGCTTAGGTGCAACTAGAACGATGAGAAATGGTGATGCCATCCCTATTCCTATAGCCATAAAAGTAGCTATAACTTCCATATATGACCCACTTAAAGCAAACGCTACTGAAGCGCTTAAAAATGGAGCTGTACAAGGTGTGGCTAAAATTACAGCAATTACTCCACTTATGAAGCTATTTAGATATTGATTTTTTAAATCAACACCGGCAACATCCGCAAACTTTCTAGGCAAAGCTATCTCATAATCCCCATAGTAATTGCTGGCCATTGCAACAAGAAGCATGATGAGAGCAAGGATAAAGTACTCATTTTGAAAGTGAAGCCCCCAACCTACCGCTTCTCCAGCATACTTGAGCAAAACTGTGATAAGTCCTAATACAAAGAAGCTGATAATAATTCCCATAGCAGTCGCAAAGCTGAGTGTTTTAGCCTCTCTTGCCTTAACCAAAGTTAGAATTTTAATACCAAGTACCGGTAAAACACACGGCATGAAGTTTAGAATTAGTCCACCTATCGCTGCAAATAGCATTACTTCCCATATGTTTAACTCAAGGTCAGAGCCATCTTGGACTTCACCATCACTTAGCTGTACTGCTGTTACCTTGCCATCTTGTTGCCTTATGTGGAACATGCTTTCTTCTTGCAAGCACACATTATTACATAGACCGTATTGCATCTCAATATCAAACTCAATGGGCTCATTAGGCTCCTTTGCTTTTATATCGATCTTTATGGTAAATTCATCTTTATAGAAATTATTCTTGAAGGAATCATTACCTATCTTCTCTACAACAGACTCGTATTTAGGCCATATTATGTTGTATTTTGCGATGTTCTTTGAGTTTTTTATATTTATGATAAATGGTGCGCCAATATCACCAGGTTCATTTGCAGATACCTTCCATCCTGGATCTACCTTAGCGTGTAGAGTAATAGATTCATTATTAAATTCAAACTTAACTTGAGATGCATTAGCATATACCGCGCCTAATAAGAAAATATACAGCAGGACTATTTTTAGCACGTTCATTATTCAGCAACTCGTTTTTGATTTTCAGGAATCTCATTGGGATGCTTAAGGGCGTATCCCCTGCCCCAAACGGTTTCGATATAATTTATGCCACCTGATGCATCATATAACTTTTTGCGCATCTTACAGACAAATACATCAATGATCTTAAACTCTGGCTCATCCACGCCATTATACAAATGATTTAAGAACTGCTCCTTAGCAACCACAATACCTTTGCGCAGTGCTAAAAGCTCAAGCACGGCTTGCTCTTTATAAGTTAAATGAACAACATTCTCGCCAATAGTTGTGACATGTGAATCAAGATTGATTTTTAAATTATCAATTTCAATTAACGCATCTGAATGTCCCTGAGATCTGCGCACTATAGCACGAACCCTTGCAATCAATTCATCTATATTAAATGGTTTGGTTAGGTAATCATCTGCACCAAAACCTAAGCCTTTGATTTTATCTTCAGTTGTGCTTAAGCCAGATAGAATTAATACTGGAACTTTTCTCTTTGCATTTCGCAGCTTGCGCAAAACCTCAAGTCCACTGGTATCTGGCAGCATTAGATCTAATATAATTAGGTCATAATCATACAAACTACTAACTTCAAGACCGTCCTGCCCTAGATCTGAAATATCGCAAATAATGCCTTGCTTTGCCAGTGCGAGCTCTATGGTTTGTGCCGTCGAGTGATTATCCTCGATTACCAATACGCGCATATTACATACCTTTATGCTATCCACTTATTTTATTATAGATTACAATCAATACTTATTACAACCTTTTTGAATTATGAAAGAGTCACTTAGATTAAAATACAAGCAAATAAGGGAAGCTTTAGGGCAAGAATTTGCTTTAAAGGCCGATGAGATTATAGGCAATTCCTTATTACAATTTATAGAATCATTGCCATACTCCAATTGTATTGCAGGATTTTTCCCCATAAACTATGAAGTTAATATAATAAGCGCATTAAGCATGCAGCAAGATAAAATATTTGCTCTACCCGCTTTAGATGGAGATGTTTTAGAATTTAGACAATGGGACTTTATAACCGATCTCACCAAGGGCAAATTTTGCCCCGAGCCCTCCCCTTCAGCACCGGTTGTTGCGCCAAATATTATAGTAGTTCCTTGCCTAAGCTTCGATAGAAATGGTCATCGCTTAGGCTATGGAAAAGGTTTTTATGACCGCACACTTGCTTTAGCAAAATATAGGAATACTTTTAAAATAGGAGTTGCATATTCTGCGCAGGAATGCAAGAGCTTACCCATTGAAGCACAGGATGAGCGCCTTGATGCATTCATCACAGAACGTGAAATTATAATTTTCCCACATGCCAAAAATTAAGGAAATTCTTTATAGTGCAAAGCTGGAACTTAAGGCTTTAGGCATGGCAACCCCAGAGCTTGATGCAGAACTATTGCTAGCTCACGCCCTTGCCATTGATAAGAACTTGCTATTTATTAAAGCGGATGAACAAGTAAGTGACACTGAATTTAAAATACTGCTAGAGAGGCGTAAAAAGTTCGAGCCGATTGCTTATATAATTGGACATAAGGAATTTTGGGGATTGGAGTTTAAGGTTACACTTAACACTTTAATCCCAAGACCTGATTCCGAAACCGTGATTGAGTTTGTACTTGAACAATTTCCCGATACTAATATGCCATATAAAATCCTAGATTTGGGAACAGGTACTGGATGCTTGGGGCTTGCTTTATTAAGCGAGTATAAGAAAGCTGCGGCAACGCTTATAGATTTATCTCCAGGCGCACTGGAAGTAGCAAGGTTTAATGCGAAAGCACTAAGAGTGGATGACAGAGCAAATGTGTTACAGAGCGCTTGGTTAGATTCCTTGGAGGCAGAAAAATACGACATAATAGTCTGCAATCCTCCTTATATTGAGGCAAGCGCTGATCTGGCTCCAGATGTCGCATTATATGAGCCACACTCGGCCTTATTTGGGCAAGATAATGGATATGCTGCATATAGGGAAATTGCTAAGAATCTATTGAACTTTATGAAGCCAGAGTCTATAGCATTTTTTGAGTTTGGACAAGGGCAGGAAGAGATCGTTGCCGACATATTTTCAAAGTCAAGCTACAAGATTATTGGGATAAAGAAGGATTTAGCTAGAGTAGATAGAGTTGTTGCTTTGAGGTTAGGACATACTCAATAATCTCTAGTCACTTCTCTATCCTTTGAGCTTCTTTAGCGCGTCCGAGTGCTGCTATAAGAACATCACAAGCGTCCTCTATAGGACCTAATTTCTTAACTGTGTATTCACGTACAGCTATTGCTAATTCTCGATTATTTTGGAGATTACTAGCATTTCCTTCTGTCACCGCTGTCGCCGTTATTATAAAAGCAGCAGCATCAGCAAGGAGTGTTAACACAAACAAAGCTGATATAGATGGCTCAGCAAGCATTTTATAGGCTTCTTTTTTCGGATCCATCAAGGTTACTGTTCCAATAAAAGAAGTGACTAACACAGCACCAATAACCGCTGTTATATTTCGTATTCCTTTCACTAATCTTTCGAATCTCCCGGTCATTATCTTTCGTTCATCGGCTACTTTAATGATCTCTTTCGCACATTCATCCAATTCTTTCTCAAAGGCTTCATAAGCCTTATCAAAGCTCTTCCATTCATTGGATTTTTCACTTTTCATTACATTGCTTAGAGCCTTGATTGCCGCTAAGTTTTTCCCTTGAAGCACTTTTAGATCTGCCTCTGAGGTAACTGATTTTATTGCTGCACTTAAAGCTTTTAGCGCTTCGTCTTTTAGGTCATTTTCAAGAGTAGGGTCGTTTTTATGTTTTTGTGCATAAAGCACAAGATGTCTATAGAATTTTTGCGCTTCAGTTTTTCCATGCACAGTTTTATTTTGCATAACTATCTCTCAAGCATGATATACCTTGATAGTAGCGCAAATAAAATAAAAACACAATAAACCTCCATTTTTTATTTAAATATAATTTATCTTAATGCCTCTGCAGTAATTGCGAATTTTATGCTAAAAACTTCAGCTAAATTAAATGATGTTGACTTTAATGTTTTGCCAGACTCTTTATACGCATAATAGCTTTACTCCCAGCTGTAAAAATGGTATACTATAGGTGTTCGAAAGAACTATGGTGATAAACGGTTTTCTATAATAGATGACTTGGACTCGGGGGCAGCACCCGACGCCTCCACCAGTGCAATTGACCGCCACTTTAGGCTTTGATTGCAGTTATGGGGGCGAATTAGCTTCGACAGGCATTGAAAGGGCTTACTTTTACCCAGCATGATACCGCTGAAAAGGATCAAAAAAATAAATGTAAATGATAATTTTGCATTCGCTAATGATAACCTAGACGACGCATTTGCAGGTTCTGCAGCTGCTGCCTAAGTTATGTATAGCGCGGTTTGGGGCTACCGGGCAACAGAACAGCCCCACCGTGTATCGTTTAGTTGTATAAAGAATAGGATCCAGGAATCTGGGGGAGCACTTGATAATTCAACTTATTGGGTGTACATTCATAACACCAGAATCGAAATTTTTATGCGCAACAAGCCAAAAATCGCGGATCATAGCTCTTTACAGATAAGCATAGCGTTAAATCGCTCCAAGAAATTTGTGACACCAATATCTAGCTTAGAACCTCTGGAACTCCTGGCCAGCTATATCAAGACGCGTAAGATGCTGTTTTGCGACTTCTTAGATGTGCATATAACTCGGGCACACTCAAAGCTTATTAAACTATTTACCGAATTCCATACCAGCTTACAAACAAGCACAGAACTTTTAGAAACCTGCAAGGCTATTAGCTCTCTCTTCATAGCTTTAAATGAAGTAAATGCCTTCAATTTTGGCAATAACATAACTGTACGTAAATTTTTGTATGACTTGAGCATTTACCTTACCAAGCTCGAAATATTACCTAGACCAATTGATTTTAGGTATGCAGATGAAACATTATACGAACTTATGAACTTAGAGTTAGCCTTAGAGTTCAAGCGCATATTAACTACTACCACACGACCTATGTTTGATAGTGATTTTGAGGATTGGCCGACATTGCCTGATGCAAGCATTAAAATTGGGGCTTTCAGGTATCTTACATACGACGATAATTTTTTAGTTACCTTAAATGGTGGACTTATAGAAGTTGAAGCTGCTGGCATCACGTTGGAACGTAGCCTTAAAAAGAGGGGCAACCCTAATGATTTCACCATTAACCGAAGTGCAACTGATGGATATTTATTCAATAATGATAAACCAATAAGCACACTTGATGGCTTAACTTTTGGAGATGAAGTACCACTTATGTGCTTAGATGTTGACCATCTAACCGGCATGGTAATGAATGCTAAGTTTGAAGATCTACTGCATAAATTAGATATGAAGAAGCTATCGATACTTGATATTCCTGAGTTGGATGGCTTTAAGTCGTTAATTGATGATAGAATACGCTCTCGTATACTAAGGCTTAGAGGGTATATAAATATAGTGAAAAGGCGCTTTTTCAAGGATAAGAAGCCAGTAAATGGTATGGCAAAACTTTTCCTCAGTATGGGTGGAATTGGTTCTGGTAAATCATCACTTGAAAAGTATATAAGTGAAGCTACTCGTGGCAACCATGTCATTGCATCGATTGATAAAGCTAGAGCCTGTAGTAAACTTTTTGACTTCTACATTAAATGTAACCATCATGCTGATGATTATAAATCTCTCAAACTTTTCTCACACTGCCTGGTTGAAGAAATTACCAAAGAAGTACGCCAAGGCAATTATCATTATTTCAGAGATGCAAGCGGCATCCCTTTTGATAAGAACAATGCAAGTAGCATAACCTCTTTTAAAGACTTAGGTTATGAGACCAATATATATTCAACCTCAGCACCATTGTTTGTAGAAAAAGATCGCAAGGATCTTGATAAGCCAGCTCATATAAGAATCTTAAAACGATATCGCAAGAAGAATCGCGCTGTACCTTGGCAAGTAGTGGTAGAAAAGCATGTTGAACACCCTGGTGCTTTTCTTGATTCAATTAAGCATCCTAGTTTGGATAATCTAGCAATTTATGATACTGGGGGAAAGAAAGGTGAGTCCAAATTGTTGGCCTACATGAAAGAAGTATCCCAAACAGATATTGTAAAGTTACACCGTATGAGGGAGATATCAAAAGGCAGCTTGTTGAATAAACTGATACTTCTAGGCGTTATAGATGAAGCAGATATTCCAAGAGAATTCGCACTCAAACGTTTGGATTTCTTTGAATGCACAAGAATGGCCGAAAATAGACTGCGGATTCTTGTAATCTTCGATATAGTAAAATTTATCGACCTTATGCAAAAAGGAAGTTTATATGAAAACGCCTCTGGTTATGACGAACTGATTTTTAATTCAAACGCAATTCACATACCAAGCGTTGATTATCCTTACGATAAAAGGCATAATGAATTCCCGTGGCGGCTTAGAAACCAAATTATAACAAATGATGGCTATTTACTCTAAATACATACAGCGACGACTTTTCTTTTACTTTGTGATCATCTATTGCATATTTGTATCTATAATATGGCTTACTCAATCACTCAGGTTCTTGGAGCTCATAACATCTAAAGGTGTAGACCTAGGTACTTTTTTAAGTGTTACCGGGTTTTTGATATTGCCAATGTCCTATGTATGCATACCGCTTTCTATGTTCTTTGCCTGCATTGCAACCTTTTCCAGCCTGGAAGCTAATAATGAATTGGTAATACTTAAAACTTCAGGTATTAGCAATACTCAGCTTTATGGCAGCATCTTGGGCGTTGTAACCCTTGTACTTGCCATACATCTTTGCATATCACTATATCTACTCCCCAAATCATATCAAAGCTTTAAGGATATGCAGCACTTCCTGCGAGAAAGCCTTATCAATGCCGCATTTGAAGAAGGGGTATTTAATACTCAAAACAATGCTATCACTGTTTATGTGGATGAAAAAGCCGGAGACTTCAAATACAAAGGTATCTTTATCTACGATTTGCGAAATAAAGATAAACCAGTTACGGTTATGGCCAATTACGGCGAACTCGTCTACTCAGAAGAAGGCCCTGGATTCATCTTACATGAAGGTAGTCACCAGCTTGAAGATAAGCTCAAAAACCAGATAACACTCGGATTTTTCAAAAGCTATAATTTTGGCCTTAAACTAGCTACGAGCGAAAGCGATACTCGTGCAATAGATGTAAATGAACTATTCATGCACGAGCTACTAGACACTACTGGAAAGTCTGAACTGGTTAGAAAGCAACATATAGTGCATGCCATACAGCGCATTATATGGCCAATGTTTAACCTTATACTCCCACTTATAGTTATATGGGGGATGCTAGCTAATCTTTCGCGCCGAACCTCACCTTTTGCTAAACAGCTTAAGGTTGGGGTAATAGGAGTTGTTATGGTATCTGCACTCCTTACGCTCAACAATCTATCACTCAAACACTTTAGTTATATTTATCTAAGTATGGTGCTAGTCGCTCTCAGCTTTATCATACCGGCTATTCGGGTACGTCGAGGATAATATAGATAATACCAACTCCAGTAAATAACTGCACAGATGCGCTTCATCTTTTGATTTTTTTAATCAAAAAATTTAACATATTTTTATTTGAATATTAAAAATTTGTTAAATATAATGTCCACTCTTTTAAATATATAAATAAGATAG
>CAYWJW010000055.1:0-10235 GCA_964458795.1 uncultured Candidatus Jidaibacter sp. | reverse complement strand
CGCCATCACTACTTGTTCTGACTCTAAACCCTGATATGTACTAACTGCATATGCAGCAGCAATATTCTCTTCATTATGCTTTCCTGGAAGATAGTCGTAATCAGCAAAGCTGAACTCCAAATTGCGTTTTTTATCGTGTAATATGCGATTATTCATATAGATGTCTGCAGTGGTATTAGCCGTAGATATAGTAAGTTTATTCTTGAGTTTATCTGCAGCTTCTCTGGTTCCTTCATAGTCTATAGATATTACTCCTATACCTTCAGGATGTAGCAACTCTATTATCTTAGACTTGGTCTTTAGATAACTTACAAAAGTGCCATGACGGTCGATGTGGTCTGGTGTTATATTTATAAAAAGCGAAGTATCCAGATGCATAAATTTTATAAGATCAAGCTGGTATGATGAAATCTCAAGTACATAAAAACCATCGTCTTGTGGCTCAAGTTCCAACACAGATATTCCTATATTACCCCCTATCTGCACTTCCTCGCCACACTCTTTTAAGATATGGCCAATTAACGCAGTAGTTGTAGATTTACCATTAGTACCGGTAACACCTATAAATTTGGCACTAGGGCATGCCAAGTACAGCACATCAAAATCAGCTATGATAGTTACCCCATGCGCATTTGCTGCCTGAACAATAGGATTAGCACTAGGTCCACTGAGAGGCACACCAGGGCTCAATAATAAAAATTCGATCTCATTCCAGTTTATCTCCTTAGGACCCATAGTTTTGATCGTTGGGAACTGATTCTTAGCAGTTTGCAGAGTAGCTTCATTATCATCGGATGCTATTACCTCCGCACTACTACCCAATAAAGCTTTCGCAGCCCCAATACCGGTACGACTCATTCCGAATATCACTATCTTTTTGCCAGCGAAATAGCTACACTTAATCATCTCTATCTTAACTTTAAAGTTGCAAGGCCAATTAGAGCGAATATTATCGCCATGATCCAAAAGCGCATTACCACTTTGGTCTCGCTCCACCCCAATTTTTCGAAGTGGTGATGGATTGGAGCCATTCTAAATGGGCGATAACGCCACATCTTATAGCAGAACACCTGTATCATGACCGATAATGCTTCAATAACAAATAGTCCGCCAATAATTGCAAGCACGACTTCATGTTTGGCTATGACGCTAATAACTCCAAGCGCGCCACCGAGTGCCAAACTACCAACATCTCCCATAAATATTTGCGCAGGTGGGGCATTGTACCATAAAAATCCAAGACCTGCGCCAATTATGGCAGCACAAAATATGGTGATTTCACCAACCCCAACAATCGTGGGAATCTGTAGATATTCTGAAAAAATCGCATTACCAACTAGATAGCATATAAGTGCAAAACATGAAGAGGCAATTACTACAGGACCAATGGCTAGTCCATCCAGGCCATCAGTTAGATTCACCGCATTAGAAGACCCGGTAATGACAACTGCTGCAAATAGTAAATATATAAGTCCTAGGTCTAATACGGCATTTTTAAAAAATGGAAAGGTTAATTTATGCGCAAGTTCAGGTGACGTATATGATGAGACCACATATGCCGCAATAAATGATACACCAAACTGCCAAAGAAGTTTATATCTAGCTTTTATGCCTTTGGAGTTCTTATATTTTATTTTTAGATAATCATCAATAAATCCTAGTAATCCAAAAGCAACTAAGATACCCACAACAACCCATATAAAAGGGTTTGTTAAGTCTGCCCATATTAGCGTTGCTCCTAAAATGCTTATAAGTATCATAAGCCCGCCCATAGTAGGCGTACCTTTCTTACTAAAATGCGACTGCGGACCGTCATCCCTAATAGGTTGCCCACCATTTTGGAACTTACTCAAAAAGGCAATCATACGTTCGCCTAGCATAAATGAAATGAGAAGCGCCGTTATCATTGTAAGCGCTGAACGAAAGGTTATGTATTTGAATACGTTAAGTATGTGTATGTCATCTACATAGGAAGTCAAAATATGGTAAAGCATGGTACTTGTGAAAGTTTTTGTTAAATATGCTTGAAAAAAACCAAGTTTACAACATATAAGTAATGATGATTATATTTATTACCACTATCACAGGTGTATAAGGAATAGCAGAAAATGGCAACAGCACAAATTTTCAAGTTTCTGGGGGTTTAAATGAGTGTTCTAAATTTTGTTTCTTACCCCCCAAAAAATAACGTGACGCCGAAGCATATGGTAATGCTGCTCCATGGCTATGGCTCTAATGCACAGGACCTTATAAGCTTAGCTCCAGATCTAACTGATTATATTGAAGACGCGATTTTCATTTCTCCTGATGCCCCCTTTAGATTTGAAGGAGGCATGACAGGAGCATATCAGTGGTATAGCCTGATAAACCGCTCTAACCAATCAATGATGACTGGGTTTACTAAGGCAAAACCTATCCTTCACCAGTTTATTGAAGAACAGCTGGCGGAACATTCCCTAACTTTTGATAGATTGGTGTTGATGGGGTTTTCCCAAGGCGGTATGATGACACTGCATTATGGTTCTCAATGTGAACAGCCATTAAAAGGCATGGTTTCATTTTCGGGATTCATATTGGATGATGATAAGTTTAAATCAGAGGTGCATTCTAAGCCTAAAACCCTAATCACTCACGGCGATTTAGACATGGTAGTACCATTTGCAGCATATCACTATGCCCTTGAGAAATTTCAAACTTTAGGCTTTCCAGTAACAGGTTATGAAGCATCTGGCCTTGGCCATGGCATTGATTACGGATGCTTACGAGCCGCACAGAACTTCCTTAAAGGACTATAAATAATATAATTTGCTGTAGAAATTATAAATATCTGCTATAATAAGCTAGTTTTATTGACAGATATTGATGGTACGCACTTCTATTAAAAATTATCGCCTGACGGTACGCTTGGTCAAAGCCGTTTTTTTTATTGCGCTTCTTGCAGTTCTAGCTGCTATTTTCACTCCTCTCTTAACTAAAACTTCTCACAGCAACGGCAGTAATAAAAGAAAGCCTGCTAGTATTACAACAACAAGTATAGTGCAGAACACTGCTGAAAATCCTAGATTCTATGGGTTAGATAGCCATAATCAGCCATATAGCATACAAGCTAAAAGCGCAGTCCAACTGCTTGATAAAAAGCTAGAACTTACTCAGGTCTTCGCTAGCTATACCTCAAAGGATAATAAGCTTATATCAGTTGTAGGAGACATGGCTCACCTTGATTCAGAAAATAATTTGGTGAATATTGATGGAAATGTTGTAATAATATATGATGATCTTTATTCTTTAAATGCACAAAATGCGGAACTAAATTATAAAGATGGATTTGCCTCTGGGAATTCAAATGTCGAACTTATTTCAAAATTTGGCAAAGTCGAGTCCAACAATTTTGAAATAAAAGAAAACTATACCGACATCAAATTTTTTGGTAACCGCGTTAAAACCACAATATATCCTAAGGAAGCTCAAAATGAATAAGACTAATAAATCAGAAAAACTATGGATCTTTGGCAAGCATGCTGTTATTGCGGCATTAGAGAGCTCAAAACGCCTAGTATTTAGCCTAATGCTAACTAGAAGCGCCTACGAAGAATTAAAATCAGCAGCAATGTTGCCGGAAAAAGCTGAGATTGAGGTAGTAGATGCTAGCCGCATTTCAATAATAGTTGGTAAAGAAGCTGTGCACCAAGGTTATGCTGCTTTAGTTTCCGGAGTAAAAAAAATTGATATTAAAACTTTACTCAAGAACTTAGAAGGAAAAAAGCGCTCCATGATAATCGCACTCGATCAGATCACAGATCCTCACAACGTTGGGGCGATCATTCGTTCCGCTGTAGCTTTTGGCGCAGATGCGCTTATAACCACTAAGGATAACGCGGTTATTGACAGCCCAAGCCTGGCAAAGGCGTCTTCTGGCGGTATTGAAGATATTGAGATCGCAGCTGTATCCAACTTAGTTATGTCACTCAAGCAACTTAGTGAAGCAGGTTATTGGATAGTGGGCATGGATTCATCTACCGAGCTACCCATCAACAAGGTGGCCGAGTATGAGAAAGTTGTTATAGTCATGGGGTCAGAAGGAGAGGGACTTAGAAGGCTAACAATTGAAAATTGCGACCTAACCTTAAAAATTCCCATGAGTGGCAAAATGGAAAGCCTAAATGTCTCCAATGCAGCTGCAATAGCAATGTTCTGTCACAATATTAAGGCAGTTTAGGAAAGGTAAGTTCAAACTTAGTTCCCTTACCCAGTCCAGACTCACACCTAATTGTACCACCCATAGCTTCCATTGCTCGTTTACAAAAAGACAAGCCTATAGAATTAGCACTGAATATATCACGTTTTAACACTTCCGAATCTATACCCTTGCCATTATCTCTTATGTTAAGCGTGCGACCTTCAGACCATATATTTATAGCTGCTGTGCTGCCAGCGTACTTAAGGCTGTTATCTATCAAGTTCATTATTATTTGTTTCATAAAGAATTTAGAGCCCTTAAACTGAAAATTTCTACCAACCATATCGACTCTAATCCTCATGCGTTCATGACCTTTAAATCTATATTCTCCAAGCGCCTCTTGTACACATTCCCCTATGCCATATAAACCTTTATCAACCGCTTTCGCTATATCCGCAATACTACTATATATGTTGCCCACTAAAACACCTGGCACCTCGTTTGCTTCTACGGAGCTACTATCAAGTGGGTTGAACCTATCCTTTTGCTGAAGAGCAACCAGAATGACCCCAGTTAGAAAACAGTATATGTAGCTCGAAATCCTTGAATGACCTGTTAAATCATTTACTGCAAGACTATAGTCAGTAACCTTAAACAAAAGATAGCCAGCCAAAAATCCTATCGTCGATAGAATAAATGCCACAGACCAGTTACTAACCAAATAAAGTATCGCGAGTGATAGAACTAAATTTATAGACCATGGCAAATCATAATCATAGGTAAGAGCTATATATGAAGATAAAAAAGGAAGACAATACAAGAGCATAATGTACCAATACCATGGCATATATTTGGCTTGCTGCTTTGCGTTCAAATGCGTAGTGTGCATACATAAGCCTAAACATAAGATTGCAGCTACAGCTTTTAAGTAAGCAGCAATATATAGAACTTTTGTGACAGTTATGGGCATAAAAAACGATGAACTAAGAAAGTATATTATGCCTATACCTCCAAAGATGTAACAATACTCTTTGTACTTTTGTCCTTGCTGTAAAAATGAGATGCTCATGCTTTTCAATAGTGAATTTATTCGGTACATAGCTTTTTCTCATCTAATATGCTTGCGTTATTTTTTACTAACGCTTGCAAGAAGTGCGTGCCGAACAATCCTAGTGTACTACTCATAACTCCGAATAATAAACTGATGGTAGCAAATTCTCCCGATGTATATCTGCCTATTAAAACACCAGCAACCCCTCCGATAATTGATCCTATAAAAGACCAATGGCTAGTGCGAAATTTAAGTAACCCAGCTGCCAATGGAACAAAGATTACTGGAAGCCAGAAATTCCCTGCCAACCATTCAAGTGCCATAAGACTAGTTCCTGCAAGAGCGAGCATCGCAGCGAAGGCTCCAATACACAATACCGATATCCTAGCTATAAATAACTCCTGCCTATCGGTGATTCTTGGAAACAATCCCTTACCAATATCATGCGCACAAAGAACACTGGTGGTATTCAACCACGAATCTGCCGTAGACATAATGGCGGCAAGTATTCCGGTTACCAGAAGCCCTGTAACGCCAACCGGCAGATAGTTATTGATTAAATAAAAGAATGCAACATTTGGGTCTACATCTGGCGCTTTAACTTTTACGATAAAACCTATTAAGCAGATGATTAAAGTAAGAGGTATGGATGCAATGGTAATCACTCTTAAAGCTCTATTTAGCTGCGCCTTGTCATTAGCCATTAAAAACCTCTGCATAAAAGTGCCCGATGCTTCTGGCGTTAAAATATAGAATATCATACTTGCTAATAAAAGCATATTATCCATGGTGAAATCCACGTTAAGATGGGAATCAGGAAGATTTTCCATGAGTCCCTGGTAACCACCAACATCATAAAAGGCTATTAGACAAGCAGTTGGTATTGCAACTACTATTATAATACCTTGAAACATATCAGTTAATGCAACTGACCTCACTCCACCAAAAAGAGAGTATACTATTATTGTGCCAAAGCCTATCATCACTCCTACAGCATTAGATACACCTAAAAAGTAGTTAAACAAATAGCCTATTGCTCCAATCTGAAGCGCAAGAATTCCTATCGAGAGCAATATAGAAAATATATTGGTAACCCATTTGCCCGTCTTACCATATAGATGCCCCATAATATCGCTCACTGATATACATCCCGCTTCTTTAAAAACCGTGATGTTATTAGCACAAATCCTTGCCGTTATCACCCAGAACAAAGGACTAAACATAAGCGCTATAGCAAATATCAATCCCATAGAATGAAGATTTTCCACGGTGCCTACCGTTGCGCCTGCACCTATATGGGTTGCAAAGATTGTGAACAATAGTACTATGGTAGAAATTTTACCAGCTCCTAATGTATAGTCTCTTATAGTCTTTATATTGCCTATCTTATAAAAACCTATTATAAGGCATAAAGCTAGGTATGCTCCTATTACGGCTATGTCTAATGAATGGAGATTGTTCATATGTTCTACCCAAAAAAATATAAAAAACAAAACAGCTGCAAAATATACATGCTATTAGATGAAATCTTTGCGGCATTTTAGTTTTTTACCATCTTTTTGCAAATGATTTTTTTCATTTTTTTTGAAATCATTGAGTTATATAGAACTAAATTGCGTCAACACCTAGCCTACATTGGGGTAAAAATATTTTACTTAGGTACTTCCATAAACTATTTTCAACGTGGTATATTAATAAATATAAGATAAGAGAAATATGCCTGTATAAGGTAAGAGTATCGAGGAAAATAACAACATGCGTGTTTTAAAATTTCTAGTGGAAGTATCAAAGCCTTACCGCTTGTACTTATGGTTCGTAGTATTCACAATGATTTTCATTGCAGCTGATAAAAATATTAAGCCATATTTAATCAAGGTCGTAATTGATTATGTCAGTATTAATGACTATTACTATATTTGGATCGTAATAGCTATTTATGCTGCAATACAATTTGGTGTAGTTCTGGCATGGTCTTTTACCTCTTGGTGTGAGAATAAATATTCACCACAACTAACCTCTCATATTACCAAAAGTCTTTTGCAAAAACTCAGCATATATCCATACCGATTTTTTCAAGAGCACCTTGCAGGTAGCATAGCACATAAAGTTAACGACGCAGCAAAACGTAGCGCTACAATCCTCGATGTAATTATGATAGAGCTATTTCAAATATCTATAATGCTGATTATCAGCATTATCTTGCTCTCGAGAGTACACTATGGCTTTGGAATCGCAATGGCGCTGTGGGTCTCGATATTTATAGCTCTAGGCTATATAAATATGAAGAAAATTAATGTGTTAAGCAGCACAGAAGCAGAGTCAGATGCTAAATTAAGAGGAGGTGTAGTAGATTATCTCACTAATATGTTCTCAGTAAAGATATTTGCGTCCTTCTCATATGAGCAAAAGAGATTGGATCATAGCTTAAAAGACTTCGTTTCTAAAAGCAGAACCAAAGGTTTGGCTTTAAGATCTTACCTTAATATGCAGGGTACTGTATTCTCTTGCTATATTGTGCTTTGCCTTTGCGGGTTAGTTTATTTAAGCCAAATCAACTTAATAACCCCTGGGGATTTTGCCTTGGTCTTATTGTTAAATATTGAAATAGTAAATTGGTTGTTTAGTTTAACCCATATTTTGAAGGACTTCATAACCAATTGGGGTGCCGTTGATCAAGCGCTTGTTATTTTGGAAGAAGTGCCAGACATTCAGGATAACCCGAACGCAGAAGTGTTGCACGTAAACAAGGGCGAAATCGTATTTGATAAGGTGAAGTTCCATTACAAAGATGCTGAGCCTCTCTTTCAAGATAAGTCCGTGACTATAGCAAGCGGTCAAAAGGTGGGATTAGTTGGTTATTCAGGTGGCGGCAAATCGACCTTTGTGAATCTGATATTAAGACTTTATGATGTCACAGATGGTCATATTATGATTGATGGACAAGACATAGCCAGTGTAAGCCAAAATTCTTTGAGAGAGGCTATTGCAATGATTCCTCAAGATCCATCACTTTTCCATCGAACACTTATGGAAAATATCCACTATGGTCGCATTGAGGCAAGCGTCAAGGAAGTGGTAGAAGCCAGTAGAAAAGCTCATGCACATGAATTCATAAAAAAGCTTCCTCAAGGTTATGAGTCACTTGTAGGTGAGCGTGGAGTTAAGCTTTCTGGAGGACAGCGCCAGCGGATTGCAATAGCAAGAGCTATACTGAAGAACGCCCCAATCTTAATTTTAGATGAGGCTACATCTCAGTTAGATTCTGTTACAGAAAGCGACATACAGGAAAGTCTGTGGGAATTAATACAAGGTAAAACCACCATCGTCATTGCTCACCGTCTATCAACGCTTTTGCATATGGATAGAATTTTGGTATTTGACCAAGGTAAGATTGTAGAGGATGGAAACCATAAAGAATTGCTTGCGAGAAATGGATTATATAAAACCCTATGGGACGCGCAAGTTGGAGGCTTTTTGCCGGATAAAAATGACTGATACCAATTCTGGTAAATAACTACACAGATGCGCTTCATCTGTACAGTTATTTATCGGAATTGGTATAGCTAAGTCAGTATAAAATAGCTATATGAGAGAGTCCTATGATTTACGCTCTTTGCTAAAATCATAAACTGCAATACAGGAGCCTTGAGGGGGGCGCTGTAGTATTTTTGGATGCCGCAGTGCATTTATAGTATCTTCATATCCTGCTTTCCAGTGCTCTTCCATGCTGATGCGGGAAAATTCAAAATCCTTCACATATCCTTCATATTTCTTGTTGTGATATATGAGATGAACTATGTTGAAGACTTTATCGTCGGCATGCATGCGTAGCTTTTTAACCTCGGGCAAATCCTCTAATTCAGAGGGTAATTTTTTAAGAAGATTGGCAATAGTGTGGCGCATTTCACGAGCATCTCTAAATCGGTCTGTATTAGCCCGAGTACGGCTAGAATACTGTATATCTTTTTGTCTGGTCATTACCTCAGCTATATTACTTGGGAATTCTCCGTCAGCACTCCATAAATCAACCTGAAAAACTAGTGTATCGCGATAAGCATTATCATCTACAACCCATTGTAGTGGGGTATTGGAGATCAACCCTCCATCCCAATAATGCTGCCCCTCTATTTCTACGGGCGAGAAACCAGGCGGCAGTGCGCAGCTTGCCATAATATGTTCAGGCGCAATTGATAACTCTCTATTATCAAAATTCGTAAAATTACCGCTTATAAGATTCACCGCACCTATATTAAAACGCATCTCCCCATTATTGATGCGATCAAAATCAATTAAATGCTCAAGAGTCCTCTTGAGAGGAGTGGCATCATAGTAGCTAGTTGGCATTTGCCAAGGTGTTGGAAATAGGGAATTGAAAAACCCTGGTATTCCGAATAAGATAGTCCGTACAGCACTCAAGCTATTTAATAGCCGATGTTCTGTATAGTTTTCGCTTATCAGTGATTTTAAGACTGGAGGGGAATAATGAAATGCATCCAGAGTTACGGACTCCCAAAACTCACGAAGTTTACTCACTCGCTGCTTTGGCGAATTCCCTGCAATAATCGCAGCATTAATGGCACCAATTGAAATTCCAGCTACCCAGTTTGGCTCTAATTTTTCTTCAGAAAGCGCCTGATAAACTCCTGCCTGATATGCGCCTAATGCACCACCACCCTGTAATAAAAGAGCAATGCATTCGAAAGGTTCTTGGTTTTTAGAAACTTGAGATTTTCTTGTTTTAAGTACCACGAACCTAAGCCTCAAGATAGTTATGGATAACACGACCATAAGGAAGCGTGATATCAGCAATAAAATGGCTACCGCCTATAACCTTCCTAACGGGGAAATCTGCAACTGGTGCATTAACATGCGGTACTAAATGAAGCCTTGCCGGCCCACTCCAGGCACCTTTCACCGTAGTATCACACATATTGTAAGCTACTAGCTCGGCAATTTGCAGTTTGCCGTCTACCCCAGGGATCAATTTTAGATTAACCTGTGTTTTTG
>CAYWJW010000054.1:0-10462 GCA_964458795.1 uncultured Candidatus Jidaibacter sp. | reverse complement strand
AGAAAAAAGTAGTAATGCATTGATATAAAAAGAATGTCATACCGCTGCTTGACAGCGGTATCCATATATAGTGTAGATCAATGCTTGTGGTAAGTATAGGTGGTTAGTAAATTTCGATTTTTCTATAAAATAAGGGCCAGAGCGTGGTGTATGAAAAATATTTTACGCAGGGACTTCCATAAGGGTTTTTTGCAAGCTATACTGATAAATATAAGATAAGAGAAGTGTGAATAAATCTTTATTTAATTATGACTTTGTAGGTGAGGACGACGTGAGCATTTCAGTAGGGGGAGTAGGTAATAACCTTTATGAGATCCCCAAACTCGCATAGGCTAGTTTGAGGATGACGGAAAGTTGGGTATTATCGTCATCCAGAGGAGCCATAGGCGACGTGAGATCCCCTAAGGAGTTAATAAATAAACTCAAAGTACTATACGAATTTAGCAAACTATGGCATGTTGTAAATATACTAATAAAAACAGATGTTTATGGTAAGTGATGCGTCCAAATTACTACCTCCTAAAGCGTCTAAATGGCAGATGGTGGTAGTTGCAGCTACTCTTATATCTATCTCGCTAAATTTGTTGCTTAAATACATTTATAATATACCCGGAATATGGGGGATAGAAGCTTATGATATACCGCTAATTATAGTTATCATAGCTGGAGGAACCCCGCTCATTTTCCAAATTTTACTAAAAGTAGTAAAGGGTGATTTTGGTGCTGACATGCTAGCGGCTATTTCGGTGATTGTGGCTGCCATATTGCATGAATATCTAGCCGGAGTTTTGGTTATACTAATGCTCTCTGGAGGGCAGTCGTTGGAATCTTACGCTATGCGTAAAGCATCTTCAGTATTGCTTCTACTTGCAGGTAGAATGCCATCTAACGCCCATAGGATGATCGGTAAGAAGATTGAAGATATTACACTGGATGATATCAAAATAGGAGACAGCATAGTAATTTATCCACATGAAACCTGCCCAGTTGATGGAGTGGTAATTTCGGGTGATGGTACTATGGATGAGTCGTATTTGACCGGTGAGCCATATTTTATCCCGAAAGTGGCTGGAGCTTCGGTATTATCCGGCTCGATAAATGGTGAATCTATGGTGGTAATACGAGCTGAAAAACTAGCATCAGATTCACGCTACGCGGCGATAATGAAGGTAATGCAAGAAGCGGAGCAAAAGAGGCCAGCTATGCGTCGTTTGGGGGACCAGCTAGGTGCAATATTCGCACCTTTTGCACTCATAGTTGCATTTGCTACGTGGTACTTTTTTGGCGATGCTACTAGGTTTTTAGCAGTTCTAGTAATTGCAACTCCATGTCCACTACTCATATCTATACCTATTACTATCATAAGCGCTATATCTATGGCGGCAAGGCATGGGATCATAATAAAAGACCCAACAGTGCTGGAAAGATTGCCTACGTGCCGAACGGCCATATTCGATAAGACAGGTACACTAACCTATGGCAAGCCTGAACTTACAGAGATTATAACCGCAAAAGGTGTGGAGCGAGATAATGTACTAGAGATGGCAGCAAGCCTTGAGCGTTACTCTAAACACCCCCTTGCAGGGGCAATTATCAGTGCTGCAGAAAAAGCTAAACTAGCATTTGTGGAAGTTGTAGCTGTTTCAGAAAAGCCAGGACAGGGGCTAATTGGAACTATAAAGGGGAGAGAAGTAAGGGTAACTCATCGCAAAAAGTTATTACAAAGCAACCCAAAGTTTGCAAAACTTCTTCCAGAAGTTGCAGAAGGCCTTGAATGTATAATCTTAATTGATAATAAATATGCAGCAACTTTCCGCTTCCGAGATGCTCCAAGGGCGGAAAGCAAATCATTTATAGGGCACTTGGCGCCCGTGCATATGTTTAATAAGGTGATGTTGGTATCAGGTGATCGCGAAGCTGAAGTGACGTATCTTGCAAAACTTTTAGGGATAAAAATTACCCTTGCATCGCAAACTCCTGAACAAAAGCTAGCCATAGTTCGAGCAGAGGTTGCTATGGCTCCGACCTTATTCATGGGTGATGGTATAAATGATGCACCGGCTCTAACTGCGGCAACAGTGGGCATTGCTTTTGGCCAATATAGTGAAGTAACATCAGAAGCAGCCGGCGCCGTTGTGTTAGAGAATACATTAGATAAGGTTGATGAACTAATACACATAAGCGGTGATATGCGTAAAATAGCGATGCAAAGCGCGATTGGAGGTATGATATTAAGTATAATTGGTATGGGCTTTGCAGCCGCCGGATTTATACCGCCAGTTATGGGTGCATTAATTCAAGAAGGTATTGATGTTATATCTATACTTTATGCGCTAAGGCTGACCTTAAGCAATTCTGTGAAGACAGATTTAAACTAATGAGCTAAGGTTTTTGAAAAGATATTAATTACCAGAACGCCAGCAATTATCAAGGCTAAACCTATAATTGCGGGAATATCCATTGCCTGGTCATATACAAGCCATGCTATAGCGGTTATTAAAACTATGCCTAGAGCCGCCCATATTGCATATGCGATTCCTACTGGTATGGTTTTGACCGTAAGAGATAGAAAATAAAATGCTACACAATACGCAATGATTGTTATGAGGGATGGCCAAAATCTTGTGAAGCCTTCAGTTGCTTTTAAGGCTGTAGTGCCAGCAACTTCACTAACAATTGCAATAAGTAAAAATAAATAATTGGTCATTTAAAGCCTCGTTAAACCACACACAATATAGCATCTTTAGCTGGGTTATTCAATGGGCTTCAAATAATTAGATTTTTGGCTAATCCTTACTTTTATCTTGCTCGATCTTAAATAGATCAGAAAACCTGGATATATCGAACATTTGACGTACTTGACCCTTAGGATTTCTTACCACTAAAGACGTGCTGCTTTTATCGCATTTATCACGAGCTAAGAGAAGGATACCAAGAGCTGCTGAATCAATAAAATCAACAGAACCTAAGTCTATTATAACCTTCTTGTAAGTGCTGTTGCTTATATCCTTTAGGATTTCATTAAAGGATTTGCTGTCTGCAAAGGTGAATTTCCCTTCTAGGGAAAGCTTTAGCTCATCTTTATTTATGATTGCAGTGTGTTCCATAATATAAACCCAATCCCTTCATTAATAAATTTACCAGCAATTTCAATAGGTTCAACAATTATTTAATTTTTATTTGTGCATAGTAGCCCTCCATTCCTAAATTATTGAGTTGGCAAATCCTTATTGACCTGCATGATTGCTCTACCTTAAGAGATCTCTCTGTAGTATGTACTGTTTCAATTACATTATTATTTGGATCCAACAATTGTACTAAATATCGTTCATGCGTCATTTCATTTGGGATATCTGTGTAATCTCTAAAATCCGTTAATATGCGGTTGCGACGCATCCAAGATACTTCTTGATTAGATGATATATGAATTCCTACAGGTGAGAATGCCTTTAAGCAATTACCTTGATATATGAATTCTATCTCTTTTGTCTGCCCAAGAGTTTGCCCATAGCTTATTGCTTTTATATATTTAGTCTGTCCTATGCTAGATATTGGTATCTCCAGTTTTTTCAAGTGCTCATCAATAAGTATAAATCTATCACCCTCTTTATGAGAATATATTGCATCCTCTGTAGAGTAACGCCCTCGGTATAAAATGCTTAGTTCGTATTGATGTTTTGCTATTAGCTTTGCTTTCTGAAACTGCAATAATTCATTGCCAATTTTGCTGAGATTTGAACCATTTGCGATGTCATTCATGCTAACTGATATAAGCTCGCCATGTTCTATATTTACAATCACTCTACTTTTATAATCTATCAAGCTTGTATTGTGAGGAGGTAATTTAGTTATGGCATGACCAGTTGTGGCTAGGGTATCTATATATGCATATTCATTATAACTTGATCCTTTAATAGATGATGCAAATAGAGTTGTTCCATTCCAGTTTTCGGTGCTTGCACAAGCACCAACTAAAATGCATGATTCATCATGCGCAAATAGTGGTATATCTAAAATTTCTAAACGAGTAGGACTTATTGGTATGAATTCAGAGACTTTATAGATAGCTTCGTCTCCATAGCCAATAGTTTTTTTAAATGGTTTATAGCTTGTTCCTTCTATCTTAATAAGATTATTTTTACCAATTCGCATGCTAACTATTTTTATAGGGAGATCAATGCTTGGCACAATTTTTATTATATCGCCAGGAACTAGATTTAAATATTTCTGAGTAAGATAGAAGCTATAATTATTGCGACTTGCCCATAGGTCATGGATACAATTTTCCGCAATAAGCCGAGCACTAGATTGGCTCATTGCAAGCGGGAGATCTATACTAATTTTCTCCATGCTTTTTGCAGAAGACCATAGAGAATGTTGATTGGATATTTGATAGTTTCTTCCGATATCAATGTAGTTTATGTCCAATTTTTGCGGTAGCTCAATTTCTTGAGTACGTGAGAGCGATATTATGGGTTTGTCATCTACTTTTGCAATCTCACAAGATGCGATCTCTATTGGATCTTTTTTGGTAGGGGGAGAGAAGTGAATTCTTCCATCTTTTTCTACAGTGTCAAATTTGTAGGCTTTTTGTAAGATTTCAATAATAGACTTTGCAGGGCTTTGAGAGTCTATGACTAAACCATCTATGGTATCTTGGATTTCGGAACATGCTATATGTTTATCAGTAAGCCCAGTTCTATAGGATAAATCTTCAATAACTCCTGCAAGAGTAGAATGACCTATTTTACCCTGCACCCAATGGCCTTTCTGCCAGCATCCACCATCGGACCACATATTGGAAAGATCTGGCCAGTAGGGATAGGGGCGTGCATCCCAACACCATAGAAATTTTTGCTCTACCATATCTGAATTTTGCCATTTGAGTTCAGTAGCAATGATTGCATTACGTTGTGCTTTAAAGTCAACTATGCCTTTAGAATGGATAGGGAAGTTAGCAATTCGGGCTTTAGGGTCATAAAAAACATTAGGCTGATTTGTACAACAATCAACTGATGGAAAACCATATTCAGTAAACCAAATTTTCTTGGATCGTGGTTTCCACATTGTAGGTAATCCATCTGGGTTTATATGATAATTCTCCCACCACCAACGGATGTTTTTCCAAGCGTGCTCAGGGTTTAAAGGTTTAGTTTGTGTTCTAGCTGTATCAGTATAATAAAAAGTATAGCCTTCGCCCTTATCCCAACCTCTTATAATCTCATCGATATTATAAACCGAGTGTTGCGAGTTAGAGAGTGGGAAATATGAATCTATACCGATTACATCTATATCATCACTTGCCCAAAGAGCATCTAAATGATACCAACCGTTTTCAGTATGATGATATTCACTCCAATCTGCTGCATAAGTAATAATGGTATTTTTACCTACTATTTCGCGACATGTTCTAGCAAGATCGACTAAATGTGCGACTGCTGGGAAAGAATTATCTTCAGCCTGAATAGAAGTTAGAGATTTGAATTCTGACCCTATCACTAATGCATCAACCTTACCTTTTAATAATTCACAGTAATGGGTGATGAAATTATTGTATCCTTTTATACTCTTAAAGAACTCATTGACGTATATAGCATCTCCGGAAATTTTGCCGCGCCATGGCTTGTCAGGTAAATCCATGAACACCATTGGGTATATCATAACTTTGAGTCCTCGAGATTTGAGCTCATCTATAAAGCGAATAAGACTGGAATCATTTATGGTGCCACCATAATTGGGTTGGCAATTGGTGACACTTATTTGATGAGCATTGTTTCTAGAATATTGATAAACCGACCATGGATCAGGATGAGTTCTGGTTGAGTCGTCGGAATACTCAACACCTGGCATAATTTTGCAATCCTTAATATTAAGAGAAGTGCTAAACCAATTTACCACAACTGCCACCCATTCAACTTTTGGTAGAGTTTTTTGTAACTGGTCTATCGCAACAATAGCATTAGTTTTGGTGGAGTTCGTGCTCTGATTTAGATTTTTGGGCATTCCAAGCGGACACCATATTCCAGCTACTTCAGAGCCGATAGATTTATACTGAGCAACTGTATCGTAAACATATTCACCTCCACCTGGAATTATAATAACGGACTTAATTAAATCTTCCGCAGTTTGTTCGAAGCTTGAAGATGTTCTTTTGCGTACTTCAAAGTTGAAGTTAGGTAGATAATTTCCAAATTCAGCGAGTGGAAAGTCTTCAAATACGGCATAAGCTTGCCCCCTGAAAGCCGGTGTTTTTCCAACTCCTTCAAAGCTTTCTATCATGGGATCTGGCATTTGCATTTCACAACCTTTGTAGATGCGGATGTTATAAAGTGAGGGTTGTATTTGTTCTTGTCCTGCATATATCCGCACCACTTCATCAATCGCACCTTCGCAAATAGATACCGCAAATGATGCATGGTATTCATATTCGGTGCGGTCATGAATTACTTTACTGCCTTTAGTCCTGCCACTGTATCTTTGCATTGTAGGAGTTTCTTTTAAAGGGCGAGCCCAGATTATATTACCGCTTGTGCGCACCGTGCCAAATATAATCGGTATGCTAAGGCCATAAGCCGCGGTTTGGATGGAAAGATCTTTAAGTCTCGGACCATTTGAGCTGCTGCGCACTGTATTGGCAAATAATTTATTATCTATGATGCTTCCAGCGAAAGCTCCCAGCAAACGACCTGCAGCCGTGCCAAATGCACCGCCTGCAAAACTTCCCGCCGTTGCTGCTAGCCCACTAAGTACTATTGAAGCCATTGCCCCTCCTTGTTATTATTTCGTGACATGAGGATCTGGTTAAACATAGCATGAGGAATGGAGGTATTATATGCACCTAAGTTATATATCCCCTTTATCTTTGCAAAATACCCATCATTTAAGTTGTGCTCAACTACCATGCGCTTACTGAGATCTGCATGTATCAGGTTGAATCCCATTACTTGATTATCACTTATTATAGCGAGATGATATGTATCTGTATCGAACTCGAGCAATACAAGGGCACCAATCTTTAAGGACTGTAATTGTTCTAGGTTATCGTCCAACTTTTGTTTAAGCTCCATGCCTGAGGATATCATGTGATAATCTGCATGGTCTAGTTCAGCTATAAGTTTGCCACTTATGGTTTTTAAACCAAGTTCTTTTGCAATTCCCATAACTAATCCCAAACAATCACAACCAATGCCTTTGAGCCGCCCTTGATGTTTGAATGGGGTGGCTAACCAGCTTCTTGCAGTATTTACGATTTTGTGGTTCATATAAGTTTCACTTTAATTAATATCTATTGTGCATTATAAAACATTGATGAATAGGTATGGAAGTCCCAGAGTAAAAAAAATTTAAGGGCCGAAAGGCCAGGTGTTATCTATGAAGTTGAATGGTAATCAGCTAGAGACTTGGAAAAAAAATAATAATATGAGTGATATCAAATTCGTACTTGTATATGGTCCGGATGAAGGTGGTATAGAAATCAATGCTGCAAGTGTTGCCAAGGGCTTTGCAAACGGACGTGATGCACAACTGAGCAAGTTTGACTTTAAACTAGTTAAGGATGATTTCTCTATGCTCGCTGACGAACTTGCTAGTATCTCACTTTTTGGTGACCAAAAAATTGTTATATTAGAAGATTGCGCGCAGAGCCTACCAAAGGCTATGCTAGAGTATTTAGAGAAGGCTAACTTTGCTGGGAAATTGATTTTAAAAGCAGCTGAGTTGCGACCGACTTCGAACCTGAGAAAGCTTGCCGAAAACACCAAAGGTGCGCTCAGCATAGCATGCTATAAAGATGATGTTCGTCAGATTGAAACATACATTCGTTCATTTTTGCAGGAGAGGGGGGCTAAGTTCGAGTCTAGTGTTATACCAGCGCTTGCGCAAATACTTCCGGCAAATAAACTATTGATAGCTTGCGAATTGGAGAAATTAATTACTTACAAGCAAGGTGAAACTATTACGCTTGAAAGCGTAGAGGAAGCAATTTCGGACTCTCAAGAAGTTGGATTAGATGATATGTGTATAGCTGTGGCTTTAGGGCAAAAGGCGCAAATACTTAAGTTAATTGAAAGAGCTATTAATACCGATACTAGTTTTATGCTCATTTTGCGAGTATTGCAACGATACTTCAACCGAGTACTTGAAGTGCTAGCCCATGCAGAATCTGGCATGAGCGTTGATATGGCTGTAGGAAAGCTTGCCCCACCAGTATTTTTTAAACAGAAGGATAATCTAATTCGCATATGTAAAACTGCAACCAAACAAAAGATACTTGCATTGAATGCGGATTTGGTGAAACTAGAGCTCGATTGCAAACGCAAGCCGGTTGATCAATATATGTTGATCAGCAATTTTTTAAATTCAAGGGTTATGTAATGGGCAAACTTATTGTAGGAAATTGGAAGATGGGTCTCGACTTGAGCGAAAGCGCAGAGATTGCCAAGAACTTTGCCAAACTTAAATTTAACACAGAGCTTGTGCTGTGTCCATCCACGCCATATTTGATACCAGTTGGGTCTGCAATTGCAACCACAAAAATAAAGCTGGGAGCGCAGGACTGTGCGAGTCGCGATGCAGCAGCCTTTACCGGTGGAACAAGCGCTGCACAACTTAAAGAGCTAGGCTGTAGTTACTGCATTGTGGGGCATTCTGAACGCCGTATATTCGTGCATGAAACTGCCCAGGAAATTCATGACAAAACTAAACATTTGATTGAGCAATCGATCACCCCGATATTATGTGTAGGCGAAGATGTTATAACTTATAAAGCCCAAAGAACCATGGAAGTTATAACTATTCAACTAGATGAGCTAGGATTTAAGATAGACTGGAGCAAAGTGATTGTAGCATATGAACCCATTTGGGCGATCGGCACTGGTAAGATTCCAACCAATGCGGAACTTGCTGAAGTGATTTCATTAATCATGAAAACAGTAAAGCCTATGAGCGTGCTTTATGGAGGTTCTGTTAGCAAAAATAACATTGCGGAGCTCGCAAAGATAAAAGACTTAGGCGGTTTTTTGATAGGATCTGCAAGCACTAAAGTTGATGAGATGGAAGGAATTTTGGCTTCGGTGGGATGATGGTATAGTAAGAAGATGTTGAAACGAGTTCAGCATGACAAGATTATATAAATCATCCTGAACTCGTTTCAGGATTTCTTTAAGGAGGTATAAAATGAAAGATTTTGATAATAAGGTTGGAGAAGAGGATGCTATTAAAAACTTTAAACCGTATCAAATAAATGATGGCGCTCTAACGAGCAGTACGCCTAAGAGTGTCTTGGTGGGTGGTATATCTGGAAGTATTGACGAATGGCAAGAGCCTGCATGGCATCGAGAGTTCATGGACTTGAAGAATTTCCTGGAATCCGTTTGAATATTTGGCCTGAAAATGCTATACTACGTGCTTAAGTTTGAAGGTATTATAGATGTTTATTTTTATAGAAACTTTAGAGGGTCATCGTTATAGGGTAGAGATCGAACCTGCTGATACTGTTAAAGCCGTTAAAGAAAAAATTGCAACAACGCTCGGAATTGCGGCTGAAAAGCAAAGATTGATATCTAATGGCAAAGAGTTAAGCGATGATAATCTGGGTGTGTGGGGCGGTTATAATATAAGGCAAGATTCAGTTATAAAGTTAGAAGAGATTAAAGTAGAAGAGATTAAGGCCATGCAAGCTACTGTATGGTTTGGGAACCAAAAATATAGCTCAGAAGCCCAAAGATTTATAGTTGATATTGTACCAGGCAAGACTACGGTTGGTGAGTTAAAGAAAAAGATAAAAGAATCTCATGGTGTTGATGCAACAGGGGGATCTATATGTAAGCAGTATTCAATAGCAACGATAGAAGATGGGTATGTGTTAACCGAAGAATGTGTTAAGGGCGGCTTGGCTTTAGATGCAATTTGCATAGAAATAAATGGTGTTGAGAAGCTTTACCCTTTCAAGGTAGGAGAGTTGTTTTGTGACTTTAAAAAAAGAAATTTTTCAGCTAAAGAAATTGCAGCAATGGATTTTTGCCATAAGGATAGCGGAGATAGCCGTACAATTATCCGAGATAGCGAGTGGTTACTTAGGGGGACTACAATACAAAAAATAGTAGCGAGAGTTGAACGTATAGTTGTAGAGCCTCCTAAAGTAGATGATAAAGATACCACGAAAGTTAATGATACAAAGCAGTTTAAGTTCATTATGGCAGCCTTGGGCGTTTTTTGTGTTTCTGGCGGTTATACATGGAAAGCATATTCCAGTACTGGTATCAGTTCTATTAAATCTATTTTCAAGGGGCTTCAAGTTGGATTATGTGGTGCAGCCGCCGTTCTAATTCTGTCTTCTCTATATGGACGCGATACTAGAGATGCATCCAATGATGAGAGAACAGTGTAGCATGCCTAACTGCATGCCATATGAATATAAAGAATTAGATGAATTAAACTTTTCCTAAAAAATGATTGGAGATTA
>CAYWJW010000053.1:0-11041 GCA_964458795.1 uncultured Candidatus Jidaibacter sp. | reverse complement strand
AATAGCACGATTGACTTAATGCTGGGTTATACGAATGTGTCGTATACAGAAATAAGTTTATTAACCATCATACTATACCGTTAACACAAGTGTTGTTTATGGGTTGTATGTATTGATATACCTAAACATTATCTACTTGAAGATATGTTTAATAAAAAATCTTAATTAACTGCTTACAATTGCTCAAAGCCCCTCTTTATGGCTTGGTGATTATAGAGAAAGTGAAACACTCGATCCCATCTCGAACTCGATAGTGAAACCTTTCTTCGCCGATGGTACTTTGTCTTAAGACACGGGAGAGTAGGTCGTTGCCAAGCCTTGAAGAGGGGTTTTTTTATTTCAAAAATATTTTAAGTAATTTTCTATTGGAACATGGACCCCGCAATCGGAGTCACGAGGTAGCATTTGCCATATATCTTTAAAAAAGGTTATCCGCTTTTTAATGTACATGACACTTTCTTTGTTTAGTTCAAGTTTAATGGGCCATACAACCGCATCACTGTCATACTGCTGCTTGACAGCAGTATCCATAGAGCAACATAGATATCACATAGTATTTTATAGAAAAATCGAAATTTACTAACCACCTATATTTACCACAAGCGTTGACCTACACTATATATGGATGCCGCCGTCAAGCAGCGGTATGACATTCTTTTTATATCAATGCATTACTACTTTTTTCTCAAGTTCTGTCATGTGCGTTATCCGCTTTTAATCCCGAACTCAGGTTAATATGGATCTTGCTAGCAAGCAGCAAGATGACAGAATAGAGGTAACTAATTTTTTTAAAACTTTTTAAATGACAAATTTATTGCGTACGCTAGTAAAACTTCTTCCGGCATATTTTATGCGATTGCTCTGAAAAAATGGAAAATTCATTTCCCTATTTGAACAAACACACTATAATCGCCCTAAAATTTAGTAAATTTAAAAATGAAGAGAGCAGGAATAGATTTATTCACTTTTTCAAGGAAAAAATCAAGGAGACTGGAGCTGCACAAAGTGTGTCAAAATTTAGATGTTGAAGCAGTTACAGATCTTTTAGCCCAAGGAGTTGATCCTAATGAGAAGCAGACCCCTATGGCTAGTGCTTTTATTGCATATATGGATAGTATGCAAAGATTCTTAGGAGAAAGAGAAGTGCTTGATAATATCAAAGCAATAATCGACTTACTTTATAAGAATGGCGCGAAAATAGATTTTGACTACTATCTATTGCTATTGCGAGAGCGGGCTATTGTAACCCATCTTGATCTAGAGTTGATAGAATTTTTATTGACCTTAGGAGCAAATCCCAACTTCATGTTACCTGAGTGTTTCGTTGGTAACTTCGAAAAAGAAATTGGCATAATATTAAACATATTGATTCGTGATTATTCAAAGCGGGATCTGTTTAAAAAATATTTGGGCGATGAAGCAGATCTTGGACTTTGTTGTACTAGTTATGCTGCAGATTGTTTGCACAATATCTTTGAGTTTAGACCTAACTCAAATGTTGATCGTGATACTAACTTATGGCAGTCGTTAGAGCGTATAGTGCATCATCTTTATCCAGACTACGATCTTTGTATGTTATGTAATATTCAAGATTTTGTACAAAGCCAAGATGGCCAAACTCTTGCTAGGATATTAGAGAATATAAATTTTAAACAGGAAATAGAAGTTCAATTGGTTAAATTGCTTTCCAGATATAACGCTAATTTTAACTTGCCAGATAAAAGGGGCAACACTGCGCTGCATCTTGCACTTCATAGATCTGGAATAGTTGAAGGCTTTGATTTAGAGAAAGCATTGCTTGAAGCTGGATCTGATCCTAACAGACAAGATAAGGAAGGGGTTACTCCATTTGAAGAATATATATGGAAATTTTACCCCAATGTTAAAGGTGTATATCTATTCTTACGGCATGGAGCTTCCTCAGAACTGCTAGCGAAATGGCAAGAAGAGATAGAAAAAGTAGCCGAAGGAAGAAGTTCTAAATATATAGGAAAGTATGAATATATAAATCCATTGGAATATAGAAAAATTTTTAATGATAATCTGCAAAAACTAATACAAATTGCGGATGTAGCAAAGAATATAGGAAGACTTTTATGCGTGAGTAAATCATGGTTTAGTGATCTTTTGCCAGTGGCAAGAGAGCTGATCGTTGGTTATTGCTGCACTACTATACCAAGTAGTTCTTTTCTTCCGATCTATAAAGGATTTGAGAATTTAGGATTTAAAAAGATGGGAGAGGAAAAAGAGCAAGTTTACAAGAGCCTTGAAAATAAGCTTATGCAGAAAGAACAAAAAAGGTGCGTATCTTTTAAATAATTCTTGTGCTAAAGAACAAAGATTTCACAGAGAATTTATGGCAATGTCCTAAATTATTGTTGTATATGCAACTTTTTTTGATAAAAAATAAAGAAAAATTTATAAATTAATGAAATTATAGCATATGTATGATAATATGGCGCTTGTAAACGTTATAGTCAGGTTATTATGTTCAAAAAAGTTACAAACTTTGTTGTAAATGGTATTAGAGGGGATCATCGTCTTGTACTAGAAAATAAAGACGAATTAGATACATTGCTCTACAAATCCAGCTCTAAAAAATTTGAAGATAAATTAAAAAAATATGGTTCTAATCTGGTAGTACCATTTTTCTATATAAGAGAAGCCTTAACTAAAGCAATTCAAGAGGGTGATGAGCGGATAGTTTGTAGATGTTGTAGATTGAAGGATAATACGGAAATTGATGAAGACCAAGCTTGGTCTGTTATTATTGCTAGTGGAGAAAAGACGGGGTATTTTTATATGAAACCACCTATGCATTTTGCAGCACAATGTGGTAATTCCAAGATAATAAGGATTCTTGCCGAGTATTACTCTGTATCTGAGGTATGTAGTTATCTCAAAGACTTAAATGGCTATGTTATTGATGCTAGGGAACATTTTCTTAGACCCATGCATTTTGTATCTACGGTAGATGCTGTGAAATGCTTAAGTGAACTAGGAGCTGATATAAATGCCGATTCAAAGAATGGCACTCCTTTCTATAGAGCTGTTAAATCTGGAAATCTGGAAGTTATAATCGCGCTTTATGAAGCTGGGGCAAATATAAATTATATACATCCACTGTATGGTAGCGCATTCGTTCACTTGAAATACTTGATGCATTATAATCATGAAAAATATATCCCAGTACTTAATTTATTGTGTGAATTAGGGGCCAACCCATTTGAAGCGGATTCTTCGGGAGATATTGCAATTAGTCGTATGGAGTATAATGTTAATAGCAAGCCTCTTTTTTTGTATACGTTTAAAAGTATTTTCGCTGATATTACAGAGGTAAAATGCATCGTTGATGGAAATTTGTGTCTAGTAAATGCTTTAAAGTTATCTGATAAGTTTAATGCTATTGATGATGAACTTGTGAAAAAATCATTGATAAATTTCTGTTCAAGAATAGCGACTAGCGACAAAGGTTTTTTTAAACAAGTTATACCATATGTATACGACTTAGGTTTAGTTTGCAGAAATTTCAGTAATGCACTTTTCGGTACAAACTTTGAGATCGAAATAAAGGCCAGTACTTTTATGCCAGAAGAAATTATATTACATATATCTTCGCAAGTGTACAATATTCACCCAGCATTTCTTAGCTGTATAATGAGAGGAAATATTGTTGCAACCAAAGATAGAACTATAGATTAATTATCAATTTTAGAAGCTCGCTTGCGTTGATTAGGATCAAGTACTCTTTTGCGAAGTCTAATGCTCTGCGGCGTTACTTCTACTAGCTCATCATCCTTAATGTAAGATAGGGTTTCTTCAAGGGTAAAGATTCTGGGAGGGGTGAGCTTTATATTTTCGTCACTGCCAGCAGCACGAATGTTGGTAAGTTGTTTGCCTTTTATAGGGTTTACTTCTAGATCATTATCCCGATTATGTTCACCAATGATCATGCCTTCATAAAGCTTGGTCTTTGGTGATACAAACATCACACCACGATCTTCCAAATTCCAGAGAGCATAAGCAACTGCCTCTCCAGCAGAATTTGAGATTAATGCACCATTTCTACGTCCTACTATATCACCTTTATACGGCTCGTAGGCATAGAAAATGCGATTCAGAGTGCCGGTGCCGCGAGTATCATTTTTGAACTCACTTTGATAACCTATAAGCCCTCTAGATGGAACATGGAATATTATCCGCATCTTCCCGCCACTCGATGGGCGCATGTCTTTCATCTCACCTTTACGGATTGATAACTGCTCAACCACGGTTCCGCTATAGACTTCATCAACATCGATAAACACTTCTTCGATTGGTTCTAGTAATTGATTATTTTCATCGCGTTTAAATAGCACTTTGGGACGTGATACGGAAAGCTCAAAGCCTTCGCGGCGCATGTTCTCAATTAATACTCCTAGCTGCAGTTCTCCACGACCTCCAACTTCAAAGCTCTCTCCACTATCAGATACCGTAAGACTAATGGCAACATTGGTTTCAGCTTCTTTTTGCAAGCGATCAAGGATCATACGAGATGTAACTTTTGAACCTTCGGTGCCCGCAAGTGGGGAGTTGTTAACACTTATAGTGATAGCCATAGTTGGTGGATCAATCGGTGTAGAGCGAAGCGGTACTTCAACCGCTGGATCACATATGGTATCAGCAACACTGGTTTTTTCCATGCCTGCAATTGCGACTATATCTCCAGCCTCGGCTATTTCAATAGGGATACGTTCAATGCCTTTGAAACCAAACAACTTGGTAAGTTTACCGGTTTCAATTTGTTTTCCTTCCAGATTTATACTTTTCACTGAGCTACCAACTTTAGCGGTACCAGCATATACTTTGCCAATCAAAATTCTGCCAACATATAAGTCAGCAGCAAGTATGCTTGTAAGCATTGCAAATGGTGCGGTCTTATCTACGTCTGGTGCGGGAACATGGCGTTTCATCACATCAAATAAAGGTTTGAGATCAGTTCCTGTCACATCGTCTTGCTCGTGCGCCCATCCATTGCGCCCTGAAGCGTAAAGGATAGGGAAGTCTAGTTGTAAGTCATTCGCGTCAAGTGAGACAAATAGGTCAAAGACCTCATTTAAAACTTCATCAATTCTACGATCTGGGCGATCAACTTTATTAATTACTACAATTGGACGCAGTCCCAAAGCCAAAGCTTTGGCAAGTACGAATTTGGTTTGAGGCATTGGGCCTTCGGAAGCATCAACCAGGATGATTACGCCATCAACCATGGAAAGCACTCGCTCAACCTCTCCGCCGAAGTCTGCGTGTCCCGGTGTATCTATAATATTGTACTTAATGCCATCATAATGCATAGACGTGCATTTTGCGAGTATTGTGATGCCACGCTCACGTTCTTGATCATTGCTATCCATAACCCGTTCAGCAACCTGCTGATTCTCACGAAATGTACCGCTTTGTTTAAGCATGTTATCCACAAGTGTTGTTTTTCCATGATCTACGTGGGCGATTATGGCTAAGTTTCTCATTTCGGTCATTATATTATATTCCTATGAATCTAAAGTAGTAATTAAATATTCCAGCTAGTATATACCAAAGCCCCTAGATGCACAAGAGCAAAGCTAATACCAATTCTCATTCCCATATGTAGGTATCCTACTACATATGGGATTTGGTATTATTTAGAAAGACCATATATTTTGCTAGGTTCTTGATTAAATTGAGAAACTATATATTCTGGCTGAACAATATTATTATGAGGACCTCATGGTTGCCAATAAAGCTGACTTTCCCAATGCATCTGTTATGCCCTATTTGTTTTTTGATGGGCGCTGCGAAGAAGCCCTTAGCTTTTACAGCACTACGCTAGGTGCAAAGATAGATGATATTTATCGTTTTAAAGATAGTCCAGAGCCATTGCCGGCAGGAATGTTAAAACCAGGATTTGAAAACAAGGTGATGCATACCAGCTTCAACATTCGCGGCACTACTATTATGGCATCGGATGGCATGGGAGAGAAAACTGGCTTCAGTGGATTTTCCCTGTCGCTCTCAGTCGATTCCGAAACGGAAGCAAAACATGTATTTTCTAAGCTATCAGAAGGCGGGGAAATACAAAAGCCACTTGCGAAAACATTCTACTCACCATGCTTTGGCATGCTTAAGGACCGCTTCGGCATCAGTTGGATGATAATCGTTCCTGGAGAAATGTAGTAGAGATAGTAAATTCTCTCTCTATTGCCCTAGTATGAGCACTATACATGCATAGTCTCATCTGTTCTGCTATTGCCCTCTACCAAAATAGGGGGTGCTTCAAATGAATATTGACTTTCAAAGAAGGCATATATGTGTCCATGAAGAGAAGGATCATTGGTATGTATAGGAGTTGCAGCATCATCTACGTTAAATTCAAGCAATAAATCATTCCGCTTTGGATATATAGGATCATAAAACCCAATTGAAATTTTTCTTCCGATATCTTCATCTATTATACTATAGCTATAAGCAAGAATTTGATGATTCTTTGTGATATCAAGTGGATTATATGACTTAGTTAGTATTAGTCCAAGAGTAGCTGGGTGATTGCCATCAATGGTTGCTTTAATTTTACTCCACTCAGTTACACACATGGCGTAATCAGAATTTCTATCACCAGAAATTGTTTGTAGGCTATAGGTGAATAGATCTGTAGTGTTAATTACGCTATCTACTTGCCTTTTCTTTATAAAATCTCCAAGAGAGCTACTCAAATCTAACTCCTCACATTGCGGCAAAGCCACATGTGCTTCGTAATAATCGCGTGCGGCATAAACCATTCCGCCACAAAGTCCAAACGAAGCGTGCCCAACTGGAATATAGTTCCATGTTACAATGCCTTTTGGGTCGTAAATATTTGTATTAAAGCCATTAGCAAACTTAAACCAGCCTGTGCCTTCTCCTGGAGTGAAATTTTCAATCGTGTGTTCTCTCATAAATTCACATCAAATTTTTAATATAGGTTTGCTGAAGCATATCATCACGACACAGCTTTGTCTCTATCAAGTTGAAGTATCCATATGGCAATTCTAATTTAATGCCATCGCCTAACTTCATAGGGATTATCGTGATGACGCATTCATCAATCAAGCCAGCTAATGCAAAAGATTTGGCAAGCTTTGCACCACCAAGCAGCCAAATGTCGGATTGCTGCTCTTTGATGCTTTCCATAAAGATTTTTGGATCTTCATGTATAAACTGGATGCCTTCTTTAGCTGGCAAAGTAGTGCGCTTTGTGAATACATAAGTTGTTTTATCTCCCCATGCCCAATCTCCAAAACCTAAAATCTGCTCATAACTTTTGCTACCCATCACAATGGCTGATATTCGATTCATCAAAGCTTTATAGCCAAATTCGTCTTCGGGGTCATCAGTAGGGTGTGGCAACCAGCCAACTCCTCCATCTTTATCAGCGATGAAGCCATCAAGGCTAGTGGCTATATATAAAATGACTTTGGGCATTATTTGTTTCTCCTTTCAGGCACAGTTTTCTTATCTTATATTTATAGTATAACATGATGAAAATAGCTGATGGAAGTCCCTACTTAAAATATTTTTTTTTGAGAAAATCATAGGCGCTCTCTTCTTTACTTATCCTAAAAATACCTTTATCTTGTCCAGGATATATGCGCTTTATATCTAAGGTATCATAGCTGTAAATATCAGCATTGACTCGTTTCAAAGTAGAATCAACACCTGCAAATCTAGCAGTATAAAATATGGCCTTTAATTCTATACCATGTTCACTTGCCTCATGTATCCCAGGTTTAGCAAACAATCGTTGTTCGTTTTCATATCCCCATTCTCGGTACTTGCAACGAAAATCTGCCATACAATCGCTATTATATATACCTTTGTCCCAATCTAAGATGCGTTCACTGCTACCATCGCTATATTGGCAATCATCTTTATATCTGACTTGCAATACTTTATCTAAATTGCATTTATAAACTAGAGCTAGGCCTTTTAAATTTTGGGCATAATGAGCAAACATAATTGCAGCTCTTTCATCTTGAAATACATCTATATGAGATGTACAAAATATGCCCACAGAAGAGAATGCTAAACATTCTACCAGAGTAGGCCAATAATCTTCTTTTTCCATTATAGAATCAAGATTCCCTTCCTTTAAAAACCCTTTGATATCTTTAGTAATTTCTTCACTGCCCCTTTCATCCAACAACTGCGCTAAATTATTTTGAAAGCCAGCATTTTTAAGCTTTTCTTTGATGATTCCATCTAGCTCTTTCTTGTGATCGCTTCCCTTTGCTTGTTGGCTTAAGTATCGATACTCGTTAAAATCATTGAGCTCCAAGACTGTGGAAAACTTCACAGTTTTATTGATAAGAGAAGCCAATGTGTTTTCGTTCCACGGCACAAATTTCACTAATAATGGCAGTTTGTTAGCCATTATTATGTTCTCTGATACTTTGGGCCAGAGCTTCCAAAAACTCCTGTCTTTTAGATTCATCAGTTAGGTAACCCTTAGTTATAGTGTCCACAGCACTTGCATAATCCCTAAAGTTCTGTTGCCTTTTTACTGCCTCTCTTAAGGCAGTTTCTACAGCCATAGCATTATCCGTCATAAATCACTCCATTACGTATGACACCATAGGCTATTCTGGACATTCGAAAATTTCAATGACTAAGTCTTTGTTTTAAATCATAAGAGTTTCATCTATACACCGAAAACCTCTTTGTTATCTGCGAAACTGTGTCCCACTTTCCAAAAATTACAGCAGCATAGTAGATATGCTCATCTTGGGTTTTCTTGGCAATATTTTCTATTTGCTCCAAGTAGGTTCCCCCTGTCATACTATCTACAAATGCAAGTTGCATGATACCCGCATCTTTTGCCGCAAGAACAGCTTTTTTGATCTCACTTGATTTGCCGCGTAGCACAATATATGGCATGCCTGAAACCTTCCAGTCGTTACCACTTGCATCGATATTGGATTGCAAAAAGCAGGTATTCTCGCCCAATAAAGCCCCAGACGCAAAGGAGGCATGAGCTAGAGCATTCATTGCAACACCAACTTCAATATCCTTATTAACGATTACAACTAATTTATTTTCAAAATTCATTTTTCCTCTATTAACAGATTGTTATTATCTTACCGGCTGTCAGTGATACCAGATCTGTACTCTGTAAGCTGAATACTGCATTTGGAGTTCCAGCTGCAGCCCATACAGTCTCAAATTTTAAGAGATCTTGATCAATGAAAACCAAATCTATTGTAGTTTTATGTCCAATTGGTGGTATGCCACCTATCGCAAATCCTGTTATCTCTCTTGTGAAATCAGCATCAGCTTTAATTAACTTCTCACCAATATGCGCTTCTACTATTTTCTCATCTACTCTATTGGGACCTGATGCTAAAATTAATACTGGTCTTTCAGTGTCGCGAGTTTTGAAGATTAGTGATTTTGCGATTTGAGAAACTTCGCATCCTATACTAGACGCTGCATCTATGGCGGTTCTTGTGCTGCTTGGTAGCTCTACTACCTTGCACTCTATGCCCTTTTGGTTTAAAGCATCTTGCACACTTTGTGCGCTTTTTGTAAGTGGTTGACTCATCTGTCTCCTCTGCTATTTAAGTTTCTTGCTTTACATTTTGTGCGTTATAGCGCACAATGAAGCATATTGTAGCACTGTGCGTTATAACGCACAAGTGTTTTTTAAGGGGAGCTCTTGGAAAATTTAACTGCAAAAATATCTACTACACTAAAGTCGTTGCGCCAGGTAAAAGGTTGGAGTTTGGATACAGCTAGTCAAAAAACTGGAGTAAGCAAAGCGATGCTTGGGCAGATTGAAAGGGGTGAATCAAGTCCGACTATTGCAACACTTTGGAAAATTGCCAGCGGGTTTGATGCTTCTTTTTCTTCTTTTGTCGAAGACTTAGCAACCAATAACGATGTGCTAATACACCGCACAGGTAACTTACAGCAAATGCACCCACAGGACGATAAAATTCGCATTATGCCAATATTTTCATATGATGAGAAATTAGATTTTGAAGTTTTTATCGTTGAGTTATTACCAGGCTGTCAGCACTTATCGCCACCTCATCAAAGTGGGGTGATTGAGCATGTTCTCGTGTCTTATGGGGAAATAGAGGTTCTGGTAAATGGTGCTTGGCAATGCCTTAAAGAGAATGAAGGATTACGTTTTAATGCAGATCAGCCCCATGGTTATCGTAATATTTCCGACAAAAAGGCAATTTTTTATGACATGATTCATTATATTAAGAGCTAGGATTTAAGCGCTAAAAAATAGTTTAGCTCCAAGCCCCATTAGAATAGCCCCTGTAATCCGCTCAATCCAATGACCTACTGTGTTAAATTTTTCCCTAGTTCGTTTACTGGATAGGCAGAAAGCGACAAAGCTAAACCAAGCTAAGGTTTCAACAAAAATAATAATACCATCTAGCAATAAAATAGCTGGCGGTGTATTTGGTGCGATAACTAAGGAGAAGAGACTGATAAAAAATAGCATGCATTTTGGATTAAGTGCATTTGTTAGAAACCCAGATCCAACGGCAGATAGCGCTGAGATATCTTTTTTATGATGTACATCACCTAGCCCTAACGCTGTATTTTTCGCTCTTAAACTTTTGAAGCCAATATACAGCAGATAACCTGCTCCTAAATATTTAATGATAAGAAAAAGCCATGCGCTTTCTCTAATGATAATGCCTAAGCCTAGTAGGGTATAAGATACGTGAATCATAATTCCTAGCGCAATTCCTAAGGCGGTTAAGAGGGCGGTTTTGCGTGAGTAAATTAAGCTATTTTTTACAATCACAGCAAAATCAGGTCCCGGACTTATAAGAGAAATCATCACAAGAGCAGAGAGGCTTAAGGTAGATGGTAGGTATTCAAGAATGAGGGCGAACATAAAAGCTCCTTAAACTAAGCTGTAGTCAATCCAATATATAGGCAGTAGCTGTTAAGGCTAATTGGTCTTTGAAAGCCAACCATAAGCCCGATGAAATCTTGGTTGCGGGGGCCAGATTTGAACTGACGA
>CAYWJW010000052.1:0-11107 GCA_964458795.1 uncultured Candidatus Jidaibacter sp. | reverse complement strand
ATAAACTAAGACATTCGTTTGCAAGCCATATTTTACAGAATGGAGCGAACCTTAGGGTAGTGCAAGAGTTGCTAGGGCATGCGGATATATCATCAACTCAGATTTATACGAAAGTGCTAAGTGAGCAGGCTAAGGAGTTAATTTTTGAGCATCATCCCCTTACTAAACTCAAGAAAAAAAATCTTGTATAGAACTTATGCACCATATTTCTTCAGCTTATTAGATAATTCAACATTTTATATGTGATTACTTGACTATTCGCTGAGATTATGACAAAATACACAAAATAAATTGTATCTTATTATGTGGCGCAGGAGGTTGGTATAAAAGACAATAAAATTAAATTCCCCAAAACAGGTCATTTTGTTTATGTGTCTGTTATTACAGAATGCGAAATTCAAGGATTAAACCTAATTGAAGGCTCTATATCAGATACACAAGCTTTTGAAACCAGTTATAAGAAGTTTTTAGACGACTATAAGCAAGGTAAGCATTTGAAATTTCAACAAGATTTTGCTGATGAAGCTAATCCTGAAGAAAAGCGTAACAAAGCTAAAAAACTAGTAAGCTTGGAAAAAATGCATATTAGTGATGCTAGGGCTTTTGAAGAAAACGAACCTGAATGGATGGAATATGTTCCGTGTCTCAAAAGGACAGAGTTTGTTAGTTCTTTTCATATTGATGGAGAGCCATCTTTTGATCCTGATTATTCGAGCCTTAAGCAATATGATAATCCTCATTATACCAAATGTGTGCTTAACGGTATAAAATGTTGTGGTTTAGCACTTGCTGTCAATACGGCTTTATACTATACGAGCACTTTAAAATACGCGAGATACCCTATTGCATTTTTAGCGTCCATATCGATAGTTGGATGGGGTTATATTGACCATAAGGATCTTTTTGAAGAACATGAGGTAAAAGTAAAACCTGAGAGAGAAAAGATAGAGTCTATTGCTAAACTGAAATCTGATAAAGAAGAGCATATTAAAAGCTTCTTCTACCAAGGTAATGAAACAGAAGTGATATTACGCAAACTGTGGGCTAGAGATACTGATGGAGCGATAAGAAAAATGTATACGCCCACTAATTCTGAACGCGTAATAGATTATGAAGAAGAAAAAGGATTATAGGGGGAGACCACTTATGCTAGAAGCAGATTTTTTTATTGATGATTATAATGATGATCATGAAGCAGAAACATTACTAAATGCAGATGTAAATATGGTCAAGTCTGTATTAAACCCAGAACTAAGTATAACCAGGGACAAATGGACAGTTTCTGTTGTTAAAAAACAAGATGGTACACAACCACCAGGTGTTACATCTATGCATACATTTATTGTAATTCAATCACATAATATTTTAGACCGTAGAGATTTATGGCGTAGTATAACTAACAAAAAAGATGCTACGATAACTTCAGATACTAGGTATTATCATTGTGCTGAGACTTTACAGGTCCAGTTTAACCTACTAATTTGGGGTGAGGCAAAAACAAAGTATACAGTAGCCAATTTAGCTCATAAAACTTGGTCGATTGATAGGAATAAAGCTGAAGAATTACTTAATGATATTGACCAAGATATTGAAAACCCGCCCAAGTTTGATATAGCGGGCAATCTAAGTTATTTCAAAAAAGATGAAATACCACAGCGTTTAAGCAATAGTATGACAGCTAATATGCTCTCTTTACCTATATATGCCGGTATTATTGGAAGCGTAGCCAGTACCTTAATGGGCAGTTCTAAACCCATAACTCAAAATATTAGTTTATTTGTAAAAGCTGTAGGTGCGTGTTCAGTTTATGCTGCCGGCGCTACAATAGCGGGGTATATTGCTCCTTTGTCTCCTCCTGCCGATGGAGATCAACGTCCAGCGCATAATTGCATCTCATGGGCTCATGAAAAAGTTAATAAACTTAATATTGAAGAAATTAGCAAAGATCTGAGACCACATTATGCTGATAGTTTTGCTTGTATGCCAGACTCACATTATCCAATAAAAAAGGCAAAAACAGGTTCATCACTAAAGGAATTTAATAAATATTTAGATGTTGGTGTTAAAGCGTCAGAATTTTGTCAAGGTCCTAAAGAATATCTTTCTGATAATGTAGGATGTGTAGAGATTCTTAAATATACAGCAACAAAATCTAATCTAACTTTGACTAAAAACTGTATGCCAGTTAGCCTAGAACCTACAGATAATGAAAAAGCAACTGAATGTTTGGATCGAATACATAATGATTTAAGGGAAGTCAATGGCTTTGTAAGGAAAGTAAAAAAAGTTCTAAAGGAAGGCGATAGATACTTAGATACAGCTATTAGTGTTATGGATCTTTCTCAGGGTCGATTTATTAATAGTATGACTTTCATGCCAGCACTACACCCTAATGACTTGTTTAAATACATTGTATTAGCTGGAACAATGGGCAATCAAGGAATAAGTATTTACTTCAACAAAACACATGAAGACTTAAAGAAAGCTGAGAATTTAGTAGGAATACCAAATAAAATTTTAAATAATACTAAAAAATTTATACCGGTTCTTAAATATGCAGCAACAGAATCTAATTTAGCCTTGGTTAAAAAGTGTTTGCCAGTTTGCCTAGAACCTGAAAAAGTGACTAAATGTTTAGATAGAGCAAATGATGGTTTAAAGGAAGTCAACGGCCCTGTGAAGAAAGTAAAAAAAGTTCTAAAGGAAAGTAATAGATGTTTAGGTGCAGCTATTAGTGTTATAGATCTTTCTCAAGATCTATATAAAGGTCGATTTACTAATAGTATAGCTTTTATACCAGCAATATTCCCCAATATAGACTGGTTTAAATATGGTATGTTAGCCATTGTAGAATGCAGTGCTAGGACAATAGGAAATCAAAAGATAAGTATTTACTTCAACAAAACACATGAAGGGTTAAAGAAAGTAAAAGATTTAGTAGAAGCACCAAATAAAATTTTAAATAATACCAAAAAATATTTAACTATAGCTATTGGAGTTACTGAGTGTCTAAGCATATAAAACTCCATATCTTGATAGGTTAGGTATTTAGCCCTCTCAAGTGTTCAATTATTTTTTTGGTTAGGGACTTCCATTAGCACTATGAAATCAAGTATAGTGATAAATGCAAGATAAGAGAAGTATGGCCCAATGTATTTAATTGCCAAAACTATGCATATCCAATATCATGCAGCCCATATTAAATTTGATATTTTGTTATGGCACTCGAAGCAAAGTTAGAGAGAATTATAGCGCGTTACAATCAGTTAGGGGATAAGATGATGGATCCATCATCTATGAGCCAGCAGGATTATGTAAAAATTGCTAAAGAACGCTCTGACTTGGAAGATATGGTCACACTTGCACATGAATACATAAAGTATGGCAAAGACTTAGAAGATTCCGAGAGTTTGCTTCAAGATCCAACTGCTGATTCTGAGCTTAAAGAAATTGCCAGTGAAGATATAAAAGTCCTCAAAGCTAGTTTAGAGGTTTTAGAGCAAAAGATCAAAATAGCTCTTTTGCCCAAAGATGATGCGGATCGAAAGAATGCGATTTTGGAAATTCGTGCTGGGACCGGTGGAGATGAGGCCGCTTTGTTCGCTGCAGAGCTTTTTCGCATGTACGATAAATACGCTGTCCGCAAAGGTTGGAAATTTGAGATAGTTTCCATTGCTCAAACCGGCCTTGACGGATGTAAGGAGGCTCAAGCAATCATTTCTGGAAAAGATGTATTTGCTCACCTCAAGTATGAATCTGGTGTGCACCGCGTGCAACGTGTTCCGGAAACGGAAACCAGCGGCCGAATTCACACATCCGCAGCAACAGTTGCAGTGCTGCCCGAAGCGGAAGAAGTTGATATACAGCTAAATGAGAGCGATCTCCGTATTGATGTATATCGTGCAAGTGGTGCTGGGGGGCAGCACGTGAACACTACAGATAGTGCTGTGCGTATTACCCATATTCCCACAGGTATAACTGTAAGTATGCAAGATGAGAAGTCACAGCATAAGAACAAAGCAAAAGCCATGAAAATTCTTTTGTCCAGGCTTTACGATCATGAGCGGCAAATAAAGGATTCTGAGCGCTCTGCTATGCGTAAGGGGCAGATTGGTTCCGGTGATAGGTCCGAGCGCATTCGTACCTATAACTACCATCAAAGTCGAATTACAGACCATCGCATTAATCTAACACTTTATAACTTAACTAAAGTTATTGGTGAGGGTGAGCTGGATGAATTCATTGAAGCTCTTATAGCGCAGGATCAAGCTGAGCGATTAGCTAACGAAACTGAATGATACCTTATATATTGATGGAGCATAAGAATGTTAAAAAGACATAGATATGTTATAAGCTCAACCCCTTACGCTGATGTTGGGGATAGTTATGACCAAGCACTTGAAGCACTAAGTAATAATCATGTTAAGATTCTGACTCTTAGTTTCTATAATCAAGAGAACTTAAGTGATGAATGTTTTGAAGAGCTTGCTGAGAAACTGAACGAAAATACAAGTCTTAGGCTATTAAAGTTTGATCGTTGTACGGTTGTTGATAATTGGGTCTATCGTTTATTTAAAGACCTAGATCAAAGTAAGACGCTTACTAAAATACACTTTGCTGGTAATGCTACGTGTATAAATATTGCAGATGAAGGTGCTGAATATATCGCTGCCTATTTGAAAATAACTACTTCTCTTGCGTCTATAATAATAGAAGATAGTCTCATAAGAGATTATGGTGCTGTTATATTGGCGGAAGCTTTGAAGGTAAATAAGACTATATGTAAATTCCATATTGGAGGGAAAGATATAACGATTGAGGGAGTGTATGCTTTGTGGATGGCGCTTTCAAGCAATGACAATATTATATCATTGGTAACACCCCCATTCTCAAATGAAAACTGGTATATAAAAGGTCATAGTATATTAGGGAAAAGATTAAAAATGGTAGATTACTCAGTATGTGAGTATATTCAATTTAAAGACCAAGGAACCGAGATAAAGGATATAACGATTTTAAAAAAATACTGCACAGCCATAAAGTATATTCTAAATGAAAAAGATAGAGTAGATCTAATCAATTCTTTTGATGAGGTGGTAAATGCTCAAGAAATATAAAACGTAAGTATTTGCTCCTGAGCTTGGGTTTAAAGTGTTTGTACTAGTAACATAACTTATTATAATGAATTCCTAAGTAATGGTATGAGGAGGCAGAATGCAAAATAAGAAGAAAACTATATTGTCAGATAGCACCAAAGAGGGAGATTACGAAAAGGCGCTTGCAGGGCTAAATGCTGATGAAGTTGAATTTCTGTTCCTTGTAGAATATGATCTAAGCAACTTAAATATTGATAGGCTTGTTGAACAATTGAAAATAAATACAAGTCTTAAGTTTTTAGAGTTCAAAAAGTGTAAGATTGATGATTATTCGATTATCAAGTTATTTGAAGGGCTAACCTACAATACAACGATATTTGGAGGGCAAACTTCTCTTACTACGATAAAAATTCTTGGTAATGCTTCTTGTATACAAATTACTGATACAGCTGCCTTACATATAGCCAATTACTTGGCTACAAATACCTCTATTACATCTCTAATTATACAAGATAGCCAAATACAAGCTGCTGGTGCGAAAGCTTTAGCGGAAGCTTTGAATACAAATACTACTATGAGTGAGATGCATATTGGTGGGCAGAACATAACTAGTGAAGGTGCGAGAGCATTATGGACGGCAGCCTCAGGGAAGAGCAGCAGAATTGTGTCTTTCGTGACTTGCCCATTCGCAAATGAAGAGTGGTATGAACAAAGTGTAGGTAAGGTAAGTTTTAAAAAGGCAATAGCAAATCAGGCTGCGGCTAGATGGCTGAAATATAAAAATGGAGAAGAAGCTAGCATAAAATACGCTGATGTTTTTGACAATTTCTCCGCAGCTATAAAGTCGTATCTAATCGAAATGGGGAGGAGGGACTTGTCCGCTTCCTACGACGCGGAAGTAAAGGCTCTCAATAGATAGGATCCGGCATAGCGCAGGATCAAGCTGAACGCTTGGCTAATGAAACTGAATAATACAAGAGGAGTGTAAAAATGTTAGAAAGAGAGAGTTTTATTGTTGGTGAGGGTCGCGACCAAGCGCTTGAAGAATTAAATAGGTCAAGAAGAGACAGCTTTATTATGAGCTCAACTCCTGTTATCGTAGGTCCTTTTGCTCTTGGCGAGAGTTATGACCAAGTACTTGAAGCGTTAAGTGATAACAAAGTTAAAATTCTGACTCTTGGTCTCTATGGACCAGATAACTTGAATGAGCAGAATGTTGAAGTGCTAGCTGAGCGATTGAAAGAAAATACAAGTCTTAGGCTACTGACGTTTGACCTTTGTACTGTTATTGATGATTGGGTTTATAAGTTATTTAGAGAGCTAGATCAAAATCCAACGCTTACTAAAATACACTTTAAGGGTAATTCTACGTGTATAAATATTACAGATATAAGTGCTGAACATATAGCTGCTTATTTGAAAACAACCAATTCTCTTGCATCTCTGGTAATAGAAGCGAGCCATATAGGAGACCTTGGTGCGAGTGCGTTAGCTGAAGCTTTAAAGGTAAATAAGACTATATGTAAATTTCAAATTGGTGGAGACAATATAACGAATGAAGGTGCGAGAGCTTTATATAGGGCACTTCCTAGCAATGTTAACATTATATCATTTGCAGCTCCTCCATTTCCAAACGAAATGTGGTATAAAAAAGGGCAGATTATATTGAGAGGAAGAAAGCTAACGGTAGATTATTCAGTATTGAACTTAGTTGAATGTTGTAACCGAGGAATCCAAATGGAGTGTACACCAATTTTTAAAAAACACTGTATAGCCATAAAATATGCTCTAAATGAAGAAGGTAGAGAAGACTTGGTTGCTACTGTAAATGAGATGGTAAGTGCTCAAAATAGATGAGGTGTAATTTATTCCTTATTGCTTCCCTCAGGCTTCTCTTCCTGTTTTAAGCCATCTCGCAAGGACTTAATACCCCTGCCGAGTTCGCCCATTACCTTAGGAAGTTTGCCAGCGCCAAATACGACGAAGACAATTAATAAGACCAGTAGTAGCTGCCAGAAACCTATAGACATATTGAGATCCTCTATTTGATGGCCCTAATTATAACTGGTTTATAGAAAAATTTCCACCAATTTATACCAAGTCTTGCAAATAACTAACAGAATATGGTGCGATTAACCGTTTGTTAATCTTTTGATAATAGCATTAAAGCAGAGAAAATATTGATAGGTGATGAATATGTCAAAGACGCATTCTGCAATCGAGCGGTATAAGCTTATAAAGATTGCACCTAATACTCTTCTTGTAGGTGGAGGCAAGCCAAGTAAATCGCTGCTTCTCGAAGCTAATGTGCCAAATTGTGTATTATATAAGGTGGGAGATACCTTGCATATCATAGATACGGGCGTAACTCTCGAGTTCCGTCAAGCCATGCTTAAGGGTGTTCGTAGCCTGGCTCCTTTTAAAAAACTTATCATTCATAATAGTCACTATCATTCTGATCATACCAGTAACAACTCGTTAATCCGAGAGATAGAGGCAAAAGAAAGAAAGCTTTATATGACCAAGATGACATTTGAACGGTTGAATTGTCTACCTTTTTTCCTGAGCGAATGGGAGGAAATGAGCAAAAATTTTCACATGTTTGAAGGACTGGATTTTGATCAAGATATAGCTATACAGTATTTGAAGCGATTGGGTATTAAAAAGGTATCACCCAATAAGGTGAAACAGTTAGCTTCACTTTTAGAAGAGTTTGCTATGAGCAAAATCTCCAATCGCCTGATTCCTGCATTTATTTCGATATATGCTGTAGATGTTTTGGAATCTTTTGAGCCTGCGGCAGAACTCGCTGATTTCTATGATAATCTCCATTTAAAGGTCATCAAAGTAGGAAAAACAGAGTGGCGAGGATGGGATTTTAATGGTGAAGTTCAGGTGCTTAAGGCTGGAGGTCATTCTCCTGATGGTCTTATTTACTATCTGCCAAAGCTTAAGTTTCTATTTTTAGCAGATGAAACAACGCCAATTCCGATTTGGTCAGATATGAATATGGATAACGCACTTAGGAACTTTGGTAGATATCAGCAAATGGCTGAAGATGGGAAAGTGGAAATGATGGCAAATGGTCATGGTGATAGAATATTAAAGAAAGAAGAGATCATAGCTTTTGCACGTGGACTTATACATACCTATGAAGTTTTCTCAAAAGCCATCAAAGATGCTGTATTTAAAGCAAAGGCAGGAATTACTATCGATGAGATCTATAAAATTATTAAACGAAAAGATCTTCCTGAATTGCGAATGTTGTTTAAGATTCAATTTCCTGTGCTTGGACCATTTGTTAAAGGGCATATTCTTAATGAGTTACGCAACAAGGAATACCCAAGCAAAGGGAGTGGAGTAAATAAGAAGTATTTATCCTATTAATTATGAGGTAAAGAGCTATGAGTAATCATAAAGAGTATAAAGAAGCCGTTATAAAATTTGGCAGAACAGAAGGTAAGGAAGCTTTGGAAAAATTGAAAAAACTTTCCCCAGAAACAGTAGCTATCTTCCTTGCAATGCGAGAACAAACAGTAGGAAGATCAAAAATTGACCCTAAAACAAGAGAGTTTATAGCAATAGCGACTTATGTTGCGATGGGGGACGCCTACCATCATGTGAAGAATCACATGTATGCTGGGCTCAAAACGGCTTTGTTTACAAAGGAAGAGCTTATAGACATGCTTGTGCAAATGTCGTTCTGGATCGGCATCATTAGATGCGAGGCAGCCCTTCATACTCTAATAGAGGTTTTAGAGGAATTAAAAGAGGGAAAATAATTTAGGTAATGGAAGAGGTAGATAATATGTTATACCCATTATTAGATAGCGCTAGAAAGTCGACAATAGACGCCAGAGAAGCTCTAGAAAAATGGGGACAGCTTTATTATGAGCAATACAGTACGACACTTAGTAAACCAAGAGAAGTTTTTGTTAGCGGATATGAGAGATGCTACGCATACGCTATTAGTGTTGATCTCGATGAGGCGAGGAAAAATCTTAATAAAGCTCTGATGGCAGCGTCACTTGCCTCATTCGTAGGAGCAAGCTTAGTAGGCGCATGGGTTGTACCTGCAATGGCTTTAAGTATGTCAAAAATATACTTACTATCACATGGGCTAGACTATTTGAGCATAATATTGGCCGAGCACTCTAAAGTTATAGAAGGGAGAAGCCCAGAAGAAGCTGAATACTATAAAATGGCCAGTAGCTTCATAAAATCGTTGAGCGATAGGGTCTTGATTTTTGGAGCGGCAAGTGCATTAGCTGCTCCAATAGTTGGTGTGCTTAGTCATATTCAAATTAAAATGGCGTATGATATATTAGTGCCAGCATCAAGTGCGCTTATTAGAACTCTCGGTTTTGAATTAACCAAAGGTAAAGATGCTGTATTAGGTATTGAAGTTGAAAGGGATAAGAATCAAGATTATTTATTTAAGGCGGTTTTAGGGGCTATAGGGTATAAATTTGGGCTAATTCCTTTTATCGCCGCAAGCAGCTTTTCAACAGCCTATATAGCTGCAGAGAAAGATATAACCAAAGTTCCTGAACATATGTGGACGAGTTTGAATTCAAGTATGAGCTTTTGTGCACAATATTTCCTGCTTGGTCTCTCTGATACTTTACTAAGCTCGATGGCGCTGTCATCAACAGCTCTTGCTGGCGTATTTATTAAGTCTTTAAATCTCAGTCTTATAGAAAAAGCAACTACGCCAATAAAGAGTTATTTCCCAAATGTGCATGAGAAAGTAGAAGGCTATTATAAAGATATAAAGCCTGTAGCCACAGAGATAATGACACAGATTGATGGGTATGCGAGCAGGGTAAAGAAGGAGGTGGCATCACAAGTGTCTCAGTACCAAAGAACCACCTAAACAGCTTCAACGCTTTTAACTTCTGGAATGTAGTGTTTAAGCATATTTTCAATCCCACTTTTTAAGGTTATTGTGGAACTTGGGCAGCCGGAACACGATCCATGCAGCTCTACGTAAACTACACCACTTTGGAAGTCTTTGAATATTATATCTCCTCCATCTTGTGCTACAGCTGGGCGAACTCTGGTATCAACAAGCTCAATAATCTGTTTAGTGATCTCATCGTGATCACCAGAGGGTTCGGCTGTGGTTGGGTCTTCCAGGTAAACTGGCATACCAGCTGCGAAGTGATCTACTATTGAGGCAAGTACTATGGCCTTAAGGTAATTCCAATCATGCTCTGCAGCTTTAGTAACTGTAATGAAATCGGGAGTTAAGAACACGCCTTTAACACCATCAATCTTAAATAAAGATTGAGCAAGTGGAGATGAAGCCGCATCTTCATAGCCACTGAAACTTTTGATACCGGATACGAGTACGGGAACCCCAGGAATGAACTTCATGGTATGTGGATTTGGAGTGTCTTGAGTTTCAATAAACATAATTTTTACCTTTAGAGAGTCTTAAATTTATTTTGATTCTAGAGGAATTTTCATGCTAAAGCCGTAAAAATCCTCGTTACTACGTGGTCCCTTATTAACGCTTTTAAATGCATTCACCTTATTTTGCTGTTCCATAATAGGGTTTTGAACCATACTTGATTGTGACATTGTACCATAGTTTTTGCTATAGTTTAACGAAAATTTACTCTCTGTGCTTCGGGGGTTACTGCGCGACCTATCATATTGGTTGAGCTTTTGGTTTAGAACTTCACTAATGTCTTTGTTTTTTGAGGTGGGTATCATGCTGCTCGCTGCAAATGCATAGGTAGATGTCATAAAAGGAAGTAATAGCCATCCGATAAAGACTAGTGTTTTAAACCTTTGCATGTCTTGCTACCCCGGTTCGTATACATAGTTACTCTATCATCTTTATAGATTTTATTCCAGTTGGCAAAGTATTTATGATAAGAATCTCTCTCCGCAAGCTCATTGCTAATTAAAGCGGCATCTACCGGATGTTCCTTTAGTAAACCTTCTATATTGCTGCTTCCAATTACACCACTTAGATATTGTTTAATAAACTTTTCGCTAAA
>CAYWJW010000051.1:0-11437 GCA_964458795.1 uncultured Candidatus Jidaibacter sp. | reverse complement strand
GTCTATGCTTCAAAACTTTTATATCATTCTTCAGACTTACAATAAGATAAGAGAAAGCTGCCTAACTCATTAACCTGTGGAGTTGTAGGTGATATAGAGACCTTGAGGAAAATTTTTAAAAGAAGGTTGTTAATATGAGAACAATACGAAAAGGTTGTCTACTATGTGCAGGACAAGAAGCTGTTTTATTAGGATATAAAAATAACTTCGAACTTGTGCAATGTAATGGTTGTGCCTTAAAGCAGGTAGCAAAGCTTCCCACAGCTGAAGAACTTGAGGATGTCTACGGCGAATGGTCATTCAATGAGAAGTATAAAAAATATGCCAAGCGGAAAGTATATAGATGGCTATTCAAACTGCTTAAACTGCGTTTTCTAGCCAAAGGGAGAGAGTTTCTAGATGTGGGATGCAATGTAGGGTTTGCGTGCGAAGGTGCTAGAAAGCTAGGCTTTAATGCTACAGGTGTTGAATTAAGCCATGGTGCCATAAAAATTGCAAAAGAGTTATTTCCTAAATGTGAGTTCCATAGCGAAACCATACAGAACTTCGCAAAACAAAAAAGAAAGTTTGATGTTGTCCTATCCAGCGAAGTAATAGAGCACTTAATAGATGTAAAAACATTTATGGATTCACTGAGTAGCGTAACTAACAGTGGTGGATTTTTATATATTACAACCCCAGATGGCGCACGTTATACAAATGAGATAGATTTTATACACTGGAACGAAGTATGCCCACCGCAACATTTAGCCTGGTTTTCAAAGGAACATCTTATAACTGAATTTGAAAAACGAGGTTTTGAATTTATGTATGAAGTTAAAGTTAAAAAACCATCACTTAGACTGGTTTTTAGAAAAAGACTAGATGTCTAGTAAGTAATATTATACAATGCATTTCATATAATTAACGCGAGTAAGTAAAATGTTATATGCTTTCCATGGCCGTGGCCGAAATTGTAGATATTCTACTAAACCAAGTGAAGATGTAGTAGTCACTTACAAAGATGCAAATATAAATAGTGTTACAGAAGCTGAAGCATACTTGAAAGGATTAGACACTGAACTAATTGATAAAGTAGATAACGATAAAGTTCTCAAAGAAGGTTCTTCTACATCCACTTGGGCATCAACCGTTGTAACCCCTGATGGATATGTGGTTTGGGCAGCTAGAGGAGATGCTCAAATCACGCTATTCACCTATGATGAGAAAACAAAAGAAGTTACTCCCAAAGTTTTAAACATGCTTCACAATCCGCTTACAGAGATGGCATGGCTCGAAAGCCTTGAGTCTCGTACTGAAGAACAGGAGAAAAGGCTTAAAGCCTTTAATGGTGGAGAAGAGGAAACAGGTAGTGTGTCGGGAAGTGGTAGGATTAATGAAACTATCGCTATATCTAGAGGGTTTGGTAGTAGCTGGGGGCCTGGTGGTTTTATGGGAGATGATGGTTTCCGTCATGAAAGTGATTTTGACAGTATCAAGCTTAATCCTAATGGTAAGAGATTATTTCTAATGACCTCATCTGATGGAATGTTTGAGTATTTGCCTTATCTTTTTGATAAAGAGAGATGCGCTGTGCAAGACGGAGGTTTTTGCATAGCCAAAGTGGATGAATTAGGGGAAGTCAAAATCAATCTTAATAATAGGAAGAAGGCGCAATCTATTGTTATTGATAATACTGAAATAGATGTAGTCGATTATAAGTTTGAATATAAAGGTATGTCTTATGCTATCTATTCGGGTCTTAACTCAATGGATGATATTGCTAGCGCTAAAAATATATATATAGGAATTACTCGTCAAAATGTATTAATGCAGCAATATTGTAATATTATTGAATGCAATATTGGTAATCTTGCTAAAGCCAGCCAGATGATTACGAATACTGCCAAATCATGTTCCACCGATGACCTTTCTTATACCTTTATGGAAGTAACCACTCCACCAAAACATGCTGCGGTTATATCAAATCTATTTGACGGATCAAGTGGCCAAGATGCCTCAAAAAAATGTGGTGAAGTAACTAAAGAGTATGCTGAAGGAAAGGGTTGTAAAGATTTAGTGTGTATTATAGCTAAAACCAAAGATGATAAAAATAAAGCTATTACGAGTGCATATGACATACCTAAGCCTACAGAAGACAAAAAGTCGGAAGGTGGGCCAAAGAAAGTTGGAGTACCTGTTAGCGGGCTCCCGCCTTTTATAAAACCCAATACATTATCCCTGCTCTTTGGAACTACTGCTTTATGTGTGCAGGCTATGCAGTCCCAATTGCTTGGGAAGAGGGTTAGCGATGCTTTAAGCATGTTTAGCCCAACAGCTTTAACTTCTGTAAAAGTGCTATTTAGTGTGCTTGCAGTAAGCAGCTTTATTTATGATGCTTGCAAGGGAAGGGAATAGGTATAACCAAAGTGGTGCCGAAGAAGGGAATTGAACCCCCGACCTGCTCATTACGAATGAGATGCTCTACCCCTGAGCTACTTCGGCGCGTGCTATAACATAGTATAATTTGCTAGTTATTTCTAGAGAAAAACACTTGCACTAGGGCTTCATCTTGAGTATTTTTGCCAGCACTTATTATCGTTGTTTATGAAGATGTTAGCGGACAAACAGTTGAATTTTGACCATGAGGTGTACAAGCTTAGTGTAAGTGACTTTGCTGCGTGGAAGGAGCTAAGGCATGAAGCGCTTGCTCTATGTCCGGACGCATTGTCGAGCACTTGTGAAGAGCATAGTAAACTATCGGTTGCTGATTTTAAAATGCTCCTAACGCATACAGATATATTCGGAGTGCTACATAAAGATAAGTTAGTAGGAACTGCAGGAGTTGCAATGCTGCAGTTGCAAAAATTCCGGCACAGGGGAAGTCTTTTGGGAATGTATTTGAAAGAAGAATACCGAGGGTCTGGTATGGCGGATAATCTGCTAAAAACTATAATTCAGCATGCAAAACAAACTCTTGTGCTACTGACTTGTGGAGTAATGGTGCAAAACAGTAATGCCTTAAGGTTCTATCAAAGGCATGGCTTCAAAATTATAGGTACTGTACCAAGATCAATGAAGTTCAATGGAATCTATTATGACGAATACTCAATGTATTTAGAGTTGGACCAATAAGGATAAAATATTTTAATCAGGGACTTCCATTGGGTATATAAAGTCAAGTATACTATAAATATAAGATAAGAAAGCTATGCAAAAAATTAGTCATCTTAGATCTTGTAAAGAGTTAAGGAGATGCTGAAACTTCAGTATGACCGGAAAGCAACTACTACTAAAAAACCTGAGTTCGAGATTAAAAAACGGATAACAATTTGAGAGATAAGGATTGCATAGCAAATCTTTATCACCCCGCGACTACGATCGCGGGGTCCATGTACCAATAGAAAATTACTTTTATTTTTTAATTATCTAAGTCCAAAACTCGCTTTCTATAAAACATTCTGAGCGTTAGTGAAGCCTTAATATGGATCCCGCGATCGGAGTCGCGGGATGACAGGAATTAGGTTTTACTTGCTGTATTACTTATAATCTAATCCTGCAAGGCATCCTGAACTCGTTTCAGGTCTCCCTAGGGCTTATGAGATGCTGAAATAAATCACTTATAGTTTTAGTGTTGAAATATATCAAACTCATTCCAGCCTGCTACGTCTAGAGCTGCCCTCGTTGGGAGGAAGTCGAAGCATTTTTGGGCTAGTTCCATGCGCCCTTCTCGCTTCAGCAATATGTTTAATTGCGCGCGTAGATCATGTAAATAAAGCACATCAGAACCAGCATAGGCGATCTGTTCCTGCCCCAGCTCTGCTACACCCCAATCGGACGTGCGCTGCTGTTTGTTAATTTTAACGCCTAAGAGCTCATGACATAGATCTTTTAAGCCATGAAATTCTGCAAACGTCCGACATAACCTGGATGCGATCTTGGTGCAATATACATTTTCCAAGTCCACATCTAAGTAGTACTTAAGTATGGCAATATCAAAGCGGCCAAAGTGGAATAGCTTAACCCTTTGTTTATCAAGTAATAATTTTTTTATATTAGGAGCCTTAAACTCTTTAGTTGGGAAGTGCACTATATGAGCCTCTCCACTGCCATCAGAAATCTGTATGACGCATAACCGATCACGCTGGTTATTAAGCCCCATAGCCTCCGTATCTACGGCAATATCACCTTTGAGCTGCACGGTATCCGGTAAGTCATATTTATGATAATGATAAGTTATGGTATCCTCTTCAAATTCTTGTAATGATACAAAATAGTATATTTTTACCTGAAAATAAAATAATAATTTCTCAAGCGAACGGAGTATAATATGGATCTATTATTTGTTGGCCTTGGAAATCCTGGTAAAGAGTACGAGAAGACTAGGCATAACGTGGGATTTATGCTTATTGATGCTATTGCGAGTAAGTTTGGCACAGGCAACTATGTGGAAAAATTTACTGCGTATTATACAAAAGTGAGTATAGATGGGAAAAACATTATTCTTCTCAAACCACAGACTTATATGAACCTCTCGGCAAGGTCTGTATTACCTGCCATGATGTTTTATAAAATCAAACCTGAGCACTTATGGGTAATTCACGACGATGTGGATCTAGAAACTGCCCGTATTAAGCTTAAAATTGGTGGTGGGAACGGTGGACATAATGGCTTGAAATCTATTGATGGAGCGATCGGCCCAAATTATAATCGCTTGCGTATAGGGATAGGTAGACCAGAGTTTGGAGACATTAGCGATTATGTGCTTAAAAACTTTAATAATTTAGAAATGGAAAAAATTGAAAAAGTAATAGATAATGTGGTGAGAAATATCGAGCTATTACTTAATGGGCAGCCTGATAAATTTTTGAATAAATTAGTTGAGGAGAATAATAATAATGGAAATAAGATGCGGGATAGTGGGGCTACCTAATGTTGGGAAATCAACGCTTTTTAATGCGCTTACACAGACGGCAGCTGCAGAGGCTGCAAACTATCCGTTCTGTACTATAGAACCAAATATTGGTCGAGTTAGTGTTCCAGATGAAAGATTGGATGAGATAGCGAGTATTGGCAGCTCCGCAAAAATAATTCCAACACAAATTGAATTTGTTGATATTGCAGGTCTTGTGCGCGGTGCAAGTAAAGGTGAGGGGCTTGGGAATCAATTCCTTTCCCATATTCGTGAAGTCGACGCAATAGTACACGTATTGCGCTGTTTTGAAGACGAAAATGTCGTGCACGTAGAAGGTGGGGTTGACCCAATTCGTGATGCTGAGATCATAGAGTTAGAGTCAATATTTGCCGATATGGATAGCTTGGAAAAACGACTGCCAAATCTGGAGAAAAAAGCAAAGCAAAATAAGGACCTGCTTGCCGAGGTTGAGTTGATCAAACAAGTGCTAGATGTTCTAAAAACTGGCAAACCGGCGCGTGTTCTAATAAATAAAGCAAATGCAGAAGCTATTAAGGCTTTGCAGATAATAACGTCAAAGCCGGTCTTATATGCGATGAATGTTTCTGAGCTTGAGGTTGTCAAAGGCAATGATAGCACAAAGAAGGTAATGGAAAAAGCTGCACGAGAAAACGCGGAATGCGTAATGATTTCTGCACAGATTGAATCTGAGATTGCCTCTCTTGAGAGTGAAGATGAGAAGAAAGAATTTCTATTGAGTATAGGGCTTGATGAGACTGGGCTTACAAAGCTTATTAGAGCAGCTTACCACTTACTAGGTCTTATAACTTACTTTACTGTAGGTCCTAAAGAGGCTAGAGCTTGGACTATATCTAGGGGCATGTTAGCTCCTCAGGCGGCTGGAGTTATCCACACAGATTTTGAAAAAGGCTTCATAAGAGCTGAAACTATAGCATATAGAGACTATGTGGATCTTGGTGGCGAATCTGGCGCAAAAGATGCTGGAAAGTTAAGACTTGAAGGAAAAGATTATGTAGTCAATGATGGTGATATAATGCACTTTAGATTTAATACATAATTTTTCAAGTTTATGGAGCGTGTATGTTGCCGATATTTAATTATAATAGCCGCAGTTTTACCATATTAGCCATAATTTTTATAGCATGCTTGGCATACTATAATATCAGTGATAAATCTTCTTCGGAAGTGGAAGTGCCTAATAGTGCAGCCGGAGCCCGCTATGTGATGGAGATTGATCCAAATAATCCTGACAAAACATGGTGGGAGAGAGCAATACTATTTGTTTTTGGAAGAGAGATAAATAAAAAAATTGAGCACAACAAACAGCTCAAGGAATTACCTACTGGAACTACTACTGATGGGTATATAAGCAAGGTCGGGGATAAAGCCTTGATTGTTTATTACTCAACCAATCCAATGCCACCATTCATGCCCTCTCCTGAAGAAGTTATCATAGGTAAAAATAATTTACCCAAAGATGTTGATAAAATGCTGATAGGCCTTAGAGTTGGTGATAAGCGCGAATTTAAATCTGGTAATACAAATTACCATATTGAGTTGATAAGCATTATTGAACCTTCTCGCGAAAGTATTAATGAGTAATAGAATCTAACGGAGTATATGTGCGTGGATTAATAGATGGATTTGTAGATAGAAGTAGAGTCACTATTTTAGTATTGGCGGTAATAGTTATTTGGGGTTTATTCAGTTATTTAAATATACCTAAAGAAAGTAACCCTGATGTTAAAATCCCAATTATTTACACCATGGTTACACTTGACGGTATATCTCCTCAAGACGCTGAGAGACTGCTTGCCAAGCCACTGGAAACTAGCTTAAAAGGCATAGATGGTATGAAGGAAATGACCACATACGCAAGCGAAGGTGGAGCATTTATCCTTATGGAATTCAAAGCTGGATTTAATAGCGAGAAAGCATTAAACGATGTGCGTAATAAAACACAAGATGCAGAATTTCTATTGCCTGCAGAAGCTAAGAAACCTACAGTTCATGAGATAAACTTAAGTCTATTTCCTGTCCTCAATGTAATACTAACCGGAGACGCCCCTGAGCGTATGCTGATTGAACAAGCGCGGGCACTACGCAATAAAATTGAAACAGTTCCTGGCGTGCTAAAGGTAGATATAGGTGGCAATAAAATAGATGCGCTTGAAGTGATAATTAAACCTGAATATTTAGAAGCATACAAGCTTCCAGTTACGGTCATTCAGCGAATTATTAGTGAGAATAACAAATTAATAGCGGCAGGATCATTGAGGAATAAGTCTGGCGAATTTTCCATTAAAGTACCAAGCCTCATTGATGATTACAAAAGTTTGATGGAGTTTCCGGTTAAAGTTAATGGAGATGCTGTAATAAAACTACGGGATGTGGCTGAAATCAGAAGAACATATAAAGAAGCGGAAAATATTGCGCGAGTGAATGGACGGCCAGCGGTGGTGCTTGAAGTTTCAAAACGTAGTGGTGAAAATATCATAAATACAGTGGCGCGGATTAAGGAAGTGGTTGAAAAAGAACGCGCATATATTCCATCCAATATAGAGGTGGTTTACTCCGGCGATCAATCCCATGAAATTATGGAGATGGTTACCGATTTGGAGAACAATATAATAATAGCAGTATTGCTGGTGGTTCTTATTGTTATAGTCGCAGTGGGTCCTAGATCAGCTATGCTGATATCACTGTCTATACCGACTTCTTTTCTAGCTGGAATACTTTTTCTATCCCTTTTTGGATATACACTGAATGTAGTAGTTTTATTCAGTCTAATATTAACTGTAGGTATGATAGTAGATGATGCAATAGTAGTAAGTGAATATGCGGATAGAATAATGATGGAAGGTGTGCCTGTAAACAAGGCATTTGTCCTGTCTGCAAAGCGTATGATGTGGCCGATCGTGACTTCTACTTTAGTTAAAATTGTAGTGTTTTTGCCACTGCTCTTTTGGCCTGGAGTGGTAGGGCAGTTTATGCGCTACATGCCGATTACCGTCGTAGCAATTCTCACTAGCTCTCTATTATTTGCCCTTTTCATTCAACCAACTTTAGGTCCATTGTTTGGTGTGCCAGAGCATGCAAAACCCCGTAAGGATTGGGATCCAAAATCGATTGATCGGGTTGACCTGCAGTCTTTAGATAAAATTACTGATATTTACTATCAGCTACTAAAAACAGTACTAAATCATCCAAGAGGGTTTGTATATTCTATCATTGGTGTGCTTGTAGGTGTGTATTCTTTCTTTGTTATTTTTGGTACGGGTGTGGAGTTCTTTCCTAAAACAGAGCCTGAGAGTGCCAGCATCTCTATAGTTTCACCCGGAAATTTATCTCTTGAAGAAAGAAGCAACATAATGAGAGAAGTTGAAAATCGCGTACTGGATATGAATAAAGAAATTAAGGTGTTCTACACAAAAGCGGGCAATTTTGAGAATGAAAATAATTTGCCTGAGGGTACAATTGGCACAATGTTTATTGAGTATGTAGATTGGGATAAGCGAAGAAAATCAAAAGTTATTTTGGAAGATATTCGTCACAGACTTGCAGATATTAGTGGTATAGTATTGCAACTAACAGAAAACCAAGGTGGACCGCCTCCAGAAAAGCCTATTAATTTTGATATAACCGCTAGGGATTTTTCAAAAGCTAATGAAGTGGCCAATAGTATTTTGGAGTATATGAAGAAAGATCCAGAGTTTGATCAAGTCGAAGATAGTCGATCTAAAAGTGCAATTGAGTGGCATTTAGTGCCGGATAGAGAGAAAGCAGCTAGGTACGGCATTTCAATTATGGATATAGGGTACACAATCAAGCTTATTAGTAATGGCTTGTTACTCACTTCATATAGGCCAGATGATGCTGACAATGAAGTTGATATATTGTTACGCTTTCCAGAGGAATATAGAACAATTAAAAATCTAGACCGGGTGAATGTTATATCCTCAGATGGCAGATCTGTTCCTATGTCTAATTTTATGACTAAAACAGCAGAGCCCAAAATAGGTAAAATTAAAAAAGTTAATAGAGATAGAGTAGTTACTATAAAGTCTGAAGTTGCTAGAGGAAAGTTAGTCGATACAAAGCTTACGGAACTTAAACGTTGGATTAGCGCCTCGAACCTTGATAAAGAAGTAACTATTAAATTCAAAGGTGAGGATCAAGATCAACAAGAGGCTGGCAGCTTTCTGTTTGGGGCATTTATGCTCACACTCATTATGATGTTTACCATTATGTTGATACAGTTTAATAGCTACTATCAAACCATAGTTGTTATGAGCGCGGTATTTTTATCCACGGTTGGTGTGATGTTGGGGCTTATTATAACCTGGCAACCGTTTGGTATTGTTATGTGCGGAGTAGGTATTATAGCGCTTGGTGGTATAGTGCTAAATAATAACATTTTATTTATAGATACGTATCAGCATATGCGTCATGAAGGCTTAGATGTCCATGAATCCATTATAAGAGCAGGGGTGCAAAGGCTGCGTCCAATTCTTCTAACTGCAGTTACCGCAATACTCGGCCTATTGCCAATGGTGTTTGGCTTAACCATAAACATCATAGACCGAGAACTATCGCTTGATGCTCCATCCAGCCAATGGTGGCGGCAACTAGCGGCATCGATTGCTGGTGGATTATCATTCGCAACAGTACTAACCCTTTTCTTCACCCCATGCTTACTGCTACTCGGCAAACGGTTTGACCGTGTGGGTGATAATAAAACCTGATTCCTATCACTAACACTCTCCTCATCCTCGCGCATGCTGGAATTGGTATTACCTACCGCTCATTTCCACCTATAGTGTTTTGGAATAATAGGAGACAAGCTATAGCAATAACAGCTTTTATACAGTCTGTTGGTATATAGGTGTTAGCAAGACTAGTGCTAGTGGGTGAGCTGCTGCTAGCTAGAGGTGGTATAGTGGCCGTAGTTGTAGTCGTAGTTGTTGGGCTGAGCACTCTCAATTCGCTCATTGCGGCAGCATTGCGTTTCTGCTCAGCTTCTTGCTCGTCAAAGACTTTAAATATTTTTCCAAGCTCAGCTTGTTGATATTTTAGCAGCGCAAAATTTGTATGTTGTAAAAACCCCTCACCAGCTATGCCACTAATATGTAAAGTATTAATCTCCTTCAAGCACCACTCCTTTTTACCCTGCATCGCAGCCATTACCATTGCCTTTTTACAAGCATTTGATAGCACCTGCAAAATTATCTTTTCCTGTGCAGTAGTTATGTTTAACGCAAAATCTTTTTGCGCATTAAATAATTCTTCTGGGCTACTATATGTACGATTTACTGTTGCATCTTTGTGATAATAAACCAAAGCCCACATATATGAGCGAATGAGTCTATCACAAACGATCTCAATATTTTGCTCAATCACCTCAGAAAAAGGTGCATTAGCGACTGCAAGAATTCTCAAATCTTTGTTCCGTACAAGCGATTTAAGATCTGATTGTAGTGATAATTGACATTCAAACCCTTGTATACAAGCAAAGAATTTAGGCTTTTCATTAAGTCTAATCCACTCAGAAAATGGTAATACCACTTTGCTCCAACCAAAGTATTGGTTATCTGCCATCCCTTCTATATTCAAAAACTCATGCAGGAGGACTGGATCCAATTCTTCGAGTATCTTGCCAAAAAGTTCCAAAAATTTTTCAACAATCTTTGGAGTTTCTTGTTTGGCTATAAGCAGCTGAAGGCTCATAAGATGTATTATAGCATGAGGATTTGGATAAAGGCCTGCAGCCTTTGCCTTCGTTAATTCATCCTCAGAACCATAATATGACTTGCATATTTCCAGCATTTTTTGAAGCTGCAAGTTTATTAGATTATTTTTGTGATGTTTGGTGAATGCCTCTCCTGCCATACCATCAAAAATAAAGGTTTTCATCAAGCTTTTTGGTAGTAAATTCTTGTTCTGCTCTCTAGCTATGCGCATCGCCTGCTTACAGCTATTCAGCAATAAATCAAGGATATGTTGCTGATTGGCTTCAAACACTTCTGCCGACACGGTCTGCCCAGATTCTTGTATCTGCCTAAGCATTTGCCCTGCAGTATTAGATCCAGGTGCAGTTTCATCATACCAGCGCAAGGCATACATATAAGTGGAAAAGAGTTGATCGCAAATAACTTCAACATTAGCATTCATAGCTTCCAAAAATGCTGGATGCTCTAGAACCGCCGTGACCATAGCAGTACTTCTATTCTTCACAGCCATTCGTAAAGGGGTAAGAAGTCTTATGGTTTTCGGTGTATCGCGTGTTATATTTCCAGCATAATATTGACCCTTAATCTTATGTATATTTTTATGTTCTGTAGAAAGGTAATATTCTTGAGTTAACAATTCTGGTGCAATTTGCAAAACGCAATTTAAGAATTGTGGCTTAAATTTGTTTGCCCGAACTAAAAAAAGTGCACCAGCTAAATTTATATTAGACCGCTCAAACTCAGCACACTGAACATTATATATTAAGTTTCCCAACGCTTTAAGCATTGCATT
>CAYWJW010000050.1:0-11536 GCA_964458795.1 uncultured Candidatus Jidaibacter sp. | reverse complement strand
CTGCGAGGTGGTAAACGGCAAAACATTTTCCAATATGCTAAGTAACGCTGCAGCAGAAGGCGATCATGAACTCGTAAGTGATTTAATTGACCTTGGTGTAGATCCAAAAGAAGCGGATGAAAATAAGCATATTCCGATTGTGCGCGCTCTAAGATCACCTAATGTGCAGATGAAGAGATATGTTGCCTTCTATGATAATGAGCGTACTTTGCGGCGTAACTATGTTGAGCTTATCCTATGGTCGAAGTATTTGTATCCTAATGCAGAGGGTAATGGAATTTTGCCAATAGAAATAGTTCATAAAATATTCGATCTTATGAATTTGGTAGAAATAGCTACAATAAGGTATAAGAAGACCATTGAGCTATTATTCTCAAACAATGTAAAGTACATACCAAATATTTGGGGAGTGGCAACTGAGAGCCTTAACGGAGAAATTATAAGGGTTGTAAGAAATAATGCGCCCAGAGTGGTTAAGAAAGAAGATGTAACAAAATTTGTAAAGCCTTATGATGGAAGTAATATAGATCTTATATTGATTTGGTTTGAAATGTATGTGAATCAGGTTGGTTCTAATGATGCAACTAACTGTGCGTACTCAATATGCACCTCATTAAAATCCTATAAATTAATTAGAGAATTTCTAGATAGATGTGAGCCTATTGCAAAAGTTAGTATTAAAAACGTCGTCACTACATTAGTTAAAGACTTCTTAAAAATTAATGATCCTGAGAAATTTAGAGAGGAAGCCACATGGTTTTTAGAGGATGCTCCTAATACTCTTGCTGTTTATGTTTTGGGTAGAGACAAAGTAAAAATTTTAGAAAAGCGAGTTGAGCTTAGCCCAATACCTGGTTCTCTTCAAGATTTAGAAGATGAAGCTAATTTTTATCTAAAATACCCGGATGTTTCTTCTCACAAGCTTTGCCAGTTGTTATGTAAAGCTATTAGGGAATATACGGTGATAGACGATCTTGCTACCGTGGTAAGTTGGTGTAAAAAGTATATAAAAATTTGGCACAGTTCTAAGCATGATGATGTATCGTTAATATATCATGTATGTAAAAAGCTAAAATCTCATTCGTCTATAAGTAAGTTTCTAAAGATGTTTAATACTCCTATAGAAGTGAGTTTTGTAGAGAAAGCGGTTCATATGTTGGTTAAAAAAGATGCTGTATTGATTAATGATGCTCAAGAATTTAAAACCACAGCTAACTGGCTTTTAACACAAAAAATTAGGGCTACAAGTGTTCGTATCTTGTTAAAGACTGCTGTTAAAAATTCAATAACAGGGCCTCGTGCCGAAACTTTTATAAAATGTCTATTTAGCGATAATGGAATTGATTTAAGCAAAATTGATCTTAAAGACAAAGCTTATGATAAATTATTGAGCTGTGTACTGGTTGAAGAAGTAATAGGTCGGAACTGGCATAATTATATGCTGCGCCTTGCAAAGGCGGTAAGGTATTTAGTGAGTAAAGGCCTTGATTTTGAAAAACAATGCCAATACTGCGATGGACTTTATAAGGACCGCCCATTCTATACTAATGTATCTATGAAATTGAAAAGCCTTGTAACTGATCCAAGATCATGGAATGAAGTTGAAGCTGATGAATTAGCAGAAATGGAAAAACTTGATAAACAGAGATATGCAGAAGCATATCACTTAAAGCATGAAGATTCTTGCAAACGTATTTACTTCTTAGGATGTGTTGGAGTAGCAGGCTATCTTGCTAATTCCTATGTTTTTGAAAAATTTTCTGTAAAGAGCGCGATAGGCATTGTCGTTGCCTCTCATGTAGTTTTTATAGCAGGAGCAGTAATAACTCATGTTGCATTAAACCAGTATATTGATAAAAGATGGGAAGAAAAAGTTGTGAGTGAGAAAGGAAAAGATGACACTAGAGGTGATAACATTCGGGTGCAGGCTTAATACCTATGAGAGTGAGCTAATAAAAAAGTCAGCAACCGAGGCAGGGCTTGATAACACCATAATCTTCAATAGTTGTGCAGTAACTAAGGAAGCCGAACGACAGTTGCGGCAGGCTATCAGAAAGGCGCGCAGGAATAACCCAGATGCTAGCATTATTGTGACTGGCTGTGCCGCTCAAATAACGCCAGATGCCTATGCTAAGATGCCAGAAGTCAATCTAGTTTTGGGAAATGAAGAGAAAACTAAAGCTCAAGCATATCAAGGCTTGAATGTAGAATCCACTGAGCGTATTCAAGTTAATGACATAATGTCGATTAAAGAGACTGCAAGCCAACTGATAGAAGGTATGGATGGCATGTCACGGGCATTTTTACAAGTGCAAAATGGCTGCGACCATCGCTGTACTTACTGCATAATACCCTATGGACGCGGCAATAATAGGAGCGTTCCAATTGGTGAGATAGTTATGCAAACGCAACAACTAGTGCAGAAGGGTTTTAAGGAAATAGTGTTAACCGGTGTGGATATTACCGACTATGGTTTAGATCTTCCAGGTACTCCAAGCCTTGGGCAGATGGTGAAACGTCTGCTTTCCAATGTACCAGAGCTGCCTAGGCTAAGGTTATCCTCAATTGATGTGGCGGAAATTGATGATGAGCTTTTTGAGCTTATCATCACGCATCCGCGCCTAATGCCACATTTGCATTTAAGCCTGCAATCTGGAGATGATATGATCCTAAAGCGGATGAAGCGTAGGCATAATCGAGCCCAGGTAATTAAATTTTGTAACAAGGTAAGAAGCTTGCGGCCTGAAGTCGTATTCGGTGCAGACATTATCGCAGGTTTCCCAACTGAAACCGATGAAATGTTTGCAAATACGCTCAAGATAATTGAAGAAGCAGGGCTAACCTACTTACACGTCTTTCCCTACTCAGAGCGTGAAGGAACGCCTGCCGCACGCATGCCGCAAGTAGATCCGCCAGTGAGGAAAGATAGGGCAAAGCAATTGCGGGAATTGGGGTCAAATAAAGTGCTCGCACTCAATAAAAGCCATATAGGCAAAACTATTTCTATAGTGGTAGAAAGTGATGGTATAGGCCGTGCGCCGGACTTTAGCCAAGTGAAACTACCCGAATCCCTAAATGCAAAATGCGGAGAAATAATAAATGTTACAATCTCTGGAGTATCAGATGGAAATATGTTAACGTGTTGATAAATAAAAGCAAAAATTAAGAGGCACCAAGTGAAGGAAATAGTAATCGATATTAATCCTAAGATGCAGTGTAAAGTAATAGTATCTTATAACATGGGCGAAGAGAAGATTGAATGCATATCCATAAATCTTAAGTCTTCAAAAACTATAAAAGCTCTTATGGAAAGTGTGGATGGTATCATTAGCAACAAATATAAAGGATTTAAACTCACGAAATGCGAAGTTATAGGGGGGTATGGATACGAAGTGATAGCTAATCCAGTTGTTAACTCAAATAATACACTGAGATTTGTTGTTCATGTAGTACAACCACTTATGGCTTGTTCACAGCAAAAAGTAGCTAAGGTAGACTCTGTTCCGGAACAAATTGCAGAACAAAAAGAGCAACAGCAACAGTCACAGCAGGAAGTATTAAAAGCGAATCTGGAAGAGATAAAAAGACTTCAAGGCACGAATAATAAGCCAGCAACATATGGATATAAAGAAGTTACCCGTGCATTTTTAACAGTAAGTAAACTTTGTGTTGCAGCAGCAATGCTTAGTAAGAGTGAGTTGATCTGTAACTTTCTACCGGAAAATTTGCATAATAGAATAGAATCTTTATATGCTGATAATAACTATGGTGCCTATATAACTATTCCAAATATTCCACTGGTGTTATGGGGGATTAAGAATGCAAATGTAGGTAAGGTGCTCGCAAAAACAAGTACTGCCTTAATGGTATGTGGGGCTGGGGCCTTACTATTTAGCGGAGAAGTAGAGTCTCTTGCAATAGTTACCGGTCTTGCTGTTGCGGTTGAGGCAACAGGTATACTAGGTGCGAACATCATACGCAATAGAGCTTTAAACTATAAAGTTATACAAGATTCTTTTAATGATCTTAAAGCTGGATACTACCAGGGTTTTTAAAAAAGAAGAAAGCAGTAAGTAGCACTGCTATACATTGTAGACCTCAGTTCGGGATTAGGTTATAAGTAATACAGCAAGTAAAGCGTAATTACTGTCATCCAGCGACCCCGATCGCGGGATCTATATTAAACGCTCATAATGTTTTATAGAAAGAGAGTTTTGGACTTTAATAATTAAAAAAGAAAAGTAATTTTCTATTGGAACATGGACCCCGCGATCGGAGTCGCAAGGTGACATTTGCCATTTATCTTTAAAAAGGTTATCCGCTTTTTAATCCCGAACTCAGGTTGTAGTCAATGATGCGGTAATCCAGGGCAAATAATGTTTTCAACTGTGCCTTTAGCACTTAAAAGTTTGTCCCATGAAGTTAACTCTAGGTTAATCGATACAAACTTACAGGTGGAATTAAAGTCGTAAAGTCCCGCAATTTTACCTGATAATTGCAACTTAAGTGGTAATGTAGTTATGGCTGGATTATGGGCGATCAGCATAAGAGAATCTACTGAGTCTTTAGTATGCAAAATTTGATTCTCTAACTCCTCTACTGATGAATTGTATATCTTATGCTCATATACAAGTGCGTTATGAGATAATTTGAGAGACTTATTTATAGCATGTAAAGTCTGTTTTGTACGAATGGCATCTGAACAGATTATCAAATTTGGGATTATACTATTTTCTTTCATATGCTCGCCAAGAAGCTCTGCCTGAAACTCGCCAAAGGAAGTTAGTGAGCGCTCAAAATCGCTCTGCCCAGTCTTCTTTTCAGCTTCAGCATGTCTAAGTAGATAAAGTTTTTTCATTTTCCATAGTAATTTAGTATACAAATATATAATACCATTTTATTTTCTACACTTGCAATTGTAATATTTATGCTCTAAATATCTTTAAGGAATTGAGAATTTGGTATAATTTATGTTGAAAAAAGTTCTAATAATCACAGGCTTCATAGCTCTATCCACTACTTTATCTTCTTGCACATATGTAAATGCATCGCTTGGAAAATTTAGGGGTAACAAATCAGCTGAATGTGCAGAGCCTATATGTGAAGACAATCAGGTAGAACCAGAGGTGCGGGCCGCTCCAGTAGAAGAAATTATACATAATAACTCTCACAAACATAATCACGTCCATATGCATCGTGAAGGTGTTATAACAGTTTCTGAAGATGGACTTAAAGAGATTACTTGTACCGAAACTACTTATACTTCAACAGCTAATAGAATACAAACTCTTGGTTACATACCAGCTGACTCATGTCTTCCAGAACTAAAGGCCAATTATACCCCTGTAGTTCATAAAAAAGCTCATCCTAAACCTAAAGTAAAAAAGAAACCTAAGCCTACTAAGGTTGATTCTTATAATGCGCCAAAAGCTAAAGCTACAGAAGCCGCTGTTACTGCACCAGTAATAGAGGAAACCATACAGGTAGCCCCCGCTACAGTAAGCGCTGAGGAAAAACCTGCAACTCCTGTTGCGCCAACTGAAGCTCCTAAAACTGTGCATCAGCCAATGCAGGCACCTCACAATGCTGCTCCAGCCCCGATGGCTGTGCCAGCTCCAACTGTGGCTCCGACAGTTCCAGCAGTTCCTGTGGCACCTATAGCACCTATAGCACCTACAACAGTTCCAGCAGTTCCTGTAGCACCTACAGCACCTGTAGCCCCCACAAGTTCGAGTGCTTCAGCTGTGAACACACCTGAACTTGCTACAAAATCTGCTGCAGATATAAGTAGTAGCGCTAGCCCTCACAACGTTGTTGCAAATCAACAACAACCTACAGCCTCGCCAATGAGTAGTGAGCAAGCGCATCCAACCAATGCTACAGTCTCTGTTGGTAGATTAGCAACTTTGGACTACACAGAGTCTCAGGTTGATATACCAGCTACAGGAACTTCAACGCTTGACCAGATTGCTGATGATCTTAAAAGGAATCCAGGCAAGAATGTTAAAATTCAAAGTTATGCATTTTCTAAAGATGGAAACGCAACTGAAGCTAGAAGAAATTCCTTACAACGAGCTATAAAGGTTAGGAAATATTTGATAGATAAAGACGTTAACGCAAGTCGTATAAGCGTAAATGCAATTGAAGACATTAACAATAAGCTAAATAAAGTTGAGATTTCCTTTGAGGAATCGAAGCAGTAAGATTTAAATTTAAATGAAAATTTTGCCGGTTAGTTTCATCAACAAGCACTTCAATCTATTGATTGGGGTGCTTGTTCTTTCTATATTAACTATCTTGCCAATAGCTGCATACTTGATAGCAACTTCTCCTGCTGACTATCTGCAAGGTGAATTGGTGAAAATTATGTATATACATGTTCCAGCAGCTTGGCTTGCTCTAGGAATTTATAGTATAATAGCGTTATTATCTGCTGGTTTTATTATTTTAAAGAATCCACAGTTATTTGTAATTGCTCGTCACCTATCTTTAATTGGAGCTTGTTATACACTGATTGCACTTATCACAGGAGCTGTATGGGGTAAACCAACCTGGGGTGCTTGGTGGGTATGGGATGCCCGCCTAACATCCATGTTGCTACTCATGTTTATTTACATTGGATATTATAGCCTTAGCCATAATAATATAAACAGTGCGGGATCTGCAACTATTGCAAGTTACTATGCTATAGCTAGTTTTATAATCATCCCAATTATAAAATTTTCCGTCGACTTATGGAGTACACTTCATCAGCCAAGCAGCATATTTAAATTAACTGGACCAAGTATACATATAGCAATTGTAAAAATATTGCTTATAGCATTGGCCTTTCATGTCTTTTTAACTTGCCTTATCTTAATAATAAATATACAAACAGAGCTATTGAGCAGAAAAAATTTACGGTAATAACAAGTGAATCTGGGATACAATATATGGCATGGCTTTAAAACCGGCGCAAGGGTTTGCATATTTTTTGTGCTTTTATTTTTGGCCTTTGCACCTCTAAGTGCGTTTGCTGGAGCCTGGTTACAAGAAAAAGGCAAGACTGAGCTAACCAGTAGTATATTTTATTCCCCCACTTCCAAATGGGTATCTGGTGATTTTGCTCAGGATTCATTGGGCAATACCGTTAATGATAAAGTCGCAAATAACACCGGCTATAAGGGTCTAGAATTCTTTGTTGAGTATGGTTTAAAGCCGGATATAACCCTTGTGGGAGATCTAGCTATATATTACTATAATGATAATATAACAGCTTTCAGCTCATTCAATAACGAGACATACCAATCATTTTCTATATCGTCAGATTACTTCAATCTAGATACTAGCTTTGGCCCTAAGGTTCAGCTGGCTAAGACAGATTACTCATCTCTTAGTGCGCAATTTCTATTCTACCCTGGGAACTTGGTAATTAAAGACAAAATTGATTATATACAACAGCGCCTTGCTTTTAAAGCATCTCTATTATATGGCCAATCATTTAATATACCATTCGGTATGGAAGGGCGGCCTAATTATGGTAACTATATTGATCTAGAAGCCTCTTATAAACCTTATCCAATTTCTGGGCATCATGAAGCCGCATTAAATGCAACGCTAGGATTAAGACCATTTAATAACAATACGTTACTCATTGTTGCTCTCTATAATACATTTAATGGTTATAGCTATACCAGGCGTCCATTCAGTAAGTCAGCTATTAACGCAGATATTGATAGCTTAGGCTTACCTCCAGTATTAGCTAATTCGTTAAGGAAAGATATAGCAGCAGATCTTGTCACTGATGGTAGTAATCCATATTTTAATTTGAATTTTCAAATCGGATTCAACTTGAATAAGGATACTGTGCTTTATCTCAAATCTTTCCATAACGTAATACAAAACAAACCTTTTACCTATAATTCTTTCTACATCTCTCTTGAGAATAAGTTCTAGTTATAATAGTATATTAAGTATATATAGGTTTATAGGTAGTTAACTTGCTTACTGAAAATAAAAGGCTTTTATTAAGCGACCTTAATTTATCTGCCAAAGAAGTGCTTGTTCCATGGCAGAAGCTTGTTTTGTTAGCTATTTTAATAGGGATGATAATCTTCAGCTTTACCGATCTCTATATGACTCTTTATTGGACAAATATATTCTTCAATGTATTTTTTCTATTAAGTAATACCTATCGTTTATCATTAATACTCATGGGATCTAGAATCCATGATGCTGAATTGAATCATAAGATGAGCTTTGCTCTTACTGATAAGCAATTACCTACCTACACAGTGCTTCTAGCTCTTTTTCGTGAAGGATCAGTCGTCCCATCACTTATTAAATCAATGAATGAGTTGGATTATCCTAAGGATAAATTGCAGATTCTATTGATACTTGAAGAAGAAGATAAGGAAACCTTAGAGGTTATTAAAAAATTAAACCCACCAAAACATTTTCAAACAATAATTGTGCCATTTTCTAAGCCACAAACCAAGGCCAAAGCCTGTGATTATGCGCTACAATATGCAACCGGAGAGTTAACTTGCATATTTGATGCTGAAGATAGGCCAGAACCGCTTCAATTAAAAATGGCTGCAAATACACTAGCCACTTCTGGAGAAGATATTGTAGCCGTTCAATGCCGCCTTCACTATTATAATGGTCATGAAAATCTTTTAACCTCTATGTTTGAGATTGAGTACCAAGGTTTATATACGTTTGCTTTACCTGTAGCTGGATATTTCAAATATCCAATACCATTAGGAGGTTCAAGCAATCATTTTAGAACTTCATTTCTATTAGAAATTGGAGCTTGGGATCCGTATAATGTAACTGAAGATGCGGATTTGGGCATCAGGTTAGCTTTGTCTGGTCATCGCATCAAAATAATTTATTCTTATACTGCTGAAGAAGCTCCTGTCACAATGAAATCTTGGATAAATCAGAGAGCTCGCTGGATTAAAGGTTATTTCCACACTTCATTCATATTTTTAAGATACCCTAACTATCTCCTTAAAGAGTTTAGCTTGAGAGGTATTCTGTTCTTTTTATATGTACTCTTTATAGGTCCTACACTTATGCTATGTGCTCCTTTTCTTATTGCGCTTTCAGTTGCAATAATTCTTGGGTTTTTTCACTTTGACCCGGGTGCAAATCGTTTCCTCATTTTATTTACTTGGATTAATCTATTTTATGCAACTGTCCAATTTATGTTTACTTCATATATGATAGCAAGTACTTCAGGTCATAAATATCTACGGTATAAGTGGATGCTGTTTATGTTATATTTTATAATGCATTATTTTGCTGCAATGAAGGCTGCCTATCAATTATATATAGACCCACATAAGTGGGACAAAACTCCGCATGGCCTTACGAAGGTTAAAAATTAACTGTATGAACTGATATTTTAACAGGTGTAAATGGTTGTATATTTTCACTACCTTACATTACCCGGCATGTGACTTGCCGCAAGAACATCTAGTCTAAAATACTTTACCTGGAGCGCTTTTTTTTATATAATACCAAGACCCATAAATAATTAAGGGAATGCGCGATAGATTTTGTTTTTTTGGGAAGTCGCGGAATACCTATAATATTGTACATATTTTAGGTGTTCCGCGACGACCAAAAAAATCAAAAGATGAAGCGCATTCACTTAATTATTTGTGGGTCTTGGTATAATACACTTAATTAAATTGAGAGGATTATGTGGACTCAGTAGATTATCCTAGGAAGCTTACAGGTATATCACTAAAGCCTGAAGCAATATCAGCTTGGAAAATCAGTGCGGATCACTATTTTGAGAAATGTGAGTACATAAATCTTTCACCAGTTTTATTGGGTATGCTTAATGAAGATATTAGGTATAAAGGAGATTTTACAGCAGCATACTCTGAAATATGGGATGGCTTATATCTTGAATATGACAGTGATATTCAAGGAGTAAAGGTTCTTGAGAAGCTTACAAATGAGAAGAAGCCTGAGAGGAATCATTATATGAGCAATGCTAATGTTCAAGCACATACAGAATTCTTCAATCATTACTTTGTTAGATCTTTTATGCAATTTGGCAATAATGCTACTATATATCCTGATGCCAGTAATTTTTCACTTCTTAAAAATCACAAAGTTACTAGTATACAATACCAACAGCTTTTCCAAGATCTGTTATTTGCCTGGATGATATTAGGTAATGATACAGAAGCAAAAAAGAATATAACAGATCGCTATTTTGTTACAATTGTGGAGGCTGCGCTTAAGAGCAATGACATAGCAGAAAAGGTTAAAGCCTTTCATAAATGGATTAAGCCACGATACAATGATAATGCATATACAGAGCATTATTACGAAAGAGGTTATGATGCTTTTCGCGACTTTAAAAAATTGTTTGATGAAGGGAGGATAGCAAATATACAATTCGATAATGGCCCAACCTGTTATGGACAGGATACTTCAAGGGTTAGTCCATATACTGTAAAAGAATTTATAGAGTTATTTGAGACTAAACTGGTTAAGCCGCTACACCAGCAAGAAAAATTCCTGCTTAACAAGAACTTTTTGAAGAGTTTAGCCTGCGCTCAAATAGTTGGTTCTTTAGGTTTTGGTATGCTCAGTGGGCAGGGGAATTTAAGATTATATGGTTTTGGTGCACTTAACGTAGGTGCGCTACTTGCAACTAACTGGTGTTTAAAACAGATGGAAGGTGCAGTACAAGGAGGATGGCCATTAAAAGAGCTTGAAAAGGGATTAATGATACTCCATATCGGTCAAACCGTGCTTTCTTCATTGAATCTGTGTGCTTCTATATCTGGCACAAATAAAGCTGCTTTGATATTCAATACAGTAATGATTGCAGCCAATGGTTATGCTTATTATACTGCATCGCAAGAAGTGCAGTTAGAAGCAGGTAATAGCCGAGGTTAAAATATTTTCAACAGGGACTTCCATCGGTAAAAATAGGGGTGTATACTAATAAATCTAAGCTAAGAGAACTATGCTTAACCCCAAAAAGGTGCAGAGTTACCGTGCTAATTTTATACTGACTTAGCTATATAACAAACCAGCGTATACCCACCGTCAAGCTTTTCTATTTGGATGGTGGACCCGCAGCTCGCAAGCTTTTGCCTAAGGTGATATATATGGTTTTCAATTGTTGAAGTCTGTACGTCCTCGCTATATCCAAGTACCGAGGTTTTTATTGCCTCGCGGCTTAAGATATTACTATCTGAGCTTATTAATGCAGCAAGTATCTTGCACTCCAACTCGGTAAGTTGTACTCTTGTGGCTTCGCAAACCAGCTCGCGAGCAACGGTTTCAAGTGTGATATCAGCAAAGACTAGTTGCTTTGAATTGGAGCTTATATAGCTTTCAATTTCTTGGATAAGAGCAGGTAAAATAATGGGACGCTCTAATAATTCTATCAGGTGTAAGTGATTCGTATTACCAGCGAGTTTTATATCAGAGATAACAAGAGAAAAGCCAGGTTGAAGTTCAGTAGCATGGACAAGCTTTAATTGACTATTTATAAAGTCGATAGCAGATAGCGTCTCGA
>CAYWJW010000049.1:0-11736 GCA_964458795.1 uncultured Candidatus Jidaibacter sp. | reverse complement strand
ACATTACAGCCCCCAACTGTCATCCCGTTGCTTGACAACGGGATCCATGCTCAAACGCAGATATCATATAGTAATTGATACAAAAATTGAAATTTACTAACTACCTAATATTTACTATGAGCGTTATCTCGTGCTATGCATGGATACCGTGGTCAAGCCACGGTATGACAATTTTCTTTTATATCAATGCTTTACGCATATCCTCTTTGAGTTTTGTCATGCTGAATTTAATTTCAGGATGACTTTTATTTTGGAGCATTAAGGTTTATTAAACACACTTATCTTATCTTACATTTATCAGTATAATTGACACCTTAGGGTCTATGGAAGCCCCCGATGAAAATATTTTTTTGGGTTCGATAAATTATAGCAGATCCCATAAAAAAAGCCCTTGCAGAATCAGATCCACAAGGGCTTTTCTCAAAAAAGTTAATTACTTGCAGCATTCATTCAGAGCTTCAGACACTCTCTTATTGCATACATCCAAGATTTCCTTAGCTGCTTTAGAGCCGATATCAGCAGACTCTTTAGCTTGTGAAAAAGCATTATGAACAACATCAGCTAACATGTGTGTCTGCTTGTGTTGTGCTTCTTCGAGGCTTTTGCAAGACATAGCTTCTTTAGAGCTATCATACATGCACTGAGCATTTTTTTGCATAACTTCCACACAACGACGTGCTGATTCCTTGCTAAAATCTAAAGCTACTTGATTCGCAGCAGTCCAAGCTTCAATATTTTTGCTGAACTGTTGACGCATGTTCCCAAAATCCATGAAGTTAGGCATTGCCATGTTTTCAAAAGGATTATAGAAATTCTTTTTTGATTGAGATTGATTAGCATTTGCCATTTCTTACCTTCCTTAAATAATTCATACTCTTAGATTATAAATCCAAAATTTGTGCAATGCAACAATTAAATTTTTTGAGTACATGTCCTTATGTATATAACTATAACTGATTTCAATTAATAGTTCTTTCCCATAAAAACTCAGGTGATAAATCTAGACCGTTTATCCATACTACTGTGTCCATTTCTACATGGAAATTTTTGAACAACTTTATATCTTTTAACTCTTGAAAAATCTTGCAATGGTCATTATGTATAACCTCTTGTAAATCAACTATCCCCTCACGATCATCACTAAATCTCAATTGGATCTTATAGTCATTAATATATATAGCATCCATAACAAAAATCATTTCTCTACTTAATACTCACCCTTCAACTATCTTCCCGCCCAAACTATTAGGCTCTAGCTTGCATATCTCAACATCACAAATACTGTTTAAATATGAATCTGGCGCTTCCACAAAAACTGCCTGCATGAACTCAGATCTTCCAATAAGTTGCCCATCATGTTTGCCTTTTTTATCAAACAATACCTTTATAGTTTTTCCCATAAATTTCTGGTTAAACTTGGTCTGATAACCTTTTATAAGCTCTTGCAGTTCTATCAGGCGAGCGGCTTTCACATCTTCAGGAACTTGAGTATCGAGAACAGATGCTGGCGTTCCAGGGCGAGGGCTGTATTTATATGAATAGCATTGTGTAAATTCTACTTCTTGAATTATCCGCAAAGTATCAGCAAAGTCTTCATCCGTTTCTCCGGGATACCCCACGATAAAGTCTGATGAGAAAGCTATACCAGGTTTTGCCTTCCTAAATCTTTCAATAGTCTCTAAATAGAACTCACGTGTGTGTTTGCGATTCATAGACTCTAATATCCGATTTGAACCAGATTGAACTGGAAGGTGCAAAAACGGCATAAGTTTATCCACCTCGGCATGAGCTTCAAATAGCTCTTCATCCACCATATCACGGGGGTGAGAAGTGGTGTATCTAAGTCGCTCTATACCGCCTATTTTAGCTATGTGTTTGATGAGTTTCCCAAGTGACCAAATCTCGCCATCAGGTCCAGCTCCGTGGTAAGCGCTCACATTTTGCCCTAGTAGCTGAATTTCTTTTGTCCCGCTCCGCGCAAGTGCAACCGCTTCCCTATAAATTTCTGCAACTGACCTTGAATATTCAGCGCCTCTAGTATAAGGAACCACGCAAAAATGGCAGAATTTGTCGCACCCTTCTTGGATTGCAATAAAGGCAGATGCCCCTTGGGATTCAGATAAACTCTCAATACTGTCAAACTTGTTTTGTGCAGGAAAATCCAAATCAATTGCCCATTTTTCTTTACGCTTAACTTTCTCTAGAAGCTTTGGCAAATTTTGGTAGCTTTGCGGGCCTACTACAATGTCTACATATGGTGCGCGTGCAAAGATCTCTTCTCCTTCCGCTTGTGCTACACAGCCAGCAACAGCAACGACCATTTGTTCGCCTTTTGATGCACGGTCTTCTTTTTGCTCTCGAATGCGCCCAAGTTCGCAATATACTTTCTCAGCTGCTTTTTCTCGGATGTGGCAGGTATTTAAAATTACCAAATCTGCAGTAGACATATCATTAGATATATAAAACCCATGAGGCTTAAGCAGATCTTCCATCTTAATGGAATCATACACATTCATCTGGCAACCATAGGTTTTTATGAATAATTTTTTATGATTTAATAACTCTTGTGACATAGCTCTTCTACTTATTAGTTGAAGAACTTTACTTTGATAGGAGGATATTTACAACAAAATACTATACATTTTGACCTTTGCTAGGTAATATATTTTACAATTATTTTGTCATCCTGAACGGTTGTTTTCAGGATCTCTTGCACTTATCGTCATCTCGAATGGTTGTTGTTGAGATCTTCTAAGCAAAGAATAAGGGGATGCTGAAACTAGTTCAGCGTGACAGATGTTAAAAACGCTAATTTTTCAAGTGAGCGTAGTAAATGAATATAGATATACAAAATTATATAACCAAAATCGAAAGCTCCGCTAAATTCTTACGGGGGTATCTTTGACTATGACCAGGCAAAGACTCGTCTAGCAGAGCTTGACATACTTTCTGAATCTCCCGATATGTGGAGTAATCAGACAAAGGCGCGTGAGATCTTAAAAGAACGTACTTATCTTAACAACTTTGTTAATTCTCTTAATAAAATTGAAACCGACCTTACTTCGCTTAAAGAATTAGCTGAGATGGCGGAGATTAGTAATGATGATTCTGTGACTAAAGAAGTGGTTGGTGAATTAAAAGCCTTAGCTGAACTTGCGCGCACGCAAGAAGTGGAGTGTTTGTTTTCTGGCGAGGCTGATTCTAATGATTGCTTCGTTGAAGTGCACGCAGGTGCAGGAGGCACAGAGAGCCATGATTGGTCTGATATCTTGTTACGTATGTATTTACGCTGGGCAGAACGGCATAACTACAAGGTTGAACTTATAGATAAGTTGGACGGGGAAGAAGCTGGGATCAAATCTGCTACCTTAAAAATCATGGGTAATAATGCTTATGGTTGGATGAAGTCAGAAAGCGGTATACATAGGTTGGTACGCATATCTCCTTTTAATGCCGCCGGCAAGCGTCATACAAGTTTTGCAAGCATTTGGGTTTACCCAGTGGTGGATGAATCGATAAATATAGAAATTAATGAATCAGACCTTAGGATTGATACCTATCGCTCGTCTGGAGCTGGAGGGCAACACGTAAACACAACCGATAGTGCTGTTCGCATTACTCACTTGCCAACGGGAATAGTTGTGCAGTGCCAAAACGGACGCTCGCAACACCGCAATAAAGACGAGTGCTATAAGATGCTGAGATCCCGTCTTTATGAATTTGAACTCAAGAAAAAAATGGATGCTGTTAATGCCCAGAATGCTACTAAAACCGAAATAGGTTGGGGGAACCAAATCAGATCATATGTGTTGCAGCCATATCAAATGGTAAAGGATTCTCGAACTAATCATGAAGATACAGATGCTGGAGGCGTTCTTGATGGTAACTTAGATGAATTTATGCGCGCAATGCTTGAATCTACAGTTCAGGGCAAGGGAATGAAAGACAGGAGGTTAGAGTGAGCTTAATAAAACGTTTGCCGCAAGTGCGAGGAGAATATCGAGAAAATGCAAATCTTGCTAAATTTTGTTGGTTCCAAGTAGGGGGGGCTGCTGCTGTATTGTATAAACCTAAAGACGTAGAGGATCTGCAGTTTTTTATGAGAAACCTAAGCTCTGATATCCCTTATTTCGTGTTTGGAGTTGGCTCCAATTTGCTCATACATGATGATGGCTTTGAGGGGGTAGCTATAAGGCTTGGGCGCGAATTTAACTTTGCGAACAAAGTGTCGGATACAGAGATTCATGCAGGAGCTGCAACTCTTGATGTAAATTTGGCAGAATTTTCTTGCCAGTCCGAGGTGGCGAGACTCGAATTCTTTGCCGGGATTCCAGGCACTGTGGGTGGTGCTTTGGCCATGAATGCCGGGGCCTATGGTAGTGAGACCAAAGATGTGCTAATTTCTGCGCGTGCAGTGAGCCGTAGTGGTGAACTGCGCGAATTTCAGACAGGTGATTTGGGATACCACTATCGTGGAAAGAGTTTAGAGGGCGAGTGGGTCTTTGTGGATGCTAAGTTTCAAGGAGCTCCTGGCACTGAGGCTGAGATAGCCGAAAAAATAGCTCAAATTCAAAGTGCTAGAAATTCAACTCAACCAGTTCGTTCTAGAACCGGTGGTTCAACCTTTAAAAACCCCGAAGGCCTAAAGGCTTGGCAGTTGATAGACGAAGCTGGGTGTCGTGGTCTTATCATTGGAGGCGCACAAGTATCAGAGTTGCACTGCAATTTTTTTATCAACCTAGGGGATGCAACTGCATTAGATTTGCTTAACCTAATTAGCGAAGTAAAAGAGCGCGTATATAAAAAATCTGGTATTATGTTAGACGAAGAGATTAAGCTTATACCAAATCCAAGGTAATACGAGGATGACGTGGAACTGGATAACTTATTGCCATGCTTAGGTACCACGTGTTGTGCAATATAAAAAACTAAGGAATAATGACAACATCTCACCCAAACGGCTGGTTGGTTTTAGATAAGCCGCTACAAATCTCATCAGCAAACGCTTTAAACAGAATAAAGCGGCTGGTTGGTTTAAAGAAGTTAGGGCATGCAGGCACACTTGATCCCATGGCCTCAGGTGTACTAGTTGTTGCTCTAGGCGAAGCTACGAAGGCTATAGAGTTCGCTATGTCATCTCACAAGGCTTATGAGTTTACTATAACTTGGGGTGAGTATAGAGATACTATAGATATTGAAGGTGCTGTTATAGCAACTAGCGATGTACGTCCAAATAGGGCAGAAATCGAGAAAGTGTTAAAAGAGTTTACACCATCGTACTTGCAAACCCCACCTAAGTATTCAGCAGTTAAGGTTGCAGGTAAGCGTGCTTATGATATGGCCCGGGAAGGTAAAGCATTTGAGCTTAAGCCAAAGCTCGTAGAGTTATCTGAAATTGAGGTTATAGGTCATGAGGGCGATAAAACTACTATTCGCATATGCTGTGGTAAGGGTTTTTATGTAAGATCGCTAGCAATAGATATAGCAGAAAAGCTAGGTGCTTTGGGTTATGTGTCCTATTTAAGGAGAACTCGGGTTGGTAATTTTACTGCCGAAAGTGCGATTTCACTAGAAAGTTTAGAAAAACTAGTGCATAATGCTTTGGATCGTGGTTGGGAAGATTTAATTATCCCAATTGCTGCCGTGCTGGACGACATCTTAGTGCGGCGGGTATCAGAGTCAGAAGGCAAGCGTCTTAAGTTTGGCCAAAGGGTGCGAGTGTCACCTGAAGGCGAGGGCGAGGGTATAGTTGCTATATGTGGAAATATCCCAATTGCAATTTGTAAGCTGGAGGATGGCGTTTTGATACCGAAGCGAATTTTTAACCTATAATATATGGAGTGTGCGATGTCGATTACTGCTGAAAAGAAGAAAGATTTAGTTAAAGATTTTGGTTTAAGTAAAGGAGACACTGGCTCGGTTGATGTGCAATGTGCAATCATAACAGAAAGAGTTAGAAACTTAACCGAACATTTGAGTTTCAATAAAAAAGATACTCAAGCAAAACGCGGTTTGATTTTCCTAGTAAACCAACGTAGAAAATTGTTGAAATACCTTGAGCGTAAAGATGCCTCAAAGTACCAAGAATTGATCAAAAAACTAGGCATCAGAAAATAAGTGACGAAAAAAATTTTCATTCTAACTTATTGTGAAAGATGCGTGAAAATGCGTCAAAATGGTTTGGCGCATAATTTAAATGGATATATATAAATGCCGATTAATATTGATAAAATTATTGTAAAAGAAGTCCAATTTGGCAAAGATATTGTACGCCTTGAAACAGGCAAGATTGCGCGCCAAGCGCACTCTGTAGTTGCAAGAAAAGGTGATACAGTAGTGCTATGCGCTGTTGTTGCTGCTAAAGAGCCTAAGGAAGGAATTGATTTCTTCCCACTAACTATAAATTATTTAGAGAAGTATTACGCTGCCGGTAAGTTCCCAGGTGGCTTTTTTAAACGCGAAAATAGGCCAACTGAGCGTGAAGTTTTAACCTCACGTTTAATAGATCGCCCGATTCGTCCATTATTCCCAAATGGCTTCTGCAATGAAGTTCAGGTTACTTGCACAGTTCTATCATACGACCCTGAACACCAACCTGATATCGTCGCCGCGATTGGTGCTTCAGCGGCTCTTGCCATATCTGGCATTCCGTTTGATGGGCCAATTGGTGCTGCACGTGTTGGTTATAAAAATGGTGAATTCATTCTAAACCCATCTGCTGCAGAAATAGCTGATGGCAGCTTGCTTGATCTTATTGTTGCTGGAACTAAAGATGCAGTTCTTATGGTTGAATCAGAAGCTAAAGAGCTTTCTGAAGAAATCATGCTTGAAGCTGTTATGTTTGGACATAAGGCCTTCCAAGGTGTTATCGAAGCGATTGAAGAGATGGCCAAAGCTGTGGGGAACAAGCCATGGGAAGTTACTTTATTTGATAACAGTGATATCATTGCTCGCATCGAGAAGCTAGTAGGTAAGAAATTAGCTGCTGCCTATAAGATAGTTGAGAAACAAGCTCGCTATGCGGAAATTGATGAGCTTAAAAAAGCTGTCAAGGCAGCCCTAGTTGAGAAGGAAGAGCTGGATGAGAAGAAAGTAAGTAGCGCATTTAAGGAACTTCAAAGTAAAATTGTGCGTGAACTAGCTCTTAGTGAAAAGCTAAGGATTGATGGTCGCGGACCTGAAAATATAAGGAAGATTATGTCCCAGGTAGATATTCTGCCACGCGTACATGGTTCTGCTTTATTCACAAGAGGTGAGACACAAGCCTTGGTTCTAACTACACTTGGTACTGGTGAAGATAGACAAATGGTTGATGACATTGAAGGTATCCGCAAGGATCGCTTCACATTGCATTACAACTTCCCAGCATACTCTGTTGGTGAAACCGGGCCAATGCGTGCGCCTGGAAGACGTGGGATTGGTCATGGAAAGCTAGCTTTCCGCGCGATTAATGCGCTTATTCCTTCTGAGGAAGAATGCCCTTACACGATACGTGTTGTTTCTGAGATTACTGAATCTAACGGTTCATCTTCAATGGCAAGCGTATGTGGTGCCTCACTATCGCTTATGGCTGCGGGTGTCCCACTTCGCTCACCAATTGCTGGTATTGCTATGGGTCTTATAAAAGAAGGTAAACGTTTTGTAGTGCTTTCTGATATCATGGGTGATGAAGATCATCTTGGCGATATGGACTTTAAAGTTGCTGGTACTGAGGAAGGTATAACCGCACTTCAAATGGATATTAAGATTAAAGGTATAACTGAAGACATTATGGAACAAGCTCTTGCTCAAGCTAAAGACGGTAGGAAGCATATTCTATCTTGTATGTCAGAAGCCTTAACTAAGTCGCGTTCTGAAATTTCTAAAAGCGCTCCACAAATCCACTCTCTAAAAATACCTAAAGAAAAGATAGGTGAACTAATTGGCCCAGGTGGTAAAGTTATTAAAGATATCATAGAAAAAACCGGAGCTAAAATTGATATCAGTGATGATGGTACAGTTAATGTTGCTTCAGTTTCTGCAGAAGGTATGGAAGCCGCTCTTGCAATGATTGGTGATATTATAGCTGTGCCGGAAATTGGTGCTATCTATGATGGTAAAGTTGTTAAAGTAACTGACTTTGGTGCTTTTGTTGGAATTATGCGTAACTGTGAAGGTTTAGTTCACGTAAGTGAAATGTCCAGTCAGAAAGTTAACCATCCGCGTGACTTCGTTTCAGAGGGTCAAAGAGTGAAGGTTAAAGTTATTGATATAGATAAAACTGGTCGTGTTAAACTTAGCATGAAAGCTGCTAAATCCTCTGAAGATGCGCCTGATGATGAAGTTTTGGGTGAAATTGAAGCAATTGAGCCAAGAGGCGGTAGAGGTGGTGGACGCGATTCACGAGGACCAAGAGATCGTGGTGGGCGTGATTCACGCGGGCCTCGCGATCGTGGACATGATCGTGGTGAGCGCTCTGAAAGAGAGCCACGTTCAGAACCCCGTCCTGAGCCACGTGAAGAACATGGTGAACACCAAGGTGGTGAGCATACGGAAGATTCAGGTGAGCGCAAAGGTAGCGGTAAACGGAAGTTTAAGCGCACAACAGGTGGAAGCTCTAGTCGCGAAACTGAGGAGAGGTCGAATGCTCCCCAAGGTGATACTAAACCGGATAAAAAGCTTAGATTCTTCTAGAACTTTGCCGGACTTGATCCGGCATCTTGCTTAGGGTTTATGAGATGCTGAAATAAATTCAGCATGACAAATATAAGAGCAGTATTTTCTAAGTTTAAGGAGTGCATAATGTTTATAACATTTGAAGGCGGTGAAGGTTCTGGCAAAACTACTCAGGCTAAACTCCTGATGGCTGCTCTTAAAGAAGCTGGAGTGGAAGCCATCCTAACGCGTGAGCCTGGTGGTACACCACTTGCTGAAAATATCCGTGGATTACTTTTGGAAAAGGGTGGTATTGAAGACCCTTTAACCGAATTCCTGCTTATATCAGCCGCGAGAAATGATCATGTAGAACACTTCATAAAGCCAAAACTTAAAGAGGGTTTTGTTGTAGTATGCGATCGCTTTATCGATTCCAGTATAGCCTACCAAGGTTATACAAAAGGTTTGGATGTTGAGCTTATCCGCAAACTTCATAAAGATATCTTCGGCAACTTTGCTCCCGACTTAACTATTCTGGTAGATATAGAGCCGGAAGTAGGCTTAAGGCGTATTCAAGGCGTGCGAGAGTTAAATAACCACTATGATGCAATGGATATAGATTTCCATAAAAAAGTACGCAAGGCCTTGCTTGCCTGTGCAAGCCTAGAGCCTAATCGCTTTAAGGTAATAGATGGAACTCAGGATATGAACACTATTGCTGAGCAGATTTATAAGCATGTTTCTTACCATGCTCGAATCACCGAACTGCATTCAAATTGATCTACTTGATGCTAACCCACCGGCAATAAGGCCCACAAAGCCACCTATAATGGCATTAGTAATTATACGAGGAGTTATCTCAGAGCTTGAAAAGCATGATGACAACAGCCTAAATGCACCAATATTAGAGCTATTTTTAAGTGTATATCCCGCTAATGCGCCAATCAGTGCGCCAACTATTATGCATGGGCCTACTATGGTGAAGCCCATATCATTTGGTGTTACTGGAGTTTTCCTGTTCTTCCTGTGTTCAAGGGTGTCATGTCCATCTTTTTTCTTATATGCTGGTAGTACTTTCGCGTCGCTCAAGGTTTCATCTACTTTTACTTCCACAAGAGATGGCAAAATTGTATTTAAAAAGCCTTGTACTATAGCGCAGTTGCTATCTGATGCAACTAGCATGCCTTGCGCGCACTTACCAAGACCATGCGAGCCTTTGAGAAACTCTATATAAGCATGGACGATTTGGTTTCCTCTATCATCATGGTTAGTTTTGTAGCTTTGTAAAAAATCACAAATACATCTCTCTCTTATTTCATCAGGAGAGTCAGGAGATAATTCTAGTCTTAATGCCGCAAGTAATGCAGGTGCAGTGTTTTCTGGGAGTCCGCTTAATGCATCGCGCAATAGCAGCTTTATTCTTCTCTTCTCTCTAGTATCATTATAAACAGGAGCATAAGACTTCACAAATTCATCCGAGAGAGCTTGTATGTCATTATAACGCGCCTCTAAATCACTTAAATCCGCTATTCTCTCTGGTTTATCAATGCTAGGGCGGTCAGTTGTGGAAGTTTGGTCAATTATGTACGTAAGGTTATAGAAGGTATAGATGCCGCATTCCCACATATGCTCTTGATCTGTGTAAGGCCCCTCATAAATTAATTTCCCTATTCTATATGAATCTGTATTAGAAAGCTGACTTAGACTATTGGCTAGTACTTGAAGCTTGGGTAGGGTAGAACCATGTAAAGAATCCTTATAATAGATAAGTTTGCTTTCCATATCTATAACAACAGCTATTTGGTGTATAGTACTTATAGCAAAAGAAAGTCCTATATACTTTAATGAAGGCTTTTCACCGTAGACTCTTAGTATATGTGCTGCCAAACTGGCAATTGCAGTATCTGTATTAACCGAATTGTGTCCATATACAATATGCACATCTTCTCTGTCTTTATAATATTGCGATAACGCACCGGAAATGACATCTATTCCAATACCAGTGTTTTGTACTGTTTCAAAAGTATCTAAACTATTCTTCATCAATATCTATTACTTTTATTAAACTTAGAGATAATAACCATTTACGGCATCTTATTCAAGAAAAATATGAAATTTACAGAGGCAAAAATATTTTGTAATGGTGCTTCCATAAGCACTAACAAGTCAAGTATACTAATAAATATAAGATAGAAGAAGTGAAGGTATATTTGCTTTTGCTAAAACCATGTTGCTACAGTTGCCGTTTTGCAACTAAATTCAATAAAACTCAAACATTAAGTTTTTTAAGTTGCTGTGCGTATGTATTGGAGTTTAACTTTAGTACATTGATAATTATTAATTTTATAACGAAGGGTAATATAATGTCTAAAAAAACAAAATTTATTATTGCTGCGTTAGCTGCTAGCGTTGCCTCTGCTGCTTCTGCACATATGAAGGCGCCTACTATTACTTTAGGTGCGGAAATGGATGTACAATTCGGATATAAATCCGAGAAATTTCCATATAACTCAAGTACTCCACTGGCGCCACCAGTAGGATTGTTGTCTGAAGATATTCCATTTATAACTACATTACCTTCAAAGCTCGATAGATATGGCATTGTGAATGATCCACTTATCTATATTAGCGCAGATGGTCACGCTAGCTGCTTCAAATATGGTGGGTTGATAGTTCTTAATGTTGATACTTCAAACAGCAAATTTGGTTACGACCCTACAGATGTGGATCCTCAAGGCAACCCACTACTTGGTGAGCCTTCTGTTGCTTACCAAACTATGATGTATGTTGAGAACTGTATGGGTAGAATAGAGGCTGGCAGCTATTCAGGCAGTTATGAAGCATTGAAAACAGGTGGGGCTTCTCTTGCCCGTGCAACCGGTGGGATAGATGGTGATTGGCAATACTGGATTAACACTAATGTTAGTAAGTCATTTTTCGTTTTTCCTTTGCCTCTTCATTCGGGAAAACAGATAGTAAATCCTAACCTGTTAACTGCGCAAGATCATTCATACGTCGCTAACTCTTCTAAGATTAGTTACTACACTCCAACCTGGTATGGCTTTAAAGCTGGTGTTACTTACATTCCAGATACTCAACAAC
>CAYWJW010000048.1:0-11932 GCA_964458795.1 uncultured Candidatus Jidaibacter sp. | reverse complement strand
AAGAAAAAGCTGAAGAATTAGAAGTAGCTATAAGAAAAGAAGCTGGACCAAAAGATGTACAAAATAAAGAAGCTATACCTTATTTTGTTCTAGGAGATGAAAGTATTGTTAGGCTTGATAAGGTGGCTGAATCTTGTAAAGCTATAGTTAAAACGTCTACTACTCTTACATGCATAATTGGTGGGATATCTATACTTGATGGACTGGCAGCTCCATATGCCACCCAATTAGAAGCACTTCATAAAGCAGCGCATAAAGCAGCAGGAACTGTTCATAAAGAAGGTAGGATAATAAATAAAGCTGGAAATCGTTCCTACCAATGTCCACTTGGCAAAGAAGCTCTTTCATTTATGCAGGGAGTTATTCTGCTAATGTGTGCATATACATTATTTGCCGGAAAAGCAGTGGCATATGCAAATGAAAAAGTACTTCCTAAAAAAGAAGTGCCAAAGGTACATAGCTGCGCAACTTGGGCTATGGAAAAGTTGCGTAATCTTAATATTACAGAAATCAATGAAACTATTCAACCCACTCTATTAGTAAAATTAGCCGACCAGTTGGTACATGTAGCAAGCTTCCATGTGGGCGATAAAGCTGAAATGGCTAGAGCGGTAGAATTCTATAGTAGACTCGTTCGAGAACAATATCCCCAACTCAAAGAAATTGCTAAAGAAAAAGTTGTAGAACCCTATACTGGCATGATGCAATATGGAGCTGAACGAAAAAGAATTGGGATGGCAGTAGGTGCTGCTACTGGAGCTCTAGTAGGAGGCACAGTTACTACCACAGCGGTGGCAGCCACTATGCTAACTGGTGGTAGCCGGCCTAATACTAAAACAATAGTAGCTGCCACAGCTTTAAGTACAGGTGTGGGAGTGACTACTGCCACTATAGGAACAGAAAATATAAGAAGTGCTCCATATATGGCTTCTCAGAGAGCTAGTGAGCTTTGGGTAGAGAAGACGCAGTGCAGAGTTCTAGATCCACAGGAGGAAGATATACGACGCCCTAAGAATTTAGGCTGCAATCTTTTTTAGGGTATTATAAATCTGTAGTTCTATTTATTGGACTTGGCATTATACGCTTTATATCTCTTAAGCAAATTTTTTGGGCTTGTATTAATTATGGCGACTAGAGATAGGAAACCAAACCCAGCAAGCACAACTACAATGGCAACAGCACGGTCTTGCACCATAACAAATGCAATAGAGACATACACTATAATAACTGCAAGGGCAAAAATCAGAAGCTGCCCCATCCTATAATTATGAGATAATGTCTTAAGATAGTTATTTTCCCATCTCTGCCGATGCTCTTGTTCCGACCTAATTATATCCAATATTGTCTGCGCAGCACCTTTGGATAGCTTCTCATAACCCATTAAAATTTTGGGCTCAGGTAGTATAGACTTGCTGCTCAATCTACTTTTTCTTGCTGTCATTATTGTCCTTAATTTTATCTATGGCTATCTTAAAGTCACCGGAGATTTGCCTAAGATCTTCCGCTAAACCCTTGGCTTCATCATAATTCTTTATTTCTTCGGCAAGCTCGGTATAGTTTACAAAAGCACTTCTCAACATATCTATGGTGAGATGCCTGTTCGCAAAAGATTGTGCTATTTTGAGAATTTTCATATAATGAAACTTCAATGTTACAAATATAAGTAGAGCAAACCTAACTTGCGAATGCAATAAAAATGAGCAAAAATATTTGCCAAATTTACCTAAATCATGAAGCAGCTAAGAAGGTTGCGAGCGGATATCCATGGATTTTTGCCGACCAGATTACTAATCCGTCGGCTCTAGCCATTTCTCATAATTCTGAAGTAGCTCATTTGTACACCCCTAGAGGTATGTTTTTAGGATCGGCTCTAATAGATAAGAACCACAAGCTGGCTTTCCGCCTCTTAAGTTCCAAAAAGATAGATGTCCTGGACTTAGAATTCTTTAAGAGCTGTTTAAGAAATGCAGCGCTTAAACGAGATTTATTTACTAATGCACCTTATTACAGGCTAATCAACTATGAAGGAGATGGTTTAGGAGGGTTAAGTATAGATAGATTTGGCACGTACTTTAGGATTGAAAGCACTTTGGAGTTCTATTTCTTATATAAAGATTTGCTTACAGAAGCTCTAACTCAGTTATTTGGAGCTGAATCTATTATAATGAATTTCACAAGCACCATGCATTTGCTTAAGGGCCATCCCAAAAGTGAAATAATTATAGAGGAAGGAGATTGTAAGTTCTTGGTTGATATACTGCGGGGTCAGAAGACTGGATGGTATTATGACCAGCGTGAAAATCGCCAATTAATACGGCAGTTTGCACATGGTGCCAAAGTGCTGGATTGCTTTTGCTACTCAGGGGGATTTGGCATTAATGCTCTTAAAGCTGGAGCAAAACATACAACCTTTATTGATAGCTCCACTCCTGCATTAGCACTTGCGGAACAAAATATACATTTAAATGGATTTGAAGCAGCTGCATATAAAACCTGCCATGGAGATGCGACCCAGCTGATGAATGAGATGGGGGATAAAGGTGAGTTATTCGACCTCATAATTTTAGACCCACCTCCACTTATTAAAAACAAAAAAAGTAAACCAGCAGCAATGCGAAAATATCAGAATATCGCAAATATTGGGCTCAAGCTTTTAAAGAACGATGGATACATGCTTTATTCAAGTTGCTCACATCATCTGCATAAATCAGACTTAAGAGAAATAATGAAACGTGCCGCTCAAATGTCTGAAACTACTCTAACTACAATAAAAGAAACTACTCATGCTTTTGACCATCCCACTTGCAAAAGTCTTTCTGAAGGTGTGTACTTAAATTCAGTTCTGGTAAAAAGATATGCTAGTTAGAATTTTATTGAACCTCATTATGCTTTTACTGTGCTTTAATGCAAATGCACAGGGGATTATTTTGATTCGAGATGATGAAGTTGAGAGTACAATTAAAGAAATCACAAAACCTATATTTAAAGTGGCTGGCCTTGCTCCTGAAAGTGTGAGCATTTATTTGATAAATCAAGAAGATCCGAATGCATTTGTAATGGGTGGGCAGAATATATTCATATCTACGGGTTTACTTAAATTTTCTGATAACCCAGATGTACTTGCAGGCGTGCTTGCGCATGAAACCGGTCACATAATCGGCGGACACTTAGTGCAACATACACTTGAGATGAAGAATCTGCAAAGCAAAATGCTTCTGAGCCTACTTGCTGCAGCCTTAGTTGGAGCTGCCACAAAATCAACTGACGCAGCCGTAGGAACTATAGCAGGGGCTGAAAGCATGACACTAGGAGGTCATATGGCATTCAGCCGCTCTCAAGAAAGCGCCGCAGACAGTACTTCAGTACGTATTATGAATAAGCTAGGCGTAGGTAATGATGGTTTGATTAACTTCCTGCATTCGTTGGGCACAACTGAACGCACCTTTTACGGAGATATACCTTCATATTATCGTACTCACCCGTTATCCAAGCACAGGATTGAATTTCTTAAAGCCAATGCGCCAAGGACTGCTGGCGACTCCTATATTACAAATAATATGCGAGATAAGTTCAAAATGGCTCATGCAAAAATAGTAGGATTTACCTCAGGCTCTAAAGATGTGCTGCATGAATATGGCAATAAGGATTCTAAAGAAGCTAGGTATGCGAGATCAATTCTCCACTTTAGAGAACACAATAAACAACTTGCAATTACTGAGCTGGATAAGGTAATGGCAGAGGTGCCTAACTCACCATATCTATATGAGCTAAAGGGACAGATTTTATTTGAGCTTGGGAATGTTGGAGAGGCTATTAACTATTACCAAAAGGCTTACACCTTAAAACCAGCATCAGATATCATCGCGATGGAGTACGCTTCAGTACTTATTGCCAATAACAAAGATCCAAATAGAGTACTTAAATTGCTAAAGCAAGTTACTTCCCATAACCGTGATGAACCCTATGCTTGGAGCCTACTTGGCAAGACCTATAAACAATTAGGAGATGAGGGAGAAATGCATATTGCTTTCGCATTCGAATCATATCTAAAAGGCGATCTCGTAACGGCAAAAAAGCAAATCAATGCTGCTAAAAGTATTAAAGACCTTAATGATAGTGCAAAGAGTAAACTCAAAGATGTGGAGCATTTGGTTAAGGTCGCAGTGGCTGAGAAAAAGGATTAGACCACAAGAAAATGCAGCCTTTAAAAAGCACTAATCAGCAACTTTAAGCGTCAATTCCTCATTAACTGGAAGTTTACCATAGGACCTCTGCCACCAATGCATGCCGAATAACCCAATCGCACTACCTGTAACACCGAATAAGAGACTGATGGTTGCAAATTCACCTGCTATAAACTTGCCCAAGAAAACACCAGTAATTCCTATAAATATCGAAGCACCAAAAGATTTATAATTAGTTTTAAAGTTCAAGAATCCTGATGCAAGAGGAATAAAGATTATAGGCATCCAGAATATATCAGCAAGCCATACCAACGCCATGAGGCTCTTCCCTGATATAGCTATACCAATTGCAAACGCACTGATAACTAACACTGAGCACCGTGCTATAAACAGCTCCTGCTTATCCGTAATTTTAGGAAAAATCCCTTTAACAATATCATGGGCACACAATACACCTGCTGTGTTTAAGAATGAGTCTGCGGTGGACATAATGGCAGCAAGTATTCCTGTTATTACAAGTCCAGTAATTCCTATAGGCAAATAATGGTTAATCAAATAAAAGAAGGCAATATTAGGGGCAATGTCAGGAGCTTTTACTTTAATAATAAGTCCTATAAGGCATATACCCATAGTGAAAGGAATAGATATGAACGCAATCATCTTTAACGTTTTCTCAAGTTGTTCCTTATCATTTGCCATCAAAAATCTTTGGATGAAAGTCCCTTCAGATACCGGCATTAGCGCATAGAATATCATGCTAGCAAGCAGAAGGGCATTATCCACTGTGAGATCCATCGCACGATGTGATTCAGGAAGGCTTTCCCATAATATATCACAACCATCTGATAAAATATAGGCAGTAGGTATCGCCACAATTAGTATTAACCCTTGAAATGTATCGGTGAGAGCTACCGCTCTAATCCCACCAAATACAGAATAAGCTGCGATTACACTAAAACCTATTATGACCCCCATCACATGGGAGATTCCCAAAAAATAATTAAACAGGTATCCAATAACAGCTATCTGCACTGCAATTACACCTACTGAGAGCAACACAGACAGAACATTAGTCACCCATTTACCTAAGTCTCCATAAAGAAGCTTCATTATATCGCTTATGGAGATGCAGCCAGCTTTCTTAAACTTGTGAGCATTACCTGAAAAAATCTTCGCTGTTATCACCCAAAAGAGCGGCTGAAACATAATTGCAATTGCAAAGATCAACCCATTGGAATATAACCCTTCTACTGTTCCAACAGTAGAACCCGCTCCCATGTGGGTTGCGAATATAGTGAACAAAAGTATAGAGGTGGGAATATAACCAGTACCTAAGGCATAATCCCGTATTGTTTTTACACTTTTTACTTTGTGTAGCCCAATCAACAGGCATACACCTAAGTAAACTATGATAACAGCTAGGTCTATTATATGTATATTATTCATTTCTCAACCATTTAATGCAAAATTTCACGCTATTTTAAATCAACGCGAGGCACATTGGCAAATACTTTTTTGTTAAATTTTAAGACTAAACCTATTCAGCCTCTTTAGGCACCCATTCTTCATTAGCAGGAGAGCTATTGTAAGACTTCTGCCACCAATTCATTCCAAATAATCCAATCGCACTACCCATAACACCGAATAAGATACTTACAGTATCAAAGCCCCCTGTAAGATGCGCTCCTAGAGAAGATCCCATAATGGCTGTAATACAAGACATAATGAATGATTTAGCATCAGTTCTAAACCCTAAGAAACCTGCAGATAGCGGAATAAGTATTACCGGCCCCCAGAAATTACTTGCCAACCATTCAAGTGACATAATACTTGTACCAGTAAGCGCTAGAAATGTGGATAACACACTTATCAATAGCACCGAAATCCTGGCTGCAAGCAGTTCTTGTCTATCAGTAATTCTTGGGAATATTCCTTTTATAACATCATGTGCGCATAATACCCCAGTTGTGTTCAGCCAAGAATCTGCAGTAGACATAATCGCAGCCAATATTCCAGTAATTAGCAATCCGGTAACCCCTATAGGAAGATAATTGCTTATTAGGTAGAAGAAAGCGGTGTTAGGGTCGATATCAGGAGCCTTGGCCTTCATCACAAATCCAATAAGACATAGTACAGCAAAAAACGGAACATAGATAAAAAAAGTGTATTGAAAGGCTTTAATTAGCTGCTTGCTATCATTAGCCATCAAGAATCTTTGTATAAAAGTTCCCTCTGTCACTGGCATTAATGCATAAAAAATAAGGCCCATAAGAAGAAGAATGTTGTCTTTTGAAAAGTCAATTTCTAGGTGGGAAGTTGGAAGACTTGCTAGCATACCATCATAGCTACCCACTTCATGAAAGGCTATGACACAAGCCATTGGCACTGCAACAAGCAATATCAACCCTTGGAAAGAATCAGTAAATGCGACTGCTTTAATTCCACCAAAAAGCGAATAAACAACTAGTACGCCAAATCCTAGTAACACCCCCAATACATGCGGCATACCTAAAAAGTAGTTAAATAAATAACCTATAGCACTAATCTGAATCGCAATAATGCCAATAGAAAGCAGTATAGAGAGAATATTAGTAACCCATTTCCCGGTTTTACCATAAAGAATTCCCATAATATCACTAACCGAGATACATCCTTTCTTTTTAAAATAGTTTATATTTTTTGCAAATATTAGAGCTGTAATTATCCAAAAAAGTGGCCTAAACATAACTGCAAGTGCAAATATTAGCCCCATAGAATGCAGTTTTTCTACCGTGCCAAGAGTAGCCGCCGCGCCAATTTTTGTGGCAAAAATTGTAGCAACTAGTACTGCTGTTGAAATATAACCAGTGCCTAGAGTATACTCCTTTATGGTTTTGATCCTTCCAATCTTATTGAGCCCAATAACTAAACACAGGACTAAGTATACTGCTATAACTGCTATATCTATTACATGAAGATTAGTCACTTTCAACCGCTTAACATTGAGTTTCACGCTATTTTATGGCGACATACAACATCTTGGCAAATACTTTTTTGTTAAATTTTAGATAAAACTACTCAACCCTCATAAGTGTCCATTCTTCATTAACCAGAATCTTATTATAATGCTTCTGCCACCAATGCATTCCGAATAATCCTACTGCACTCCCTGTAACGCCAAATAAAAGACTTATAGTTGCAAATTCACCAGAAACATACTTGCCAAAAAAGATACCAACAAGAGATATAAATACCGAAGCAATAAAGGATTTATTGTTGGTTTTAAAGTTTAAAAACCCAGATGCAAGAGGGATAAAAATTATAGGCATCCAACATATGTTGGCAAGCCATACCAAAGCCATTAAACTTGTTCCTGTTATTGCTACACCTATAGCACATGCACTAATAAGCAACACTGAAAAGCGTGCTATCAATAATTCCTGCCTATCAGTAATTTGTGGAAAAATTCCTTTGACGATATCATGTGCACATAATACTCCCGCTGTATTTAAATAGGAATCCGCGGTAGACATAATGGCAGCAAGTATCCCGGTAATCAAAAAGCCAGTAATTCCTATAGGCAAATAGTTACTTATAAGATAAAAGAAAGCTGTATTAGGGTCAATCTCTGGGACTCTTACTTTAATAACGAACCCTATTAGACATATAACCATAGTGAAAGGGATGGAAATCCACGCAATCATTTTTAGTGTATTTTTAAGCTGCTCTTTATTATTAGCCATTAAGAATCTCTGAATAAAAGTCCCTTCAGATACCGGCATGAGTGTATGAAATATCATGCTTGCAAGTAGTAAGCTACTACTTCCTGAAAGATCTAGGGAAAGGTGCGAGAGTGGAAGGTTAGCAACTAGGGCATCGTAACCTCCAATGTCATGGAATGCTAGGATACATGCAACAGGTATTGCTACAATTAATATTAGCCCTTGAAAAGTATCAGTAAGAGATACAGCTCTAATACCACCAAAAACCGAATAGACTGCTATTACACCGAAACCTATTATAACCCCCGCCACATGGGAGATTCCTAAGAAGTAATTAAACAGGTATCCAACAGCAGCTATCTGCACTGCTATTATGCCTATTGAAAGCAGCAAAGATAGAATATTCGTCATCCATTTGCCAGTTTTACCATAAAGAAGGCTCATAATATCACTAACTGAGATGCAACCAGCCTTCTTAAATTTGTACGCATTACCTGCAAATATCTTAGCAGTAATAACCCAGAAAAGTGGAATAAACATTACTGCTATTGCAAAAATCAAACCATCTGTATACAATTTTTCTACAACTCCTACAGTAGATCCTGCACCTACATGAGTTGCAAATATAGTGAACAAAAGCACTGAAGTAGGAATATACCCTGTACCTAAAGTATAATCTCTTATTGTTCTTATACTTCTTACTTTGTATAATCCAATCAATAGGCATGCACCCAAGTAAACTATGATAACAGTTAGGTCTATTATATGTATATTATTCATTTCTCAACCATTTAATGCAAAATTTCACGCTATTTTAAAGCAACGCGAGGCACATTGGCAAATACTTTTTTGTTAAATTTTAATATTCAACATAACTGAGGTATAGCCCGCAGGCAGGGGCGGTTGGGGCGGACCTTGTGCGATCTTTTATTTCAAGAAGCTCTATTAGGTTCTTCTCAGTCCAGCTTCCATCTCCAATTTTTTTGAGAGCTCCAGTTATTATGCGAACCTGATTGTGTAAAAAAGACGGAGCATTGATATATATGTCTATTAGCTCTTGATCTCTAGTGACTTTAATCACATTAATGCTTTTCACTGGAGATGATGATTGGCACTGTGCCGATCTAAAGCTTGTAAAATCATGCTTGCCTACCAATAACTGAGCTGCTCTTTGCATTGCTTGTTCATTAAGAGGCATATGCACATGCCATGTTCTGTTCTTCAATAGTACAGATGGGTTTTGGCGATTTAATATTCTATATATATAACTTCTGCTCTTTGCTGAAAAGCGTGCATGGAAAGTATCCTGTGCCATGTGAGCGCTTACGATCACCACAGGATGAGGTCGCATAAAAAAATTTAATGAAGCTGGAAGACTTGCAAGATCTAGCTTCATCTCAGTATTAAAATGCACGACTTGATGAGTGGCATGCACGCCTGTATCTGTTCTACCCGCAGCATAGACACTTGTCTTATGCTTTATAAGTTTCTGTATAGAACCCTCAAGCACTTCCTGTACACCAGTAGCATTACCCTGGCGCTGCCATCCAGAAAATGGTGTGCCATCATACTCCACTACTAATTTGTAACGGTAAGACTTCAATATTAACTCTTTTTTATATTGCGCAATTCAATACTGTGGTATTCAGAAAACCATTTAATAAACTCCTTAAGTCCATCTTTTAGTTTAGTTTTAGGTTCAAATCCAAGCTCCTCTTGCGCAAGCGCTATATCTGCATATGTTCGCACTACGTCTCCAGGTTCAATATCTTTGAAAGCAATGCTGATTGGCTTACCTATAATACTTTTAATAGTGTCAACAAAATCAAGTAGCGACACAGGTCTATGATTGCCCAGATTGTAAATACGGTTATCAGTACGCTCAGAATCAATTGCTGCAACAATCCCACTTACAATGTCATCAATGTACGTGAAGTCACGTTCCATCTTTCCATGGTTAAATAAACTGATTGGCTCATCATCAAATATGGCTCTAGTGAATATATATGGCGCCATATCTGGCCTACCCCATGGACCATAGACTGTAAAGAAGCGTAAGCCTATCATTGGTATCTTGAACAAATTGTAATAAGATTCAGCTATGAGTTCACATGAACGCTTAGTTGCAGCGTAAAGTGACATAGGGTTGTCTACTGGATCTGACTCACTGTAAGGTACTTTAGCATTTGCTCCATATACAGAGCTAGAACTTGCATATATAAGCCGCTTAAGAGTAGTTAGCTTTCGGCATATTTCCAAAATTGATAGTTGCCCATCAACATTATTCCTAGTGTATGCAAATGGATCTACAAGCGAGTAACGAACTCCAGGCTGAGCAGCCAAATGTATGATTATCTGAATTTCATTTTTTATTGCTATTTCAAGCAACAGCTCAGGTATAGTTATATCTAGCTGTGCGAATTCAAATTGAGACCGCTTCTTTAGTAATTCCAGCCTAGCTGTTTTAAGTTTTGGATCATAATAGCTGTTTAAGTTATCAACACCAATTACCTTGTGTCCACGCAAAAGCAATGCAGATGCTGTATGAAAACCTATAAACCCTGCTACCCCTGTAATTAAAATATTCATATCTTACTACTCAGGTACAGCTATAATTTCATTAATACGACTAATTGTAATAAATTTTTTGCTTAAGTTCACATCTACTATGAAATCCTTGCTAAATGGATAATAAATACCTTTATTACTCAGTGAATCATGGATTTCAATAAGATCTCCAGCCCCGAAATTATGAACGTTTTTTATTTCCCCAATTACTAGTCCATCTTCAAACTGCACTTTACAGCCTATAAGATCATTGTGATAAAACTCTTGAGCACCTGGCTCTGGAAGTTCAGATTTTTTTATGTAGAGCCTGATATTCTGCAGTTTTTCAGCTTCATTGCGGGATTTGACACCTGCAATACTCGCAATAACACAGTCTCCCCGCACTCCAACAATCTTTATATCAAAGACGCGTTTAGTAAGAGGATCAAAAACTTCGCTAAAGCTGGCCACATCTTCAGGGTTTTCAGTAAAGCATTTAATCTTTACATAACCTTTAATTCCATTAGCAGCTGCTATAACACCTATGCAGATGTCAAGAGCCTCAGATTCTAAAGCATAGATCATGGGCAAATTGAAGCTATTCAAAACTTATAGAGCTATATTAAGTTTCTTAAATAATTTTGCAACAACATCAGTTGGTTGAGCACCATTTTCAAGCCACTTCTTTGCCTTCTCCGCTTCGACTATAATACGAGTTGGATCAGTATCGGACAAAAGAGGGTTGTATGATCCAATAATTTCTATGAATCTACCATCTCTGGGAGATCTTGCATCCGATACAACTACTTTGTAGTATGGGCGCTTCTTAGCACCCCTTCTTGCTAGTCTTATTTTTACAGCCATTGCTTTATAACATTTAAAAAAGTTGAAAGTGATGCTATTGTATAGCAAAAATCTACAAAATGTAAATAACTTATTACAGGTTAATTAGTATTATATGTTATCAAAACTAGGCAATAGCGGCAATCCGAGAATAAATTTTCTTAAGGAATTAGATTTTTTACTACTGGGGGAACTAACACTCATGTGCTTATTCAGCGTTGCCATACTCTATTCAACTGCTCTTGGCAACTTTGAACCCTGGGCGCTCAAGCAAATTATTACTCTGGCTATTTTTGTGCCGGTAATCCTGTTATTAGCAAGCCTTGAGTTCAAAACCATATATAATCAAGCATATGTGATATATGGAATTGCCTTCTTTTTTCTGATCCTGGCAGCAATTTTTGGCCACAAAGCAAATGGAGCTCAGCGATGGCTGAGGATTGGCTTTATTAATTTTCAACCCTCAGAGTTGATGAAGGTGGGGCTAGTTCTGGCACTTGCTAGGTATTACTATGACCTTCATAGTAATGAGATAGGTAAAATCCGAAATTTGGCAATCCCATTATTGCTTACTATGGCTCCCGTATTATTGATTTTAAAACAACCCAACCTAGGTACCGCAACTATTCTCTTGATTATAGCTGGGACTATTTTATT
>CAYWJW010000047.1:0-12571 GCA_964458795.1 uncultured Candidatus Jidaibacter sp. | reverse complement strand
ATAAATTTGATGATATAAGAGACCATATAGTAAATATAGGACCTGAGGGATCTGGAATTAGAGCTACTATGGAAGATGTTATGAAAGCAAAGAATTGGACCAAAGCCGACTTCAAAAGCTTATCTGCGCTTCCACCAGCAGAACAATCAAAGGCTTTATGTAACGGTAATATAGATGTTATGCTGCTTGCGACTGGTCACCCAAATGGATTAGTTCAGGAAGTAAGCACTATGTGTGATATAAAAATCCTAAATGCAGATGATGATAAGATAAAAAAGTTTGTTGCTGGCAACCCTGAGTTTTCCAATACTATAATTCCAGGTGGACTATACAACGGAGTACCAAATGATATTCATACGTTTGGGGTTAGAGCCACTCTTGTAACAAGTTCAGATGTTAGCGAGTATACGGTCTACAATGTGACAAAAGTTGTTTTTGATAACATCAAAGCTTTCAAAGCTCTGCACCCAGTTTTTGCGGGTCTTGATCCAGAAAAAATGGCGACTGAAGGCAGAACGGCGCCATATCACAGGGGTGCGCTAAAATACTATGAAGAGAAGGGATTAGTTAAGAAATAACCCGGGCAAATCCTTGCCTTCACCCGTTAAGCCAGATAAAGAAAACAGGTGAAAAATATTTTCACTAGGGACTTCCATTGCCCAAAATAGAGGAGTATATTAATAAATATAATAAAGGCCCATAAATAATTAAGGGAATGCGCGATAGATTTTGGTGTTCCGCGACGACTAAAAAAATCAAAAGATGAGGCGCATTCACTTAATTATTTGTGGGTCTTGGTATAAGATAAGAAAAGTGTGTCATATGAATTCTAAATTATTTTCTGTGCCAGTACCGGGTTCGAATGCAGCGGCTATAGGCACGATAGGAGTATTAGGATTATGTGGGCTTGTATTGGGCCAGACTCCTCGCGTCCGCTTAGTTTTGCTTGCATTTAGTCTTACCCTTTTAACGGGAGCGTGTTTAATTAGTGATACTGAATTCGGTAGAGCTGACTTGAGTGAATCTGTAAGTGGAATATTCAATAAGTTGTACACATCATACTATGCCTCACCAGAACAAGGGTTGCCGTCGCGCAGTTAATAATACCAAGACCCATACTATGCTTAACTGCTAGCATTTTTTTTGATTGTAGATATAATTTGGCTACGAGAATAATGATGAAACTATATATATGAGTACTATTACAAGATTCGCCCCATCACCTACTGGTTACCTGCATGTTGGGAACATAAGAACTGCTCTTATCAACTGGCTTTTTGCAAGAGCTAAGGGTGGTAAGTTTATTTTAAGAATAGATGACACTGATCGCGAGCGTTCCAAGCAGGAATATATTGATGGTATTTTGCGAGATATGGAGTGGCTGGGGCTACATTGGGATGAAATATATTATCAATCCAAGCGTACAGATTTGCATGAGTCAGCCAAAAATAAGCTGATTGAATCTGGCCGCCTCTATCCATGCTTTGAAAGTACTGAAGAGCTTGAAGTTAAAAAGAAAGTTGCACTATCTCGTAATCTTCCACCAATTTATGATCGTAGCGCTCTAAAACTTACGACCGAAGAGAGGCAGATGCTGGCTGCTAAAACTAACCCTCACTACAGATTCCTAATGAACGAATCAAGTATTGATTGGGATGATGCTATAAAGGGGGATATGCACTTTGATCCTAAAAATATTGGAGACCCAGTTTTGATAAGAGCTGATGGCACAATGACCTATATGATAGCTTCAGTTGCAGACGATATCGATCTCAGAATAACGGACATAATAAGAGGTGAGGACCATATAACCAACAGTGCTGTTCACATCCAAATGTTTGCAGCCCTTGGCGCACTACCCCCAAGGTTTGGTCATCTGGCTTTGTTGAAGGCTAAGGATGGAGAGATATCCAAGCGCCTTGGTGGGTTTGATATTGCATCGCTTAGGGATGCTGGAATCCATCCGATGGCCATAAATAGTTTCTTGGCTAAAATTGGGACCTCAGCGCCGGTTGAATTCCGTCATAATTTGGATGAACTTGTGGCTGAACTATCACTTGCGAGCTTCAGTAAGGCTCCTACAACTTACAATATTGTAGAGCTTGAGCGTATTAATACCAAACTCACGCGTGACTTAGGCTATATGGAAGCTAAGCAATATATGTCGGATGCAATCCCTGAAGAATTTTGGTACCGAGTGCGCCCAAATTTAGAACTAGCTAGGGATGCACAAGACTGGTGGAATATATGTAGTGACGAATTCTCTCCAAAAATAGTAGATGCAGAATTTGTAGCTAAGGCGGCTTCACTTCTTCCCGATGCTGATAACTGGGATGAAAACACTTGGAATATTTGGGTGGATAAAATAAAGACCGAGACTGGAAGGAGTGGAAAAGAACTATTCAGGCCTATTAGACTTGCACTAACTGGTGAAGAGCATGGTCCAGAACTAAAGAATCTGTTGCCGATCTTAGGCCGCGATAAGGTGTTGAAAAGACTTATGAGCGAAAGTAAAAGTAGTTTATCAGCAATGCGTAAGAAAATTGATATAGTTAAGGCGCATATAAGTACTATAAAGGAAGAGAAAAAGCAGGGGAATAGTTAATTATTTTGCACCCAGCCTACTCTGCAATAGTGCATTAGCACCGCGTGCTTGTTGGATCTCATTATTCTGCAAAATCATGGTATCGGTTTTGGCGTTATCGAATATCACATTCTGGAGTTTAGAATCACTTATAGTGGTATAAGATAAATCGCAGTTGCTGAAATTTACATTTGCTCCGAACACGCTTTGCAACGTGGCATATGTGATATTTGAATCAGAAAAGTTAACGCCCTTGAGGATGCTAGATGATAAATCTACTCTCTGTAATGTGGATCCAAGTACAGATGTATTAGTAAGAACTGCCATCTTCATATCGGCATTTGTAAGCATGGTGTTATCCAGAGTTGCATCCTCTAGCTTAATGCCGGGTAATTTTGTATCTACCAAAGATGCTCCGGTGAAAACAGTTGCTTCTGCATAGGCCCTGCTCAGATCGGATCTATCAAGATTAGCTTTTGGGAAGTTGGTGGCAAATAATATGGTATCAGTGAAGTTTGAGTCCTTGGCAGTTACTTTGGCAAATGTGGAAGCATAGAAATTTGCCTTGGCAAAATTGCTCTCAGATAAGTCGGCTCTATTGAAGTTAGAAAACTTAAACTCTGCATTTATTGCGTCAACATCCTTCAAATTAGCTCCTGCAAAATTGCCGTTTTGAAATGATACATGGGTCAGAGTAGCTAAAGAGAAGTTTGCTTCTTCAAAATTAGGGTCGCTCCCAAGGCTCTTAGATAGATTTGCTTCACTAAAATTCGCCCCTTCAGCGAAAGTGGAATTAAAGATAACTTCTTGCATGTTACTGCTCACAAATTTTGAGGAAGCAATAGTAGCATTAGAGAAGTTAACTTTGACCAATGTTGCACCACTGAAGTTACAATCTTCAGCAAATGCATTACTAAAATCTGAGCTACTTAAATTAGAGTTACTAAAATTTGCATTAATTATTTCGGAATTAGAAAAGTTTATGTTGGATAAATCTAAACCGGAAAAGTCATACCCTAGCTCATTAGTGAGCTGTATAGTTGCACCCTCAGATCGTTGACGATTTAAGTATTGAAGGATTTTGCCACGAGATGCTTTAGACGCTGTCTGCTTAGTTGCGCTCAGCTTCTTGGCAACAGTGCTTTTAGAGGCATGCTTATCCTGAGCTTGCGCTGTTTGAAGCGCTAAAAGTATTGGTAACAAAATCCAAACTGCAATTCGCAAACTCATTTGAAATCTATATAGCTTCTCTAGATATAATTTTTTACAAGTTCTTCAGCAATTTGTACAGCATTTAAAGCTGCACCCTTTCTTAAGTTGTCTGAAACTACCCACAAGTTCAGGCAGTTGTGGGCGGAAATATCATCTCTGATGCGAGATACATAGACGTAGTCGTCGCCTACACACTCAATAGGAGTTATATAATTAAGAGGGGCTTCTGGGTCGTCCATAAGAATAACCCCGGGAGCATTTTCTAAAAGCTCACGTGCCATTTGTGCAGAAATTGGATGTTCAAACTCTACGTTGACCGACTCGCTGTGCCCTATAAATACCGGGATACGAACGCAAGTAGCTGAAACGCAAATATCGGGGCTTAGAATTTTTTGAATTTCCTGAGTTATTTTTAGTTCTTCGGCAGTGTTGCCTTCTGCATCAAAGTCTCCTATGTGAGGCAAAATATTGAAGGCTATCTGTTTTGGAAATACTTTCGCTGGTGTTTTATCGCCCATAAAACGAGCTTTGGTCTGGTTGAAAAGCTCATCCATAGCACCAGTGCCTGCTCCTGATACAGACTGCAAAGTAGTGACCACAATCCTTTTAATGCGACAAGCATCGTGTAAAGGTTTCAGAGCTACCATGAGTTGCATCACCGCACAATTGGGATTGGCGATTATGTTAGTAGTTTTATAAGTATCTAACTGGTCTAGATTTACTTCTGTTACTATTAATGGAATATTATCATTCAGTCTGAAATGAGAAGTATTATCAATAACAATGGCATTTTCTGCTGCAATAGGGGCATATTCTGCTGATACTTCAGATCCAGCGGAGAATAGTGCGATGTCTACTAAGTTAAAGTCAAAGCCTGCTAGATTTCTGACTTCAATGGTAGCATCACCGAAACTTATCTTCTTGCCTAAGGAATTTTCGGACGCCAGTGCATAAAGATTGTTTATTGGGAATTTACGCTCAGCAAGAATGTGTAATAGCTCTCTGCCTACATTGCCGGTAGCGCCTACGACTGCAACATTATAGCTCATAATAGTCTCACTTATAATTGGTGTAGTGATTATATGGTATTAATTGCTATTTGCCAATTGTATATCAGCAGCTAAATATAAGGAACCGGTTACTAGGATTCTGGATGGCTGTTTCGCATTTGAAAGTATAAGTGTGACTGCATCTTTTATGCTGTCGCATGCATAGGCCTTAAGTCCAGCTTCTTTAGCGCCAGTCGCTATGTTTTCGGCAAGCTCGCCTTTTGGTTCGCTTAAAACTCGCACGCCGCATACGAACTCTACAATGCCTTTAAAGTATTCAAGATACCCTTTAATATCTCTATCTCCAGTGCGACCATTGATTAAATATGTGGGCTTATCTTTCCATAGATTGGCTATGGTTGCGGAAATCATTTGTGCACCACCTGTGTTATGAGCGCCGTCGACCCAGAGCTCAAAACCCTCAGGCAGCATTTCATAAAGAATGCCTGTGGTTATTTTCTGCATACGTGCTGGCCAAGTGGTTGCTGTAAGGCCATGCTTTATGTGGTTTAAGTCTATGTTAAAGTGTTGGTTTAAATAACGAGTGCAGGCAGCGGCTGCTGTGGAAGCATTTATTATTTGGTGTAGCCCTATAAGTGATGGTTTTGGTAGTTGCAAGCTAAGAGCATCCTTGTAATTGTGAAAAATGAAGCCTTCCTCATTTACTTCAAAATTCCAATCTCTTCCACAAGCGAATAGCTCTGAGTTAGCTTCAAGGCACTTCTTAGTGATGACTTCCATGGCATCAGCCATTTGCCATGATGAGACGCATGGATGCCCTGGTTTTATAATACCAGCTTTTTCATAAGCTATTTTGGCCACAGTATCTCCTAGGTATTCCATGTGGTCATAGCTTATAGAAGTAATAATAGAAAGGAGTGGTGAATCTATAACGTTAGTTGCATCCAAGCGGCCTCCCATGCCAACTTCGAGCAAAAGCACATCTGCTGGAACTCTTGAAAATGCTAGTAATGCACAGGCAGTAGTAGCTTCAAAAAAAGTCATATGCAAGCCTTCCGCTGCCAGGCGGGTTTCTTCAATAAACGCATAAAGTTGTGGATCGCTAATCTCGCATCCTGCAAGCATTATGCGTTCGTTGAAGCGCACTATATGTGGTGATATGTAACGATGCACGCGATACCCAGCTGCTTCGAAGATAGCCTTCAGGTATGCAATGGTAGAGCCTTTACCATTGGTGCCGGATACGTGGATTACTGGTGGTAATTTATTTTGAGGGTTATCTAGGCGTGTAAGCAGCTCGCTCACGCGCTCAAGACCTAGCATGATATTGTTTTTTACGTTTGGGATTGGCCAATGTGGCATGTAAACCATAAGAACTTATTTATTTATTGTGTTAATAGGGTTATAATCGCAAACGTTAATAAAATTCAATTAAAAATATGAACGCACGTACAATCAAAATAGGCAATATAGAAGTCGGCAACCATTTGCCACTAACCTTAATCGCTGGTCCATGTCAGATGGAATCACGCGCACATGCTCTTGAGTGCGCTGAATATATTATAGGTATCACCAAGAAATTGGGTGTGAATTTAATTTATAAGACCTCGTTTGACAAAGCCAATCGTTCATCATTGGCTGGAAAGCGCGGGATTGGACTGTCTGACGCTATGCCAGTGTTTGAAGAAATCAAAGATAAATTTGGCTGTCCTGTGCTTACAGATGTGCACACAGAGGCGCAAGTTGCTGAAGTTAGTAAGACTGTTGATGTCCTACAAATTCCTGCATTCCTGTGTAGGCAGACTGACCTTTTGCTTGCCGCGGGTAATACTGGTAAAGTTATAAATGTAAAGAAAGGGCAGTTCCTTGCACCTTGGGATATGAAAAATGTTGCTGATAAAATCGCATCTACAGGTAACCACAACATCATGCTTACTGAACGCGGGGTGACATTTGGTTATAATAGGCTAATAAACGATATGCGTGGGCTTGAAGTGATGAAAGATACTGGGTATCCAGTAGTATTTGATGCAACACACTCGGTGCAAGAACCTGGGGGCTTGGGTGGTGCCAGCGGTGGAGAAAGGAGATTTGTGCGCACGGTTGCGACCGCTGCTACTGCTATTGGAGTAGCTGTACTCTATATAGAAACGCATCCAGACCCGGATAATGCTCCAAGCGATGGACCATGTATGCTGCCGTTTTTAGGACTTGAAGAGTTTTTGAAGTCTATTTTAGAATTTGATAGGCTTGCTAAAAAGGTTATGTGATGACTCGTAAGGCTACAGATTATAAAAAAGTTGTCGTTCATAACCGCAAAGCAAAGCATGAATATTTTATTGATGAAGTGTTTGAAGCTGGCATTGTATTGGTGGGAAGTGAAGCAAAATCCCTGCGTGGCCATGACGTTAACATAAATGATGCCTATGTCGATCACGAGAAAGGTGAACTAGTGCTCATAAATTCCTACATTCCAGAATATAATAAGGCGAATTCCTTCAACCATTTTCCAAGACGTACTCGCAAACTGCTGTTACACAAGAAGCAAATAAAGAAGCTAATAGGTATGCTTAAGATAAAAGGTGTTACCATAGTGCCCCTCTCCATATACTTTAACCATAAAAATATAGCCAAAGCGGAGATTGCGGTAGTGCGTGGCAAAAAAGAATACGATAAGCGCGAATCAATCAAGCAAGCTGATTGGAACCGCCAAAAAGCCAGGATTTTGAAGGGAGAATAAAAATCTTAACAAAATAATAGTTGCCAGAATATTTTGAAATCGTTTAAAATACCGAACGATAAGCAATTATTTGGATAGGCAGAATGCAAAACTTACATGTAGTGGATGTAGTAGTTATCGGCCTTTATCTGGTGTTATGCCTGGTAATCGGGTTTTATAAGATGGGATCAATAAAAACTATTAGGGAATACACATTAGGGAGTGGCTACATATCCACATCCGTGTTGATGTTTACCATATTTGCGACCTATATTGGTGCAAGACCCACCGTTGGTTCTGTTGAAAAAATTCACTCTCTGGGTTTAATATTCACCATAGGCGTTTTAGCTGAGCCGCTTTTTTGGATAACTACAGCTCGCGTATATGCTAAGAATATTACGATATTCAAGAAGGCTGGGTGTATGTCTGTTAGTGATATAATGGAACTATTATATGGAAAATCAGGAAAGTGGATAACCAATGTATCTTCAATAGTTATGTCTGTTGGTGCCGTTGCAGCACAGATAGCTGCAATAGGTTATCTGTTTAACTATTTTTTAGGTATTTCACAGGCATTAGGAGTGTTTTTAGGTTTCGGTGTGCTGGTAGCATATTCTCTCTTTGGTGGAATAAGAGCAGTGGCACTTACTGACACTTTCCAAGGACTGATATTATTGGTCGCAATTCCAGTGGCATGTGCTATAGCTTTTCATGAAGTAGGAGGATACGACGGAATTGTTAGTAAACTTCCGGAAGCGCATCTTTCTATAGATTTCTCTCATGATAATATACTTTTTCTCCTTAGCATGGTTTTTTTCAGTATAATACCAGTATCAGCCGGTACCTTTATCCAAAGATTTCTAATGGCTAATGACAGCACTCAGTTAAACAAAGCCTTGAAGATTAATGCTCTTGTGTCTTTACCATTTGCTATGATTATATGTCTTATTGGTTTCATAGTAAAAGCAAAGGCTCCAGAGATGGATTCTAATTCAGCATTTTTCTATATGATAGGAAACTATCTGCCAATAGGTATAACCGGGTTTTTAATTACGGGAATACTTGCGGCAATCATGTCTACTGCGGATTCTTGGCTTAATACAACTAGTGTTTTGTGCGCACACGATATAGCTAAGGGACTTTTCCCAAATATTACCGACAAGCAGGAACTCATTATAGCAAGAATTTCTGTGCTTATAATAGCGGCATTATCTGTAACCTTAGCGCTAACTGGCTCTAGCATAATGGCCTTATGGTGGATGTCCTGTAACTTTTGGATACCAATTATTCTCATACCGCTTGCAGCAGGATTTTTTCGGTTTCACACTAACTATAAATCATTTTTAGCTTCAACTACTTTGGCGATTATGGGGGTGTTGTTAGGTAGATATATCAAAGGTGAGTTTGCCACAGTAAGCCTGCTTTTTGGTTCGATTGGCTGTACCATGGGGTTGTTCGGGGCACACTATTTGCAGAAACTCGCCAAACAACACATTAGAAGTGGCTTTTCAACTCAGCTTAGTGAAGTATAAAAATATTTCATTCAGGGACTTCCATGGGTAAAATGGCATGGTATAATGATATCTATATCTCTTTACTAATATTCTTCAATAAGGAGGTATTGCTATCTATATTTATTTAGGAATCCCAAAATCTTAACAAAATAATAGTTGCTAGAATATTTCAAAATCGTTTAAAATACCGAGCGATAAGTATTTTGAGGTGATTGCAATGCAAAACTTACATGTAGTGGATGCAATTATTATAGCAAGTTATCTGGTCATTTGTTTAGTGATCGGACTTTATAAGATGGGATCGATCAAAACAATCAGAGAATACACGCTAGGAAGCGGATACATATCCACGGCGGTTTTAGCATTTACGATATTTGCTACCTATATTGGCGCAGAATCTACTGTTGGAGTTGTCGAAAAAATTCACTCTATGGGTCTAATATTTGCGGTCGGAATTTTAGTGGAGCCAATTTTTTGGCTCATTACTGCTAAGGTATATGCCAAAAATATCGCCATATTTAAAAAGGCTGGTTGTATGTCTGTGAGTGATATAATGGGAGTGCTATACGGTAAAGCGGGAAAATGGGTAACTAATATATTCTCAGTATTCCTCTCTATAGGCGTTGTTGCTGCACAGATAGCCGCGACAGGCTACCTATTTAATTATTTTTTTGGGATTTCGCATGAATTAGGAGTGCTATTGGGCTTTGGTGTACTAGTAGCTTATTCAGTTTTTGGAGGCATTAGGGCCGTAGCTCTCACTGATACCTTTCAAGGACTTATATTGCTAGTAGCGATTCCTGTCGCTTGTGTCATAGCCTTTCACGACATTGGAGGATATGATGGATTGATTAAGCATCTTCCTAATACTCATCTTTCTGTGGATTTAACTCAAGCTAATATTCTACTGCTTGCCGGCATGTTGTTCTATAGTATAATACCTGTATCATCTGGTACTTTTATCCAAAGGTTTCTAATGGCCAATGATAGTGCTCAACTCAGTAAAGCCCTTAAGGTTATAGCTTATACTTCGGTACCGCTTACTTTGGTCATCTGCCTTTTTGGATTCATCGCAAAGGTTAAGGCGCCAGATATGAATCCTAACATGGCTTTTTTCTACCTGGTTGGCAACTATCTGCCTATGGGGATTACAGGACTTTTAATTACCGGAATACTCGCAGCTATTATGTCTACTGCAGATTCGTGGCTAAATACTACTAGTGTTTTGTGCGCACATGATATTGCCAAAACTCTTTTCCCTAAGCTTACAGATAAGCAAGAGCTTTTTATAGCAAGAATCTCTGTATTGCTTATTGCCATAGCTTCTGTAAGCCTAGCTTTAACTGGTACAAGTCTAATGGCGCTTTCATGGCTGGCAAGCAACTTTTGGATGCCAGTAATTCTTATTCCTCTTGTGGCTGGATTTTTAGGGTTCCAATCAAATTATAAATCTTTCCTAGCCTCAAATGTCTTAGGGATTGGTGGAGCATTGTTGGGGGAATATTTGACTGGCGAATTCGCAACAACAAGTATGTTATTTGGTGCGATCGGTAGTGCCATGGGGTTGTTCGGGGCGCACCATTTACAGAAACTCGCCAAACAACAAATTAGAAGTGACCTCTCAACGCAGCTTAGTGAAGCATAAAAATATTTCATTCAGGGACTTCCATTGGTAAAAATGGCAGGGTATAATGATAAATATAAGATCAGGTAGGTGTGTAAAAAACCTAGTGAAGATAATCATCCCGCCTGTAGAGGATATTAATTCGGGAATACTAGTAGGAGAGCAGCTGATGCTGGTAGTTGAGGGAGCCTAAACATTTCATGCTCCTGTATATGTCTTGGTATATAGAGTCCATAGCGCAAAAATATTTAAAAATTTCTATTTTCTAAAGCTATTGCGCAATATAATAGGGAGTAAAGAAAGAATATAGGTGAGTTCATGGCCGAAGATATGGCACTACAGCAGTTCAGAATTAATATGATGAACCAAGGCGGAGGTGGTGGCTTAGAAACAGGAGCAGCTAGCGGTTCATCGTTTATGGACATCAATGGGTTTTTAAGTGAACTAAGGCCGCCATCACCTGAGAACATGCAGCGTAAAATTCAGCCGGCATTCAAATCATTTGTAAGCTTATTAGAGGCTACTAAAGGGTTTGCCTCTCAGGTCAGTCCTTCAGCTTTGGGTTTGTTAGGGCCGCAACTACAACTTCCGCACGGCTTCATTGCCTCAAGCGCGAAGCTACCTAGCATGATATCGCCAGGTAAGGGCGGGCACTAGCCATTTTATCGGATCAGTTGAAAATAATAGATGCTGCTGCCAAGACGCAGACCTCGCTTTTGATATTTAGTATAGAGCCAATCCTGCCCTAAATGCTTATGATCTTCTAAACGGTTGGAACTAATTGTAAGAGTGCTGCACTTTAATGCCTCTTCTAAAATCCATGTGGCATAATCTAGATGATCAGTAACAATTTCTATTTTAGCCCCCACCCTAAGGTGTTTAGCCAATTCCTCAAGTAATGGAGCTTGCACTAGCCTGCGTTTATGGTGTTTCTTCTTGGGCCATGGATCTGGGCATATAATAAAGATTTTGTCTAAGTAATCATAAGGAATGCTGGCAAGAAGAATGCGTACATCATCGGGGAAAATACGGATGTTGCGTATACTATTATCCTGCACCTTTCTTAGCAGGCTGGCTACGCCATTTAAAAACGGTTCGGCACCTATATATAAATTATCCGGATTAACGCTAGCAATGTGCGCAGTGAAATCGCCATTGCCAAATCCTATTTCTAAACAGACTTGGGTATAAATCTTTTTAAGCTCAATAAAATCAGATGGTATATTAAGCTGAAGCGCTGGTAAAAGATCATTCATTAACTCGGTCTGGCCATCTCTTAGAGCTCTAGAGAGACGCCTTGAAAAGGTTTTGATTGGTTGATTTTTCATAAATTAATGATGTTTACATAGTTTTGGATTTAATATCAAGCCGAAGCCAACTAGAAAGGTAGCGAGATTTGAGCCGCCATATGAAAGTAATGGATATGGCATTCCTACTACAGGCAATAATCCTGCAATCATGCCAGCATTTATTATCGCATGGAAGGCAAAGGAAGTTGTAACACCAATTACTATGAGCCTAAAAAACTGATTATTTGATGCAAACGCAATTCTATAACAAGATAAAATTATACCAACTGTTAATGCTAGAATAACTGCCACACCAAAAAATCCGAATTCTTCAGCAACAACCGAGAGTATGAAGTCTGTTTGCTTTTCTGGTAAAAAACTTAATTGGCTTTGTGATCCTTCCAAAAACCCTTTGCCAAAGAATCCGCCAGAACCAATAGCTATAATTGATTGTATTATATTGTAACTGGAGCCAAGTGGATCAGCCTCTGGATTTAAGAAGGTGAGTACCCGTTGTTTTTGGTAATCATGGAGTAAGTACCATACTGCCGGTAATAGGGAAAGAATCGTTATCCCAACTACTAAAAATTTCCAAATCCTTACGCCAGCCATAAATAAA